>NZ_JBFAQR010000038.1:0-67594 GCF_040678815.1 Kitasatospora sp. NPDC049285 | reverse complement strand
GGGGGGGGTGGGGCCCTCACCCCGGGGGGCGCCCCACCCCGGCCCCGTGGCCCCCCCGCTCTGCGTTCACCCCTCTGACGTGGCACTTTGACGTTCCCCTTGACGTTCCCTGACGTTCCTCTGCAGAAGCTGACGGAGGCTTGAGGATTCCTGTACCGAAATGCATTGAAGCCGGTTCGTGATTGCGGCGAGAATTCATTTCGTACTCGCAATGGGGGATTCCCGCGCCCAAAGGTGAGCGTGCGATGTTTCCGCCGAGAAAACCCTGAGAGGCGACGTCCGTGTCCCGATCGCTGTCCCGAGTTTCCTCGCTCGTAGAAGACGCCCTCGATACCGGCAACCGCATACGCGCGGCCGGGTTCTTTCCCGGTCTCGGGAGCCGTGCCCACTACCGGGGGCTGGGCCACGAGCTCCTCGACTCCGGCCTCGTCGAAGTCACCGGAATCTACCGGGGCGCCGCCCGCGCCTTGGGCTTCCCCGGCCGGCCCGAACGGCTGCTGCCGGTGCCCGAGAACCTGCCGGCGGGCCGCATGGAGCGGCAGGGGTTCATCGGTGCGTCCCTGCTGGTGCACAGCCTGGCCCTGGACGCCTTCCTCCGCGCCCGGATCGCAGCGAGCGGGGCGCCCGTCGACTTCGTCGCCTACACCGGCGAGAGCTTCGGCATCCTGACGGCCGCGGTGGCGAGCGGCTCGCTGTCCGTCATCGACGGCGTCAAGATCGCCCAGGTGTTCACGCCGCTGATGCTCCAGGCCGCCGGCCCGCAGGACCAGGACGAGGAGTTCGCCCGGCGGGTGGCCGGGTACCTGGACGCGACCGCCCGGCGCACCCCGCTGGTCGGCGAGCCCTTCCACGTGGTCGCCGTGAAGGCGCCGAGCCCGGACGCGCTCGCGGAGGTCCTGGACGGGATGCGTGCGGCCTTCCCGCTCGCCGACGTCGAACTGCACAAGAGCTACGCGCCGACCCAGGCGAACCTCTACGTCCGCCCCGGTGCCAAGGCCGGGTTCGACGCCTTCGCGGCCTCCTTCCCGGGCGTGACCACCTGGGAGCTGAAGGAACCGACCGTCTTCCTGGCCCACTCCGCCCGGATGCGGCCCGCCCGGGAGGCGCTGGACCGGTTCATCGACGCGCAGCGGATCCAGTTCCGCACCCCCCGCGTCCCCGTGGTGTCGAACCACGACAACTCGCTGCTGACCACCGCCTCCGCCGTCCGCCAGGGGGTCCTGGCGATGACGGACCGGGTGATGGCCTCCCGCGAGACCTGCGAGGGCCTCGACCGCCTCGACGCGGACCTGGTGCTGGAGCTCGGCCTGGGGGAGAAGTCCGTCCGGCTGCTGAAGGACAACACGGTCGCCGCGCCCGTCGCCGCCTACACCGGCAGCCCCGCGGACACCGCGGCGTTCCTGCGGGGCGTCACGCTGGCCGGCTCCCTGACGGCCCGTCTGGAGGAGCTCGCCCGGTCGGTGGACGAGCTGACCGACGACGACCACCGCCTGCTGAGCGAGCTGTTCCGCCTCGCCGAGGAGAGCGAGTTCTGGGACGACCACCTCTCGCGCACCCTCGGCCGGGTCATCACCGACCGGATGCTGCGCCCCGACCAGGGCCGTTCCCCCGCGCTCCACCGCTTCCTGGAGGTCTTCCAGCACACGCACAGTCACCGCGAGCACGTCTCCCTCGACCGGGACGAACTCGTCGTCCGGGCCCGGCTGAAGAAGCGGGTCACCGCGGCGGAGCCCGAGCTGCTGGGCAAGGCGTACGCGGAACTGACGGTGCGGGACGCGGGCGGCGGCACCCGGGTGCGGACCTTCCACACCACCCGGCCGGAGGTCGTCGTCTTCCACTTCGGCGGCGGCTCCGAGCTCGAGGACGCGGTGCTGGAGCGCAGGACCCGGACGCTGCTGGACACCCAGCTCACCGCGTACGAGATGCACGACCGCACGCTCGGCGGCCTGCCGGTCGACGCCGAGCTCTCCCCGGTCGGGCGGCGCATCGTCCACCAGTACCTGATGTTCAACGCGCTGGCCCGGCACCGCCCCGCGCTCTTCGCGCAGAGCGACCACTACCTGGAGGGCGCCGACGTGCCCGGCTGGCTGGCCGCGCTGGCGGTCTCCGGGGCCCTCTCGCTGGCCGACGCGGTCACGCTCGGCACCGAACCGGCGGGCGGGGAGGCGGGCGAGCGGATCCTGCGCGGCCTCACCGTGGCCGGCCTTCCGCTGGTCTCCCCCGAGGGGGTGCCGATCCAGTCCAGGAAGGACCTGGAGGACGCCACGCGCGGGGTGCTCCGGGACGGCGCCCTGGACGGCCCGGTGCGGCTGATCCGGCTGGGCGGCAACTGCCAGGTCGTCGCCCTGGGTTCGGAGCCGGCCGCCGCCGACCTCGACGCCGGGCCGTTCGCCGTGCATGTCCTCGCCGTCACCGAGCCGGGCGAGGTGTGGAAGCGGCGGGTCCACCCCGCGCTCGACGCGTTCGAGCACGCCCGGGTCCTCGGCCTGACGGAGGAGAACGAACGGGTGCTGGCCAACGCCCGCAGCCGCCGCATCCTCTCCAGCACGGTCTGCGCCTACATCGAGGCCGACGAGACGATCGTCGGCTTCGGCCAGGGCGGCAGCGAGTCCATGACCATCTTCGTCCGCAAGGAGGGCGAGGAGCGCATCACCGTCCGGAAGGTGCTCAGCGAGGCCCTGACCACCGCGCGATGGAACCCCGACGGGCGCGGCGTGATGCTGCCGCCGTTCACCAAGGCCCGCAAGCAGGCCGAGTTCCTGGCGGCCCTGCCCGAGCAGGTGCGCGGCTACTTCCCCGAGGTGTACTCCGTCCTGGAGCGCGAGGCCCCCGTCCCCTTCCACCTGCGCACCGGCGATCGCACGGTCGACCGGGAGGTCATCTACGAGATGAGCTACGTCGCGGGCGAGGAGGTCAGCCGGTACGTCGAGAAGCACACCCCGCCGCCCGCCGTGGTCGCCCGGCTCTACGAGCAGATCATCCGGGTGCTCAACGACGAGGTGCACAGCATCGGCCGTGTGCCGGCGCCGGGCGAGACGCTCGACACCTCCTACTTCAGGAAGATCGAGGACCGCCTGGAGCTGTGCCGCCGCACCGCGCCGCGCACCTTCAGCCCGCACCTGCTGGACACCGAGCACATCGTCATCGACGGCGTCTCCTACCTGAACCACACGGCCCTGCTGCGGCGCTTCCGGGAGAGCCCGGAGTTCGCCGCGATCCTCGAACCGGCCTTCCACTCGCTGGTCATGGGCGACACGAACACCGAGAACATCAAGATCACCAACAGTGCCCCGCTGCGCCACGCCCAGCGGCTGATCGAGTCCGGGGCGCCGCAGGAGGACGTCGACGCGGCGCTGGCGGCCATCACCCACGAGACGCTGGGGATCAGGTTCCTCGATCCGCGGGCCATCGGCTTCAAGAGCGACGGCCGGCACACCCGCGACGACGCGATGTACGACAACAAGCCGTGGCACAACTCGATCGGCCACTACGACGAGATCCACTTCGAGCAGTTCACCATGGCCGTCGACGCGGGCGAGGGCCGCACCCCCAGCGTCGACATCACCTTCCAGAACGGCAACCCCTACCAGAAGGCGTACCGGGTACGGGACGTGACGGCGAGTGGGGGCCGCGTCGACCCCGCGGCGCCCCAGGGCATGGAGGACTACTTCGCTCCCGTCATGACGGCGGCGCTGGGGCTCGACGACCCCGAGTCGCCGTTCCTGCGCCAGGACCCGTTCTGGCTGATCCGGTTCGTCTTCATGATGGGCCAGCACTTCACCGCCATGCCGCCGTTCCACTTCCAGAAGGAGCTGGACGGCACCCTGGTCGACGGCTACCAGACCCAGCGCCGCCCGGTCGCCATCTACTGCGAGGGCGTCAAGTGGCTGAACTGGGCGCTCCAGATGCTCGAAGGCGGCAGGACCGAGTTCCTGGGCCTGCCGGTGACCCGACCGCCCTACCTGAACGGCTGAGCCCGACCCGCAAGCAGCACGTACGAAACACCCGACGGAGGTTTGACCCATGAACGCTGTTCCGCGCTCCCTGCCCATCTCCGGCCTGCACGACATGTCCAACGAGTCGCGGATGATCGCGACCCCGTGGAGCCGCATGCTGCGCGGCATCGGCCTCGGCCAGTACCCGATCGGCTACGACGCGGCCGTCGCCGGGCACATCCGCGACGCCTTCGACCGGCTGGCGGCCAAGGTCTCGCCGTCCGACGGCTACACGCTGTTCTCCCGCGCCATGGCGGAGTTCATCCTGAAGGTCAACGCCGGCGGCGAGGACCGCGACTGGCTGGCCCCGGCGGTGCCGCCGCTGCTGGACGCCGTGCGGGCGGTGCCCAACCCGTACTACCGGGCCACCGCCGGAAGCATCCTGATGGACGCCTTCGCCAAGCTCGGCCTCGACGTCTCGCTGCTGGTCAACGACGAGCTGGACTTCCCGGCCGAGGTGCTCGGCATGCTCGACCAGATCGCGCCGGACGCCATCCCGGACGAGAACCAGGGCCGGCACGGCGAGTACGAGCGGGTGTCCGCCTGCTGCACGGTCTTCCTCGCGATAGGCCAGCTCGGCCTGCGCGAGCGCCTGGTCACCGCGGAGCGCAACCACGTCGTCGAGGCGCTGGACCTGCTGGACCGCATCCCGATCCCGTACTTCTGCGGCCGCGTGGGCGGCATGCTGATGTCCGTGATCGCGCTGCTCGGCTACACCGAGCACATCTTCGACGGCGAGCGCGACTACATGCAGGAAGTCCTCGACTACCTGACCCGCGCCGACGAGGTGGGCAACTGGCCGGCCTTCCCGAACCCGATGCCGCTGCCGTGGAAGAAGGTCTACCCGCTGCTGACGATGCTCAACGCCGTCGCCATGTGCGGCCGCTCCGAGTACCTGACCCGGCCGATCGACGCCCTGGCCGAGGCCAGGAGCCTGATGGACCAGATCCCCTGGACCACCAAGGTCCACATGTCGCAGTACTACGTCATCGCGCTGCACAACCTGGGCCGGCTGGCGGACCAACTGCCGGACCTGGACGGCTTCCTGACCGACGTCGCGGCGGTCCTGGACGTGGTCGACCCCGGTGAGAACTTCTCCCCCCGGGGCAACGCCTACCCGTACATCATCGAGCTGTCGATGATGAACGGCCGGATGGACCTGATCCCGGACGCGGCGCTGGTGCGGATGGCCGACTCGTTCCCCGACCTGGACAGCACCGAGGACAACCGGGCCAACCGGTCGTTCCCGGTCAGCTACGTCCTCAACATCCTCGGCGAGATCGGCGCCTGGGAGCTGATGTTCGCCCCGCGGGCCCGCTACGGCGGCGAGTCGGCGATCAGCTGGGTCATCGACAACCTCTCCGAGGGCGCCAAGGAGGAGGGCGACCGGATCTCGATGCTCGACCACGCGCTGGTCAGCTGCGCGCTGCGGCTGCGCGGCGCCGACGCGCCGGAGACCGAGCTGTTCGGGTCCTTCACCTTCCCCTTCGCGGGGTAGCCGTGCGCAAGCCCGCCGTCAGGACGCGGGGGTCGTCCTGACGGCGGGCGGTCGTGGGGCGGCGGGCGGTACCGGGGAACGGCCGGTGCCGCCCGCCGCTTTCTGCTACTGGGCGGGAGCCCGGTCGCTGCGCAGGAAGATCGCGCTGGTGAGCAGGCCCAGGACGACGATCGCGGCGTTCACTCCGATCGCCACCCGCAGACCGCCGAGCATGGACGCGGCCCCGGCGCCGGCGGCGGCGGTGACCACCGCGCTCATGATCGGGGTGCCCATCGTGATGCCGACCTGCTGGGTCATGGTGGCGAGGCCGGTGGCCAGGCCCTGCTCGTGGTCGGCCAGACCCGAGGTGGCGGTGACCATGAAGCCGACGATGACGAGCATGTTGCCGACGCCGCCCACGAAGCTGGCGCCCAGCATCAGCCACAGCCACGCGCGGTCGTCGCCGATGGCCATCATCGCGAAGGTGAAGACGGCCTGCAGGACACCACCCACGATCAGCGTCTGCTTGGTGCCGAGCTTCCCGATCACCTTCGGCGCGGTGACGCCGCCGGTGACCGTGCCCAGGCCGAGCACGCCGAAGGACAGGCCGGCCGCCAGCGGGGAGAAGCCGAGCACGTCCTGCAAGTAGAGGGTCAGCGGGAAGACCAGCGAGCACTCGGTGAGGAAGGCGATCAGGCCGGCGACGTTGCCCCAGGCCACCGACCGCTTGCCGAGCACGCTGAGCGGCACCAGCGGCGCGGAGACCTTGCGCTCGATCGCCCAGAACAGCACCAGCAGCAGCACGCCCGCGGCCAGCGGCAGCAGGGTGCCCGCGGAACCCCAGCCCTTCTCACCGGCCTGGGTCAGCCCGAAGATGATGGCCAGCAGGCCGAGCGTGACGGCGAGGGCGCCGGGCAGGTCCAGCTTCGGGCGGTCGTCGACCCGGGACTCCTTGATCACCGTCGGGGCGATCACCAGCACCGCGAGGGCGACCGGCACGTTGATGAAGAACGCCCACCGCCAGGACAGCAGGTCGGTCAGCACACCGCCGAGGATGGCGCCGGTGGTGAAACCGCTCGACATCAGCGCACCGTTGAGGCCGAGCGCCTTCTGGCGCAGCGGGCCCTCCGGGAACGAGGTGGTCATCAGCGACAGCGCGGCCGGGGTCACCGCCGCGGTGGCCAGACCCTGCAGCACGCGGGCGGTGATCAGCATCTCCGGGTTCTGCGCCAGGCCGCCCAGCAGCGAGGCGCCGCCCAGGACCACCAGGCCGCCGAGGAACAGCCGGCGACGGCCGAACAGGTCCGCGACCCGGCCGAACAGCAGGGTGAAGCCCGCCGCGCACAGCGCGAACGCGGTACCGATCCACTGCAGGTGGGCCAGTGAGAAGCCGAGGCCCTTGCCGATCACCGGCAGCGCCACGTTCAGAATCGCGAAGTCCACGGCCAGCATGAACTGCGTGGCGAGTAGCAGGACGAGCACCAGCCGGAGCCGCCCGGTCAGCGCCGCCGGCGCCTCGGCGACCGCTGCACCGGACGCACCGGTCGCCTCCGTTTCAGTGACAGACATGACGTCGAGTACCTCTTCCCTCAAGGCTCTTGACGCGCGGCGCGGTCGCGTCGCACGGTCGGGAACAGCCTCTTCGACGCCAACGGGCCCAGCCAGCACCCTGCTTTGCCCAGCCGGCGGGAGGGTAGTCACCGCAGGACCACCCTCAGCGCTTCCGGTCGCCGGAAGCGGCGGGGCATCATGGGTAGTCGGTGATCGCCGTAGCCAGACTGACGCACTCCATCGACCTGGAGGCCTGAATGGACGCCCCGTCCGAGCTTGGAGACTTCCTCAAGTCGCGCCGCGCCGCGCTGCGCCCGGAGGACTTCGGCATCACTCCGCACCCGACTCGACGGCGCGTCAGCGGGCTGCGCCGCGAGGAGCTGGCCACGCTCGCCAACGTCAGCATCACGCACTACACCAGACTCGAGCAGGGCCGTGCCACCAACGCCTCCGACGGCCTGCTGGAGGCGATCGCCCGCACGCTGCGCCTGAACGAGGACGAGACGGTCTACCTGAAGGACCTCGCCCGTCCGGCCGTCGCGCCCACCCGACCCGCCCCGGCCCGGGTGGTGCACGCCAGCGCCTCGGCCCGGCAACTGCTCGGCGCGATGACCGATGTCCCGGCCCTGGTCCTGGACCGGCGCAACGACGTGCTCGCCTGGAACCCGCTGGGCCACGCGCTGCTCGCCGGACACCTGGCGGCGGACAGCCCCGACACGCCCGCCGCGCGGCCCAACATGACCCGGATGCTGTTCCTGGACGAGCAGTACCGCTGGCTCTACACCGACTGGCACGACCAGGCGCAGCTCGCCGTGGCCTCGCTGCGGCTGGTCGCCGGCCGGCACCCCGACGACCGCTCGCTGGCCGAGCTGGTCGGCCAACTCACCATGAACTGCGACGAGTTCGCCGCACTGTGGGCCCGGCACCCGGTGCGCACCTGTACCTCGGGGGTGAAGCAGTTGCGGCACCCGCTGGTCGGCGCGATGGAGCTCAGCTTCGAGAACCTGATGATCCCCGGCGCCGCGGGCCAGCACCTGATCGCCTACACCGCCGAGCCCGGCTCGCCGTCGGAGGCCGCGCTGCGGCTGCTCGGCAGCGCGGCGGCCTCCGGCGCGCGGGACGCGGTGGCGGTGCCGCAGCGCCACGCCGCCCAGGCCGGACGCTGAGCGCGGGCGCGGACCGGCGTGCGGCCAGGGCACGCCGGTCCGCGCCGGTCGGCGGCGGACGTCAGCCGCGCACGTGCAGCCCGAAGCCGGTGCGGCCGGTGGGCTCCAGACCCTCCTTCAGGTGCAGCGAGGGGATCGCGTAGTCACCGAAGTTCTGCGGCCGGAAGGCGATCGGCTCGGTCGACTCCAGGGTGAGCAGCCGGTGCTCCCACGCCTTGGCGACGTCCGGGTAGTCCTCGACGGTCATCCGGTCGGTGCCGTACAGCACGAACGGCGGCAGCACCTCGATGCCCGGGTAGTACAGGATGCCGTGCTGGATCGGGAACAGCAGGTCCTCGATCGGACCGTTGATCCCGCGGGCCGCGTAGTGCGACTCCGGGCCGCCCGCGGTCACCGACAGCAGGGCGCGGCGGCCCGCGAGGGTGCCCTCGCCGAAGCGCTCGCCGTACCTGGTGTCGCTGTGCTCGCCGACGCCGTACGCGAAGTGGAAGGTGAACACCCGGTCCACCCAGCCCTTGAGGATCGCGGGCATGGTGTACCACCACAGCGGGAACTGGAAGACGATCGTGTCGGCCCACAGCAGCTTCTCCTGCTCGGCGCGCACGTCCGGGGTGAGCGTCCCGGTGTCGAAGGCCCGGCCGGAGTCCCTGGCGACCTGCAGCGGACCGGAGGCGGCGGGGCCGTAGTCCGCGGCGTCCACGACCGCCTTCCACTTCATCGCGTACAGATCGCTGACCCGCACCTCGTGGCCGGCGTCCCGCAGCGTGGCGACCGCGAGGTCCTTCAGCGAGCCGTTCAGCGACCTCGGCTCGGGGTGGGCGTAGACGATCAGCGTCTTCATGGGGAACTCCTTCGGATCGGACGCCATCGATCATCGGCGCCGCCGAGCCCGCTGTTCAGGCCCTCCGCTTCCGACGGACGGGAGTTCCTGGTCACCGCAGGACCACCTTCGCGGGTTTTCGCCGCGGCCATACTGAGGGCATGGACGATCTCGCGGGTTTCCTGCGCAGCCGGCGTTCCCGGGTCGACCCGGCCGCCGTCGGCATCCCCACCGACCGCCGCCGCCGGGTCGCCGGGCTGCGCCGCGAAGAGGTCGCGCACCTGTCCGGGGTCAGCGTCGACTACTACGTGCGCCTGGAGCAGGGGCGCGCCACCCAGCCCTCCGAGCAGGTGCTCGACGCGCTCGCCCGGGTGTTCGGCCTGGACGGGACCGGGCGCGGGCACCTGGACCGCCTGGCCCGGCAGCGCCACCGCCCCGCGAAGGCGCCGCTCGACCTTCCGGCGGAGGGCCGCCGGAAGCTGCGGCCGGAGCTGCTGCGCGTCCTCGACCTGGTCGGCGGCGCGCCCGCGCTGATCGTCGACCACCGCCAGGACGTGCTCGGCGGGAACCGCCTGGCCGGACTGCTCCTCGGGCAGCCGGTGCCGGGCCTGAACACCGCCCGCCACCTGTTCCTCGACGAAGCCGGGCGCGGCCTCCACGCGGACTGGGAGGGCTGCGCCCGCGACGTGGTCGGGCACCTGCGGCTGGCCGCCGGCCGGTTCCCCGAGGACCGTCGGCTGGCCGCGCTGATCGGCGAGTTGGCGACCGGGAGCGAGCGCTTCGGCCGCCTGTGGGCCCGGGCGGACGTGCGGGCCCGCACGCCCGGGCCGAAGGCGTTCCGGCACCCGCTGGTCGGGCACCTGGAGCTGCACCAGGAGAACTTCGCGCTGCCCGACGAACCGGGCGCCGAACTGCTGGTGCTCTCCGCGGCCCCCGGCAGCCCCGCCGAGGACGGACTGCGCCGGCTCGCCGGCAGCGCGGACGGCGCCGACGCGCACCCTCCGATACCCGGGCCCCGGGCGGGCCGCCGCTCCGCCCGGTTGACGACCCGTCGGCCGAGGGGGCGTCAGCTCAGCGTCTGCACCGCCGCCGCCTCGAACGGCTTCAGCTCGTCGAGCCGGTTGCCGAGGACCTTGGCCGCCCACGCCGGGTCCTGGAGCAGGGCGCGGCCGACCGCGACCAGGTCGAACTCGTCGCGCTCGAGGCGGTCGAGGAGGTTGTCGATGCTGCCGACCGGGGCGCCCTGGCCGGTCAGGACGTGCACGAAGTCGCCGTCGAGGCCGACCGAGCCGACGGTGATGGCGGGGCGGCCGGTGAGCTTCCTGGTCCAACCGGCCAGGTTCAGGTCGGAGCCCTCGAACTCGGGGATCCAGTAGCGGCGGGTGGAGGCGTGGAAGGCGTCCACGCCGGCCTCGGCGAGCGGGGTGAGGATCGCCTCCAGCTCCTGCGGGGTCTCGGCGAGCCGGGCGTCGTACGCCTCCTGCTTCCACTGCGAGTAGCGGAAGATCACCGGGAAGGCGGGCGAGACGGCCGCGCGGACGGCGGCCACGATCTCGGCGGCGAACTTCGTCCGGGCCGCCGGGTCGCCGCCGTACTCGTCGGTGCGGCGGTTCGTCCGCTCCCAGAGGAACTGGTCGATCAGGTAGCCGTGGGCGCCGTGCAGTTCGACGCCGTCGAAGCCGATCCGCTCGGCGGCGGCGGCCGCTTCGGCGAAGGCGCCGATGACGTCGTCCAGGTCGGCGCGGGTCATCGCCTTGCCGGCGCCCTCGGTGCCGTCCACGCGGATGCCGGAGGGGCCGATGGCGGGGGCGTCGGCGTAGGGCGGCTCGCCCTGGTTGCGGACCATGCCGATGTGCCAGAGCTGGGGAACGATCGTGCCGCCCGCGGCGTGCACGTCCTCGGCCACCTTCGCCCACCCGGCCAGGTTCTCCTCGCCGTGGAACCGCGGCACCCGGTCGCTCTGCCCGGCGGACTCGTGGCCGACGTACGTGCCTTCGGTGACGATCAGGCCGACCCCGGCGGCGGCGCGGCGGGCGTAGTACGACCGCACGTCCTCGCCGGGCACGCCGCCCGGCGAGAACATCCGCGTCATCGGTGCCATCACGATGCGGTTCGGGACGGTCAGGCCGTTCAGGGCGACCGGACGGGACAGGATCTCGGCCGCGCGGGAGGCGGGGGACGCGGTGGCGGTCACAGGGACGCTCCTCGGTGCTGCTTGACAACCGTGATACTTGAGAACCTCAAGCAATGCGCTCGACGATAGGCGTAGATGCTTGAGATGGTCAAGTTTTATCGGCCGGTGGGTACAGTGGTCGTCATGACAGCAGCCCCTCGCGTCGACACCGCCCAGCTCATGGAGCTGTTCTCGGTGTCGCTCGGCGTGTTCTACGGCGACTTCGCGCTCGCCGCGGCGAGCGAGAACCTCACCGCGAGCCAGGCCAAGGCGCTGGCCGTGCTGCGGCGCGGGCCCGCCGCGATGCGCGGCCTCGCCGAGGTGCTGGCCTGCGACGCGTCCAACGTGACCGGCATCATCGACCGGCTGGAGAAGCGCGACCTGGTGCGCCGCGAGGCCGCCGCGTCCGACCGGCGGGTCAAGACCGTCGTGCTCACGCCGGAGGGCGAGCGGGTCGCCGACGCCGTCCGCGCCGGCATGCGGACCACCCTGGACGGGCTGGAGCGGCTCGACGACGGGGACCGGGACCGCCTGTACGAGCTGCTGGAACGGGTCTTCGTGACCCGGCCCGCCTCCTGAGGGCCCGTCGGGCCGGCCTCCTGACGGCTCGTCGGGCGGGTGCGCCGGCCGGGCGGCTCAGAGCAGCTTGCGGGAGGCGGTGGCGGGCAGCGGCTCGTCGTCCTCGCGGTGGCGGTGCAGCAGGGCGCGGGCGGCGCGCAGGCGGCCGGCCACCCGGGTCGGGAGGACCACGGTGTACAGGTGGCCGGTGCCGCCGGGGCCCTCCACCAGCCAGGAGGTCCAGGGGAGTTGGAGGGTGGCGACGGGGCTGAAGGCGACCGGGAGGGCGCCGGCCAGCGGGTGGTCGTAGAGGCCCAGGCGGCACCAGTTGGAGAGGGTGAGGGTGCGGCGGGCCGGGTCGAAGCCGGTCGGGATGCAGTCGGTGACGCGGTCCCGTCCGAGCGCTTCGAGGAACAGCCGGGTGCTCCGCACGCTCAGGTGGCGCTCGGTGAACTCCTCGACGGCACCGCGCAGTTCGGCGGCGAAGCCGGCGGGGGTGGTGCCCGCCCGCCAGGGCAGGCGGATCTCGCCGAGCAGGTTGCCGAGCGCGCCGTCCGGGAGGCCGAGGACGCGGCGCAGGTTGACCGGCATGGTCAGCGAGGGCTCGGACGCGCCGCCGTCCACCTCGCGCAGCACGGCCAGCAGGTGCGCGCAGAGCGCGTCGTTGGCGGACAGCCGGCGGCCGGCCTCGGCGCTGAACTCGTCGCGCAGCCGGGCGACTTCACCGGGCGTGAAGTAGACCTGCAGGGTGCGGTTGGCCAGTGCGGCGGAGGCGATCTCGCGGCGCAGCGCCTCGTTCTCGGCGGCCGAGGGCAGCCGCAGCGTGGGGGCGCCGCCGTCGACGGGCGGCAGGTGGGCGTCCAGGTAGGCGTCGCGGTCGGCGGCGAGGTCGACGGGGGGCAGCGGCAGGTCCTCGGTGCAGGCGGACCAGGTGCGCAGCAGCAGCGCGAAGGTCTGCATGTCGCCGATCGCGTGGTGCCAGGAGATGCCGAGCGCGCTGGTGCCGTCGGCGAGGCGGTTCAGCCGGACGGTGAGCAGCGGCAGGTCCTCCTGCCGGGCGCGGGTGGCCTGGACGTGGTCGACCAGTCCGGAGGTCGGCAGCAGCACCCGGTCCAGCGCCTCTTCGAGCGTGTAGGGGGCGTCGGCGACGGTGAACGGGACGCCGGCGCCGGTGCAGTCCAGGTACAGCTCGCCGCCGGGGGCGGTGCGCAACCGGCCGGCGAAGGCGGGCAGGTGGGCGAGGGCGCGGGCGAGTCCGGCGGCGAGGGCGTCGGCGTCCAGCAACCGGTCGTAGCAGAGCACCACCGAGACCGGCAGGTCGGCGAGCGACAGGTCGCCGACCGAGCAGCGGACGCTCACGGTGTCCGCTCCGGGTGTGCCCTCGGCGCGGACGGTGCGGATCTCGGGGTCGGACGTCAGCGTGCCGGTCATACCGCTCCCCTCCCAGGACTGACGGGGGAACGATAGGGGCCCGCGGGCCGGGGAACCAGAGGTGTCCGAACGGCCGGGGGCGCGGCGCCGCTTGGCCCGGTCGCGTTACCGAGTCGGTATGTGGTGTTTCTCATACTGATGCCGGAAAGGCCGGGAATCGTCCGAGCTGCGGTTTTCGTCCCGTCCCAAGCAAGGGTCAAGAGGAGTGAAACTAAGGTCGATCACGGGAAAAGATCATGCAATCAACGGAAACATAGCCTAGCAGCTCGATGAAACGCAGGGGAATCCCAGCCTGTCGCCTCGACCTGCTGCGGAAACAGTGCCCGTTACGGTTCCCGCATGGTTCAGCTCGACAATCGTCCGCGGGCCGGCGCCGAGGGCGCCGCCGGCCGGGACGCCCACGGCGGCGTCCGCGACAAGGGCCTCAACGGCAACTCGGTGGGTCTGCTCGGCAACGCCGTCATCGGCGTCTCCACCGTCGCCCCGGTGTACTGCCTGACCACCACGCTGGGCACCACGGTGGCCGCCGTCGGCCTGCAGATGCCCGCGCTCTTCCTGGCCGGGTTCCTGCCGATGATGCTGGTGGCGTTCGCCTACCGGGAGCTGAACAAGGCGATCCCGGACAGCGGCACCTCGTTCACCTGGACGGTCAAGGCGTTCGGCCCGAAGGTCGGCTGGATGTGCGGCTGGGGCCTGGTGATCGCCACCATCATCGTGCTGTCCAACCTCGCGGGCGTCGCCACCGAGTACCTCTACCTGCTGCTCGGCGAGATCACCCGCAGCGACTCGGTCGCCGCACTCAACGACGACCGGCTGGTGCACGTCGCCACCTGCCTGGCGCTGATCGCGATCGCCACGATGATCAGCTACCGCGGCATGACGGCCACCAAGGGCGTCCAGTACGCCCTGGTCGGGCTGCAGTTGGCGGTGCTCGGCCTGTTCGGGGTGCTCGCGATCGGCAAGGCGCTGGACGGCGACGCGGCCGGCTCGCTCGACTTCTCCTGGAGCTGGATGAACCCGTTCCAGGCCGACTCCTTCAGCTCCTTCGTCGCCGGGCTCTCGCTCTCCCTCTTCATGTACTGGGGCTGGGACGCCTGCCTGAGCGCCAACGAGGAGACCGGCGGCAGCGAGAAGACCCCGGGCCGGGCCGCGATGCTGGCGATGGCGGTGCTGGTCGGCTCCTACCTGTTCACGGCCGTCGCGGTGCAGATGTACGCGGGCGTCGGCACCACCGGCACCGGCCTCGGCAACCCCGACACCTCCTCCAACGTGCTGGCGGTGCTGGCCGGGCCGGTGATGGGCCCGGTGCTCGGCGTGCTGCTCTTCGTCGCGGTGCTCGCCTCCGCCTCCGCCAGCCTGCAGACCACCTTCATCCCGGTCAGCCGCACCGTGCTGGCGATGAGCGTGTACGAGGCGCTGCCCGCCTCCTTCACCAAGGTCAACGCGCGCTACCGGACCCCCGGCCGGGCGATCGTCACCGCCGGCGTCGGAACCGGCGCGTTCTACACCGTGATGACGCTGGTCAGCTCGCACGTGCTCGCCGACACCATCGCCGCACTGACGCTGATGATCTGCTTCTACTACTCGCTGACCGCGTTCGCCTGCGCCTGGTACTTCCGCCGCGACCTGCGCCGCTCGGTCCGCGACGCGGTGCTCAAGTGCGTCTTCCCGCTGCTCGGCGGGCTCACCCTGGCCGCGATCTTCGCCAAGTCGCTGGTGGACATGGTCGATCCGGCCTACGGCAGCGGCAGTTCGGTCTTCGGCGTCGGCAGCGTCTTCGTGGTCGGCGCCGGCCTGCTCGCCCTCGGCCTGGTCGGCATGGCCGTGATGACCCGCCGCAGCCCGGCCTTCTTCCGCGGCGAGGTGCTCACCCGCGACACCCCCGCGCTGGTCATCCCCGACTGACCGCGCGCGAGCGCCGCAAGGGCCCCGGACCGCTCACGGTCCGGGGCCTTCGGCTCCATGGGTTCAGGTCCGGTACCGCTCGGCGGCGGCGCACCAGACCAGGTTGCCGACGATCAGGCGGCCGAGGTCGTCGATGTGCCGGTAGACCGGCAGCCGGTCCTCGGGCGCGAGGCCGAGCCCGTCCAGGACGCGCGGCACGGTGGCCTGGTGCGCGAGGAAGTCGTCCGTGTAGACGCGGATCATGCGGTGCACCTCGCACAGGGCGTCGACCCGGCCCAGGGAGCGTTCCCGCTCCAGGACCAGAACCATGTTGAGGTTGTCGCCGATCGCCTCCTCCTTGGCGAGCGACTGGACGTCCTGGGAGATGTTGACGGCCCGGATGGTGCTCAGCCGCATGGACGCCAGGGCCGGGGTGTCCAGGACGGCCTGCGGGACCTCGTAGTGCCCGACCCGTTCCGTCGCGTCCAGTTCGAGCGCCATCTCGCCCGACCGGTCCCTGATGGCCAGGTACTGGTCCATGCTCGGAACCGCTCCGTCGCGTCGCCCGGCGCATTCGTCGATGAGCGCCTCGAAGAGCTTCGCCCAGTTCTCCGCCGTGCGGGCCTGCCAGCCCGGCGACATGCCCTGGCGCCAACGCCGCCAGATGTCAGCGAAGGCCTCGACCATGGGGTCCGCACCGAGGTCCGGGTGCCCGCTCTGGCGGTCGGGAGCGACCACGGCGATGAGTCGCCGGTAGAACTCCTCCACCCGGCGCGGGTCCTGGATGAACTCGCCGTCGTCGCGGTCGTCCATGACGACCCACCAGCACACCCAGTTGCACAGCAGGTCGAGGTCCGCACCGGTGGCGTTCGGGAAGTTCAGCCCGGGCCAGGACGCGAGTGCCATGCGATCGTGACGGCGCAGCTCCTCGTCGGTCGTGACGATCCCCATGCGTTGGACCCAGGTGCGGGCGTCCGTCACCGCGCGGTCGTGTTCAGGGTGCGGAACCGGGCGAGGGAACGGCAGGTCGAAGGCCCAGGTGGCGAGATGGGGCGGGTTCAGCTCGCGGGGCAGGACGATCGGCGGAGTCGGGCCGGGCATGTGCACACTCCATCGCATGCTCGCTAGGCCGGCCGTTCACCGGCCGACGGGTTCGTCAGACCACACGGGAGCGCTGGTCACGACGGTTCAACGCCGCGGCCCTGAACCGGGAGGCGCGGTGGTCCGTGGAACGGATCGAAGTGGACGACTGGAGTCCGCTTCGACGGGAGATGCACCGATGCAGGCTGTCGCAGAGATTGCCCGGATGCCGAAGTCGCTGCCGCTGCTGGGCCATGCCCTCAAGCTGCTGCGCGACCCGCTTCGCTTCCTCGAGGAGCAGCGTCCACTGGGAGACGCCGTGCAGATCCGGCTGGGTCTGCGGAAGGCCTACATCCTCAACAGCCCCGAGCTGGTGCGCAAGATGCTGGGTGCACCGGGCGACCAGTTCGACCGGGGGGTCATCTTCGAAGTGGCTCGCCCGCTGTTCGGCAACGGCGTCGTGGTGGCCAACCGCGAACACCACCGCGAGCGCCGCCGGGCGGCCCGGCCGGCCTTCCAGCCGGCCCAGGTGTCGTCCTACGCGAACGCCATGGTCGAGCTGGCCGAAGCCGGCGCATCGAGTTGGCACGCCGGGCAGGTGATCGACCTGCACGACGCGATGGCCGACCTGACGACGCAGGTGGTCGCCGCATGTCTGTTCGGCGTCGATCTGGCGGAGCGGGACCGGCGTGACGTGTACGAGAGCCTGCCGGTGTTCGTGGTCGGCCTGGCCCGGCGGGCCTACGGTCCGCTCGAGCTGATCTGCCGGCTCCCGACCGCGGAACGGCGCCGCTACACCGAGGCGGTGCGGCGGATCCACGACGCCGTGGACACCCTGATCGAAGCCGCCGAGGAACGGGTGAGGGCGACGGGAGACCCGATGGCGGGCGGCATGCTCGCCATGCTCCAGGCCCCGCCCGGGACGAGCGCGCAGCAGGTGCACGACGACGTCCTGGGGGTGCTGATCGGCGGCTCGCACACCACGGCCGCGGCCGCCGCGTGGATCTTCCACTTCCTGGCGGCCCATCCGGACGTGGAGAGCCGCCTGACGGAAGAGGTCGACCGGGTGCTCCAGGACCGGCGGCCGGATCGGTCGACCCTGACCGACATGCCCTACCTGCAGGCCGTGATCTACGAAACGCTGCGGATCGTCCCGCCGGTGTGGCTGTTCCCGCGGCGGGCGCGGCAGGAGGTCCGGCTGGGTGACCACCTCATCCCGGCCGGGGCGGACGTGTTCTACAGCCCGTACGCGCTGCACCACGACCCGAGGTACTTCCCGGCCCCCGACACCTTCGATCCGCAGCGTTGGCTGTCGGGGCGCGACGCAGCCCTGCCGCGCGGTGCGTTCTTCCCCTTCGCCAGCGGAACCCACCACTGTCTGGGTGCCGACTTCGCGATGACGGAGCTGGCCGTCATCACCGCCGCCGTGGTCTCCCGTTGGCGGCTGCGTCCGGTCGCGGGTGAGCCGGTCCGGCCGAAGGTGGGCGCGACGCTCGGACCGTCCGAGATGCGCATGCGGGTCGAGCCGCGCTGACCCGGCAGCTCGGTCGTCCTGCCGGCCGAGCTGCTCCACGCGATCCGGGAACCGGCTGCGGATGGACGGGGCTGACGGTGGATCAGTACGCGGCGGTGAAGCGTCGGCCGACGTGCTGCGGCTGCTCGACCTCGTCCAGCAGCGCCACCGCGTAGTCCTCGGCGGAGATCCGGCTCTCGCCGTCCGCGCCGATCAGCAGCTCCTCCAGGCCGACCCGGTAGGCGCCGGTGCGCTCGCCGGGCTCGATGGTGCCCGCGGGGGAGAGGTTGGTCCACCGCACGTCGGTGACGGTGCGCAGGTAGTCCAGCGCCTCGCCGTGCGCGTGCATGATCGGCAGCACGAACTCCGGGATCCCCTCGGCGTCCCAGACCTGCCTGCCGTCCGGGGTGCGCAGCGAGCCCGCGCCGCCGACCGCCAGGAGTCGCGGGGCGTCCGCGCCGACCGTGCGCAGGCCCGTCACCAGCGACTCGAAGGCCGGCTGGATCAGCGCCCGGTGACCCGGCCCGTCGCCGCCGCCGACCGCGCTGACCACCACGTCCGCGCCCTTGGCGTGCTCGGCCACCGACGCCGGGTCCAGCACGTCGCCGGCCACCACGGTCAGCTGCGGGTGGGCGGCCGTCAGCTTCGCCGGGTCGCGGACCACCGCGGTGACCCGGTGGCCGCGGTCGAGCGCCTCGGCCAGGACGCGGGAGCCGATGGTGCCGGTGGCGCCGTACAGGGTGATGGTGCTCATCGTGGGTCTCTCCTCGGGTGTTTCCGTCGCTTGGCGTTTTCTGCCGACACCCACGACGGTACGGCGACGACTGCGGGGTGGACGAGGTCCCGGGGCGACCGAGCATGGTGAAAAACGGACATCGTGATCGAAGGGCCCTGGAGGTTCCGTGGTCGGGGCGGCCGCAGGCCTGCAACGTTCTGTTGAAACGCACCTTGACGACCCCTTTGGGCCCGGCTTAGCTTACTTTCGCATTCCAAAACTATTCTTCCGCATCATGGAAGTCGCGTCGACCGCAGGAGTAAGCCGATGCCTCGTATGACAGCCGCCCGCGCCGCAGTGGAGATCCTCAAGCTCGAAGGCGTCGACGTGGCGTTCGGTGTGCCGGGCGCCGCGATCAACCCCTTCTACGCCGCACTCAAGGCCTCCGGCGGGATCAAGCACACGCTGGCCCGCCACGTCGAGGGCGCCTCGCACATGGCCGAGGGCTACACCCGCGCCACGGCCGGCAACATCGGCGTGTGCATCGGCACGTCGGGCCCGGCCGGCACCGACATGATCACCGGCCTGTACTCGGCGATCGCCGACTCCATCCCGATCCTGTGCATCACCGGCCAGGCCCCGGTCGCCCGCCTCCACAAGGAGGACTTCCAGGCCGTCGACATCGCCTCGATCGCCAAGCCGGTCACCAAGGCCGCCACCACCGTCCTGGAGGCGGCGCAGGTCCCGGGCGTCTTCCAGCAGGCCTTCCACCTGATGCGCTCCGGCCGTCCCGGCCCGGTCCTGATCGACCTGCCGATCGACGTCCAGCTGACCGAGATCGAGTTCGACCCGGAGGCCTACCAGCCGCTCCCGGTCTACAAGCCGGCCGCCAACCGCACCCAGATCGAGAAGGCCATCGCGCTCCTCCAGGAGTCCGAGCGCCCGCTGATCGTCGCCGGCGGCGGCGTCATCAACGCGGACGCCGCCGACCTGCTGCTGGAGTTCGCCGAGCTCACCGGCGTCCCGGTGGTCCCGACCCTGATGGGCTGGGGCATCGTCCCCGACGACCACGAGCTGAACGCCGGCATGGTCGGCCTGCAGACCTCGCACCGCTACGGCAACGAGAACTTCCTCGCCTCCGACTTCGTCCTCGGCATCGGCAACCGCTGGGCCAACCGCCACACCGGCGGCCTGGACGTCTACACCGCGGGCCGCAAGTTCGTCCACGTCGACGTCGAGCCCACCCAGATCGGCAAGATCTTCGCCCCCGACCTCGGCATCGCCTCCGACGCCAAGGCCGCGCTGCTGCTCTTCCTGGAGGTCGCCCGCGAGCTCAAGGCCGCCGGGCGGCTCAAGGACCGCGGCGAGTGGGTCGCCGCCACGCAGGAGCGCCGTGCCGCCCTGCAGCGCAAGACCCACTTCGACAACGTGCCGCTCAAGCCGCAGCGCGTCTACGAGGAGATGAACAAGGCCTTCGGCCCGGAGACCCGCTACGTCACCACCATCGGCCTCTCGCAGATCGCCGGCGCGCAGATGCTGCACGTCTACAAGCCCCGCCACTGGATCAACTGCGGCCAGGCCGGGCCGCTCGGCTGGACCATCCCCGCCGCGCTCGGCGTCGCCACCGCCGACCCGGACGGGCAGGTCGTCGCGCTCTCCGGCGACTACGACTTCCAGTTCATGATCGAGGAGCTCGCGGTCGGTGCGCAGCACCGGATCCCGTACGTCCACGTCCTCGTCAACAACTCGTACCTGGGCCTGATCCGCCAGGCGCAGCGCAACTTCGACATCGACTTCCAGGTCAAGCTCGAGTTCGAGAACATCAACGCCCCCGAGCTCGGCGTCTACGGCGTCGACCACGTCCGGGTCGCCGAGGGGCTGGGCTGCAAGGCGATCCGGGTCACCCGGCCCGAGGACCTGCTGCCCGCGTTCGAGGAGGCCAAGAAGCTCGCGGCGGAGTTCCGCGTCCCCGTCGTGGTCGAGGCCATCCTGGAGCGGGTCACCAACATCTCGATGGCCGCGGCCGACATCGACAAGGTCATGGAGTGGGAGGAGCTCGCCACCCAGCCGGGCGACGCTCCGACGGCGATCAAGACCCTGAAGGTCTGACCGCTTAGGGAGTCGGGCCAGTTGCACTATCCAGGGGCTCGGGGAACCGCGAGGCGAGTGGCTGGTGGTCTGAACTGGGCTGGTGGTCTTGGAGACGTCCATGCGTCTTGACCGGCAGCGCCCTGTGAGACCGACCGCCACGCACCCCCGCCGTTCCCCGGGCCCCTGACTGTTCCCGAGCCACCTGCCGAAAGTCAGCCGAGCTGCCAGATGGTGCCGCCCGTGGCGGCGAGGGTGGCGGCGAGGACCGCGAGGTCGGCCGCGCCGAGGGCGAGGCCGAGGAGGGCTCGGGTGCGGCGGGTGGTGCCGCGCCAGAGGGCGAGGGCGGCGAGGGCGAGGGCGAGGGGGCCGAGGACGAGGTTGAAGATCAGCAGGCCGAGGAGGCCGAGGATGAAGGAGGCCACGGCCAACTGGTCGGCGTCGGCTGTGGTGTGACGCTCGGTGGGGTTCAACGTGGGCTCCGGATATCAGTGGCGGCGGGTACGGGCCAGACCCTCGCGGGCGCCGAAGGCCAGCAGCCAGGCGGCGACGGCCGTGGCGGCGGCGAGGAACAGCGGCATCGGCAGATGAGCGGCGGCCCCCGCGAGCAGGCCGAGGGCGATCAGGACGACGAGCAGCACGGCGACACCTTTCGGAGGACAGCTGCGTTCGGGTAACAACTGTTCGCTGAAAGTACTGTAGCGACGCTGGCGAAAATCAGCAAACAGTTGTTTACTGATCGCCGTGACCCAGAACCCCGGTATCCGTCAGGCCCAGAAGCAGGCCAGCCGTCGCGCCCTGCTGGATGCCGCGTTGGAGCTGTTGGAGCATCAGAACCTCAGCGGCCTCGGCGTGCGCGAGGTCACCCGGGAGGCGGGCCTCTCGCCGGCCGGGTTCTACCGGCACTTCCCGGACCTGGCCGAGCTGGGCGTGGTGCTGGTGCAGGAGTCGCTGGCCAACCTGCACGAGATGGTCCAGGCGGTGTTCGCGGGCAGCGGTGAGCCCGAGCAGCTGATCGACCGCTCGGTGGAGGTGATCACCGCGCACGTCGCCGAGCATCCCGCGTACATCCGCTTCCTGGCGCGTGAGCGGTTCGGCGGGGTGAAGCCGGTGCGGGATGCGGTCGCCGCCGAACTGGCGCGCTTCGCCGAGGAGTTGGCCGAGCTGCTGGCCGGGCAGCCGGACGTCGCGGACTGGTCGTACGTGGACCGCCGGATGCTGGCCGAGCTGTACGTGGACCGGATGGTGACCACCGCGCTCGCGCTGGTCGAGGCGCACCCGGCGGAGCGGCTCGGGATCGCCCGGACGGTGCGCACCCAGTTGCGGCTCATCAACATCGGAAGCCGTCACTGGAAGGAAAGTTGACGGCAAATCAGTGAAAGCACCGGGTGTGGGCACGGTCTTGACATGGTGTCATGGGCGCGCCAACTTAGGGCTACCCCAGTGGTACCCCAGTGGGACCCCCACACCACGAGAGGCACCCCATGAAGAAGCCGCTCATCGGCGCAGCTTCCGCGCTGTTCCTCGCCGGGGCCACCGCCCTGGCCACCGCCGCCCCCGCGTCCGCCGCCACCGTGACCTTCGCCGGGACGGTCGCCCTCAGCAACTGCTCGGGCTCGCTGGTCCGGATGCCGAACTCGGTCGACACCGACCCCGGGCTGATCCTGACCAACGGCCACTGTCTGGAGACCGGGATGCCCAACCCCGGCCAGGTGATCACGAACAAGTCCTCCAACCGCAGCTTCACCCTGCTCAGCTCCTCCGGCTCCAGCCTCGGCACGGTGCGCGCCAACCGGGTCCTGTACTCGACGATGACCGACACCGACGTCACCCTCTACCGGCTGAGTACCAGCTACTCCACGATCAAGAGCCGCTACGGGATATCGCCGCTGACCATGTCCACCAGCCACCCCGTGGCCGGCAGCGCGATCAAGGTGGTCTCCGGCTACTGGAAGACCACCTACTCCTGCAACGTCGACGGCTTCGTGTACCGGCTCAAGGAGGGCGGCTGGACCTTCAAGGACTCGGTCCGCTACACCTCCGCCTGCAACACCATCGGCGGCACCTCCGGCTCCCCGGTGATCGACGTCAACAGCGGCCAGGTGGTCGCCGTCAACAACACCGGCAACGAGAACGGTGAGACCTGCACCGTCGACAACCCCTGCGAGGTCGACCAGAACGGCGTGGTGACGGTCCGCCAGGGCATCAACTACGCGCAGGAGACCTACACCATCCCGAACTGCTTCGCCCCGGGCAACGTGCTCGACCTGACCCGGGCAGGCTGCGTGCTGCCCCGCCCGTAGCCGAGCCCACCGCGCGCAGCCACCCGCGTATCCCCTCGCGCGGGTGGCTGCGCGCGTTCCGGGACGGTTCACGGCCGCCCGGCGCGGCTCTTCCTGAAGCAGTGAATCGGTGCTTCAATCCTTTGCGTGGCCTACCGACGCACCGCCGCCGTCCAGGCCCGCCTGGACGGCCAGCGCGAAGCCGTCCTGCGGGCCGCCGTCGCCCTGCTCGCCGAACGCGGCTACGCGGGCTGCTCGATGGCCGCCGTCGCGCAGCGGGCCGGCATCGCCACCGGCAGCATGTACCAGCACTTCGACGGCAAGGCCGACCTCGCCGTCACCCTGTTCCGCACCGTCTGCGGACGCGAGATCACCGCCGTCACCGAGGCCGCCGAACGCGCCGCCGACCCGCTGGACGGCATCGCCGCGCTGGTCGCCACCTTCGCCGCCCGCGCGCTCAAGGCCCCGCGGCTCGCCTACGCGCTGCTCGCCGAACCCGCCGACACCGTGGTCGAGG
Source organism: Kitasatospora sp. NPDC049285 (assembly GCF_040678815.1). Taxonomy (NCBI): domain Bacteria; kingdom Bacillati; phylum Actinomycetota; class Actinomycetes; order Kitasatosporales; family Streptomycetaceae; genus Kitasatospora; species Kitasatospora sp. NPDC049285. Next base: position 44,344 of record NZ_JBFAQR010000038.1, on the reverse strand, counting down.
CCGAACGCCTGGTCTTCCGCCGCGCCTTCCGCGACCTGATCGCCACCCGCATCGACCAGGCCGCCGCCCGCGGCCAACTCCCCGCCCAGCACGCCGAACTGACCGCCGCCGCGATCGTCGGCGCGGTCGGCGAGGCGCTGGTCGGACCGCTCACCGACGGCCGCCCGCCGGAGACCGTCCTGCCCGACCTGGTCACCTTCACCCTGCGCGCCCTGGGAGGGCACTGATGGCAAGCACCCACGAGGTCACCAACCAGGTGCCCGACCCGTACGGCCACGACGTCGCCGCCGACCCCACCCTGCTCGCCGCCCTGCACCGGGCGGGCGCCGGCTGGGCCGAGGACGAACTCCACACCCTCGGCCGCCTCGCCGGCAGCGCGGAGGCCGCTGACTGGGCCCGCCTCGCCAACGAGAACCCGCCCGTGCTGCGCACCCACGACCGCTACGGCCACCGCATCGACGAGGTCGAATTCCACCCGCACTGGCACCAGTTGATGCGCACCGCGGTCGAGCACGGCCTGCACGCCGCCCCCTGGCGCGACGACCGGCCCGGCGCGCACACCGCCCGCGCCGCCAAGTTCTACGTCTGGGGCCAGGTCGAGGCCGGCCACACCTGCCCGATCTCGATGACCTACGCCGCCGTCCCCGCCCTGCGCACGACCCCCGAACTCGCCGCTGCCTACGAGCCGTTGCTCGCCGCCCGGGAGTACGACTTCGGCCTGCGCGAACCGCACGGCAAGCGCGGCCTGATCGCCGGCATGTCGATGACCGAGAAGCAGGGCGGCTCCGACGTCCGCGCCAACACCACCCGGGCCGTCCCCGCCGGCGACGGCACCTACCGCCTGACCGGCCACAAGTGGTTCACCTCCGCCCCGATGTCCGACGTCTTCCTGACCCTGGCCCAGGCCCCCGGCGGACTCTCCTGCTTCCTGCTGCCCCGCGTCCTGCCCGACGGCACCCGCAACGCGCTGCGCCTGCAACGCCTCAAGGACAAGCTCGGCAACAAGTCCAACGCCTCCGCGGAGATCGAGTACGAGGAGGCCACCGGCTGGCTGGTCGGCGAGGAGGGCCGCGGCGTGCGCACCATCATCGAGATGGTCAACATGACCCGCCTCGACTGCACCGTCGGCGCCGCCTCCGGCATGCGCTACGGCGCGATGCGCGCCCTGCACCACGCCACCCACCGGCACGCCTTCGGCAAGGCGCTGGTCGAGCAGCCGCTGATGCGCAACGTGCTCGCCGACCTGGTCGTGGAGTCCGAGGCCGCCACCGCGATCGCCATGCGACTGGCCGAGGCCACCGACCGGGCCCTGGCCGGCGACCCCGCCGAGACGCACTTCCGCCGCCTCGGCCTCGCCGTCGCCAAGTACTGGGTCTGCAAGCGCGGCCCCGGGCACGCGGCCGAGGCCCTGGAATGCCTGGGCGGCAACGGCTACGTCGAGGAGTCCGGGATGCCCCGGCTCTACCGGGAGGCCCCGCTGGTCTCCATCTGGGAGGGCTCGGGGAACGTCGCCGCGCTCGACGCGCTGCGCGCGATGGCCCGTCAACCCGAGAGCGTGGCGGCCGTGTTCGAGGAGCTGGACGCCGCGAGCGGGCTCGACCGGCACTACGACGCTGCGCTCGGCGCCCTCCGCAAGGACCTCGCCGACCCCGCGGAACTCGAGTACCGCACCCGCCACCTCGTCGAACGCCTCGCCCTCACCCTCCAGGCCTCCCTCCTCCTCCGCCACGGCCACCCCGCCGTCGCCGAAGCCTTCACCACCACCCGCCTCGCCGGCCACTCCGGCCTCGCCTACGGCACCCTCCCGACGGGCATCGATACGGAAGCGATCCTCTCCAGGATGTAGTGGCACCACCTAGGGGCCCTGGGGGTACCTCCCGGCCCCCCTTGGGGCTGGGGGCGGAACGGCGGGGGTGCGTGGCAGCGAGGGTTCCGGGGCGCTGCAAGGTCTGGGCGCATAGACGTCTCCAAGACGCACTGCCACTGGAGCCCCTGAAATAAGGCGCTGCTAGCGTGACCGGCGATCCCGTTCCCCGCCTTGTCGAAGGGTTGCGCCCCGATGGCCAAGTTCCTGCTGAGTCTGCACGTCCTGGTCTCGGTGCTGTTCATCGGTCCGGTCGCGGTGGCGGTGAGCATGTTCCCGCGGAAGGCGAAGGCCGCGCTCGTGGAGGGGCCGGAGCAGGTGGGGGCGGCGGCTTCGGTGCGGCTGTTGCACCGGATCAGTCAGCTGTACGCGCTGCTGGGGATCGCGGTGCCGGTGCTGGGCATCGGGACCGCGCAGGTGATGGGTGTGATGGGCGACGCCTGGATCACGGTGTCGATCGTGCTGACGGCCCTCGCGGCGGGCGTGCTGCTGCTGTTCGTGCTGCCGGGTCAGCAGGCGACGATCGACGCGCTGGACGCCACCGAGGAGCGGGAGGCGGAGACCGTCCGGGCCACCGGCAAGCTGGGGAGGCTGCCGATGACCGCGGGTGTGTTCAACCTGCTGTGGGCGGTGGTCGTGGTGCTGATGGTCATCCGACCGGGGTCGACGACCGGGGCGTGACGCCGCGGACCTCTATTCCGGCGAGCAGGTCGGCGGTGGCGGCCGCGACGGCGGCCACCGCGGCTTCGAAGACCTCGCGGTTGTGCGCGGCGGGCGCCCGGAACCCGGAGATCTTCCGGACGTACTGGAGGGCCGCCGCGTGGATGTCCTCGGGTGTGGCGTCGGGCGTCATCGGCGGGCGGAGCGTCTTGATGCTTCGGCACATGCCTCCAGTCTGCCGCGCCGCTACGACAGCCGGGGAAGCGGACGGAGGCGGAAGCCCGCCCGCTTGACCGCGCGGGCGACGATCGCGGTCTCGGCCCGTTGCACCCCGAGCGGCCCGAGCACCTCGGTCTGGAAGCGGTACAGCGCGGCGTGGTCCGGGCAGAACACGGCGGCCATCAGGTTGGCGGGCCCGCTGGTGGCGAGGACGCCGTGCACCTGGGGGTGGTCGGCGAGGGCCCGGCCGGTGGCGGCGAGCCGGTTCGGGGGGACGTCGAGCCACAGGTTGGCGTCGACGGTGATGCCGAGCAGCCGGGGGTCGACGCTCGTGTGGGTGCGCAGCAGGCCGCCGTCGGCGAGGCGGTGCAGGCGGCGGCGGACGGTCGACTCGGGGGCGCCGAGGGCGGTCGCGAGCGCGGCGTGCGACTGGCGGGCGTCGACGGCGAGCAGGTCGAGCAGGCGGTGGTCGAGGGCGTCCGGGGTGGGCGGTTCGGCGGTGGGCGGCGGTGGGGCGAGCGCGGCCTCCTGTTCGGCGGTGAGGTAGCCCGCCCGCCACTGCGAGGCGTCCGCGAACAGGTGCAGGACGGCGTGCGCGGTGGACTCCACCACCGCGTCGGTGGCCGGGAGTTGGCCGTACAGCAGGCGGTCCCTGGCGGCCGGGTCGGAGAGCACCACGGCGGAGACCTCCTGCCCGCCGAGCATGACGTCGACGAACGGGACGTCGTCCCGGGCGGCGAGGGCCAGCGCCAGGGCGTCGACCCGGCCGCGCAGCACCCGGACCCGCAGCAGGAGTGCGCCGAGCGCCGCCTGCCGGGTGTCGGGCATCCGCACCACCCGGACCACTTCGGCGTCCAGCATCCGGCCCAGCCGGCGGGTGACGGTCCGCGTGGAGACGCCCAGCACCTCGGCGATCCGCCCGGTCTCGGCCCTCCCGTCGACCTGCAGGGCGTGCACCAGTTGCCGGTCCAGGGTGTCGAGCAGGGTGGCGGAATCCGCCGTATCGGTGTCCATGTCGTCCGATCTCCGCCGGATCGTGGGCAGTCAGCGTCCTGATGAGTCGGTCTCACGGTACTCCTGGCCGCACACCGAGGACATCCACCGGGGAGGAAGCGATGCGGGAACTGCTGGACGGCGTTGAGGCGGCGGTGCGGGAGGCCGGCACCTGGCTGAGGGAGCGTCAGGAGCCGGAACCGGTCGTGGCCGCGAACCGGGCGGAGGCGTTCGCGGCCTTCGAGCGGTTCGACCGTCCGGCCGCCGGGATGCTGCGGGAGCGGCTGACCGCACTGCGGCCCGGGGCGGGCTGGCTGGACGAGGAGTGGGAGCGGTCGGTGCCGGACGAGGGCGAGTGGTGGGTGTGCGACGCCACCGACGGGGCGGTGCAGTACCTGTCGGCGCTGCCGCACTGGGCGGTGACCGCCACCCTGCTGCGGGACGGCGCGCCGGTGCTGGCGGTGGTGCACGCGCCGCGCCAGGACGCCACGTACACCGCCACCCTCGGTGGCGGCACCCGCCTGAACGGGCGGCCGTGCGCTCCGCGCCACCGCGAACTGGCGGCCGCGGTGGCGGCCACCTCGCAGCCGCCGCGCCCGGACCGCGACCCGCGGGCGCTGCATGCCGCCGGGGCCTCGCTGAGCGCGGTGCTGCCCCGGGTCCTGGCGGTGCGCAACCTCGGTCCGACGGCGCTGCAGATCGCCCAGGTCGGCTCCGGCCACCTCGGGCTGTTCTGGCAGTACGGCGCGGACCCGGCCAACCTGCTGCCGGGCGCGCTGCTGGCCGCCGAGGCCGGGGCGCGGGTCGCCGACGCCGAGGGGAAGCCGTGGACAGCGGGCTCGACCTCCTTCGTCGCGGCGGCGCCCAGCCTGTACGACGAGCTGCTGGACGTGCTGCGAAACGGGTGACCGAGCGGAAGCCACGACAGTAGGTGTCGGGACTCGGGGCCATGATCGGTCCTGACACCGACTGTCGAGCACCCCGGAGGTCTCCATGTCCACCCAGCCACTGACCGGCAAGGTCGCCCTGGTCGCCGGCGGCACCCGGGGCGCGGGCCGGGCGATCGCCGTCCAGCTCGGCGCGGCGGGGGCCACCGTCTACGTCACCGGCCGCTCCGCCGAGGGCCACCGCTCCGAGTACGACCGCCCGGAGACCCTGGAGCAGACCGCCGACCTGGTCACCGAGGCCGGCGGCCTGGGCATCCCGGTCCGGACCGACCACAGCGTCCCCGCACAGGTCGGCGCCCTGGCCGCCCGGATCGACGCCGAACAGGGCCGCCTCGACGTGCTGGTCAACGACATCTGGGGCGGCGAGGGCAACTTCGCCTGGGACAAGGCGCTCTGGGAGGACGACCTCGACCGCGGCCTGAAGCTCCTGCACCGGGCCGTGGATACCCATGCGATCACCAGCCACCACCTGCTCCCGCTGCTGCTGCGCCGACCCGGCGGGCTGGTGGTGGAGATGACCGACGGCACCGCCGCCTACAACGCCACCCGCTACCGGGTCTCCTTCTTCTACGACCTGGCCAAGGCGTCCGTGCTGCGGATGGCCTTCGCCCTCGGTCACGAACTGGGCCCGCGCGGCGCGACCGCCGTCGCCCTCACCCCGGGCTGGATGCGCTCCGAACTGATGCTGGAGCACTACGGCGTCACCGAGCCCACCTGGCGCGAAGCACTCGCCCGGGAACCGCAGTTCGGGATCTCCGAGTCGCCCGGCTACGTCGGCCGCGCGGTCGCCCACCTGGCCGCCGCCCCCGACCGGGCCCGCTGGAACGGCCGCTCCACCTCCAGCGCCGAACTCGCCCGCGCGTACGGCTTCACCGACCTGGACGGCTCCCGCCCCGACTGCTGGGCGTTCATGCTCGCCGCGGAGGAGCCGGACGCCGCCCCCGATCCCGCCGACTACCGCTGACACCCGCCGCCACGCACTCCCGCCGTTCCGCCCCCGGCCCCCAGGGGCCGGGGCCCCTATCGGCCAAGGGTGATCGGGAGTGTTGCCGCGGCGGTGAAGAGGGCTTTGGGGGTGGTGAGTTCGAGGAGGTGGAGGTCGCCGTGGCGGTGGTGGAGGGGCGGGTCCAGGGGGAGGTCGGAGAAGTCGATGGTGTCGAGGGTGTCGAGGGTGGCGCGGCCGAGCTTGATCAGGGCTTCCTTGCGGACCCAGAGCCGGAGGAAGGCGCGGCCGGGGTCGGGGTGGTTGCGGACCAGTTCGGCTTCGGCGGGGGTGAGGACGCGGTCGAGGTGGGAGGGGTCGGAGGCGCGCGGGCCGAGGTGTTCGACGTCGACGCCGATCGGGACGGGGCCGGCCGCGGCGGCGATGGTGCCGCCGGTGTGGGAGAGGCTGAGGTGGGTGCCGGGGCGGTCGGTGAGCAGCGGGCGGCCGTGGCCGGTCTGGCCGCAACCGGGGCACTGCTGGCCGAAGTCGACGTCCGCGGGGTCGATGCCGAGGTGCGCGGCGGCGCAGAACCGGATGAGCAGGTGCGCGGCGACGTAGTCCTCGCGGTCGCCCGGGCGGTGGAAGCGGTCGGCGCGCTCGCGTTCGACCGGGGTGAGCAGGCGTTCGTCGGCTTCGGGCCTGGCCAGTACCTCGCCGCTGGTGGCGAGCATGGCGAGCGGATGGTCGGACACCGGATCTCCTTTGCCTGCAGGGGCCTTGCTGACGGGACATCACGCTAGTCCGTTCGAATGGCTTTCGGCGCGTCGCGGGAGTGACATCCGGCCTACCGCTGCGGGAGCACCTTTTGCTGACGATGTCCGCTGCCTGTGACCCATCGTCAACGAGAGGGGTGTCCGTGCGACACGGCGTCCGTACCAAGAGTTCGCTGGTCAGGCTGGCGGTGGTGGGAGCGCTGACGGCCGCGCCGCTGGTGACGCCGGCGGCGATCGGCCAGGCCGACCAGCTGGCGCCGCCGCTCGGGCCGTGTTCCGGTACCTGCCCGTCGCCGTACCCGCCGCCGCACAACGGGAACTTCACCGGCGAGGACGGCACGATCAACATCTACGTCGGCGGGAACTACACGGCGCGGGGCCGGGCCGCCGAGGCCGAGGGGAAGATCGTCACGGTGGGTAGCCTGACGATCGACAAGGACGGCGGCGGCAGCTTCAACATGGGCGTGGTGGGCGTCGGTTCGCGGGTCACCCCGCCGAGCGGCACCGACCACGTGACGGTCGGTCAGGCCGTGGACGTTCGCACCGGCAACACGCTCCTGCTCGGCGGCAGCGACCTGACCCCGAAGACGGTCTGGGGCAACCTGGTCTACGGCACCACGCTGACCGGCGCCACCAACCTCGCCCCGGACGGCCGGACCCGGCACGACCCGGCGGCGATCGGCCAGTTCACCGGCCTGACCGCGATCATCGAGGGCCACTCGGCCTGCATGGCCCGGCAGACCGCCACCGGAACGGTGACCCAGCAGGGCAACCTGTACACCTTCACCGGCGACGGCACCAGCGCCCGGCAGGTGTTCGACGTGCCGAACGACATCGGCTCCGCGAACGCGGCGGCGGACCTGGTGTTCGCCGGGATTCCGGCCGGGGCGACGGTGATCGTCAACATGACCGGAACGGGCCCGGTGCTGATCAGGACCAACACCGGCACCGGCCTGGACGGCGACCCGGTGACGGGGCTGCGCTCCCGCCTGATGTGGAACTTCCCGACCTCGGCCGACGCCACGATCACCGGCGGCGCGCAGTTCCAGGGCTCGGTGATGACCGGCAACCCGGCGGGCACCATGACCCTCTCCGGCCCGGGCAACAACGGCCGGGTCTACCTGGCGGGCAACCTGGTGCAGGAAGGTTCCGCCGGCACCGAGATCCACAACTACCCGTTCGACGGCGACCTGCCGGTCTGCACCAGCCCCTCGCCGTCCCCGTCCCCGAGCGACTCGTGGAGCCCGAGCCCGTCGCCCAGCGACAGCCCGAGCCCCTCCCCGAGCGACAGCACCAGCCCGGGCCCGTCGCCCAGCGACTCCCCGAGCCCGAGCCCCAGCCCGTCGCCGAGCCGGAGCACCGGGCCCTCGCCCTCGGAGTCGGCCCCGGCATCGCCGAGCGCCTCGCGCTCCTCGTCGACGCCGGTCGGTCCGCCGCTGCCGAGCACCGGTGACAGCCTGGTCGCGCCGGCGGCCGGGGCCGCCGCGGTGCTGCTGGGCCTCGGGCTCGGCGTGGTCGCGCTGGCCCGCCGGGGCCGCCACAGCTGACGGCTCGTCAGGACTGACAGCCCCGGAGGGTGCGGCCGCGGTCCGGTGGACCGCGGCCGTCGCGTCGTCAGGTGACCGCGCCGCGGCGGGCGAAGCGCCCCTCGCGCCACTCCTCGCTCGTGAGCACCTCGCGCAACGCCTCGGCGGCGTCGAAGACGTCGACCCGGCTGAGGTAGAGCGGGGTGAAGCCGAAGCGCATCAGGTCGGGGGCGCGGAAGTCGCCGATCACGCCGCGGGCGATCAGCGCCTGGACCACGGCGAAGCCGTCGGGGTGGCGCAGGGCCACCTGGCTGCCGCGGAGTTCCGGCTGACGGGGCGTCACGACGTCCAGGCCGAGCGGTTCGACCAGGTCCGTGAAGAGCGCGGTGAGTTCCAGGCTCTTCGTCCGGACCGCGGTGATCTCGGCCTTCTCCCACACGTCGAGGGAGGACTCCAGGGCGGCCAGGCCGAGGATCGGCGGGGTGCCGGTGAGGAAGCGGGTGATGCCCTCGGCGGGGCGGTAGCCGGGCTCGAAGTCGAACTGCCGGGCGTGGCCGAACCAGCCGGTGAGCGGCTGGCGGGCCTCGGCGTGGTGGCGGTGCGCGGCGTACAGGAAGGCGGGCGCGCCGGGGCCGCCGTTGAGGTACTTGTAGCCGCAGCCGACCGCGAAGTCGACGCCCGACGCGTCGAGTTCGATCGGCAGCGCGCCGGCGGTGTGGCACAGGTCCCAGACCATCAGGGCGCCCGCGCGGTGGACGCGTTCGGTGATCGCCGCCATGTCGAGGAGTTCGCCGGTGCGGTAGTCGACGTGCGAGAGCAGCACCACGGCGGTGTCCGGGCCGAGCGCGGCGTCCAGGTCGGCGGCGGAGTCCAGCAGCACCGGGCGGGTGCCGGGGTACAGCTCGGCGACGCCGTCGGTGATGTACAGGTCGGTGGGGAAGGCGTGCCGTTCGGCCAGGACGGCGGGGCGGCCGGGGCGCAGCCGCAGCGCCGCGCCGAGCACCTTGAACAGGTTGACCGAGGTGGAGTCGCAGACCACGGTCTGCCCGGCGGCGGCGCCGAGCAGGTGGGCGCCGATCCGGTCGCCGAGCCGGCCGGGCTGCTCGAACCAGCCGGCCTCGTTCCAGCTGCGGATCAGGCCGCGGCCCCACTCCTCGGCGACCACCTCGGCGAGGTGGCCGGGGGTGCGGCGGGGCAGCGCGCCGAGCGAGTTGCCGTCCAGGTAGAGCACGCCCTCGGGCAGCGTGAACTCGGCGCGCAGCGGGTGCAGCGGGTCGGCGGCGTCGAGCGCCGCGCACTCCTCGCGGGTGGGGGTCACAGTTCGTTCCTGACGGTCCACAGTTCCGGGAAGACGTCCTGGTCGGCGGCCTGCTTCAGCCAGTTGAGGCCGGAGGAGCCGCCGGTGCCGGGCTTGGCGCCCATGGTGCGCTTCACCGCGGCGTAGTGCCGCTGGCGCCAGCGGGTGACCCGCTCGGCGGTGTCCAGCAGGGCCTCGCCGAGCCGCGCCAGGTCGGCGAGTTCGGGGTCGGCGTAGACGGCCAGCCAGGCGGACTCGACCGCCGGGTCGTGCCGGTGGCGGCCCTGCTCCGGCTGCCCGGATATCGGCAGCCCGCGGCGGCCGAGGAAGGCCAGCGCGTCGTCGTACAGGCTGGGGGCGCGCAGCGCGGCGGACAGCTCGTCGTACTCGGCGGGGGAGTCCTGGTACATCCGCAGCAGGCCCTCGCTCTTGTTGCCGAGCAGGAACTCCAGCCGCAGGAACGCCGAGGACTGGAACCCGGACGCCTCGCCGAGCACCGGGCGGAAGGAGTTGAACTCGGCCGGCGTCATGGTGGCCAGCAGGTCCCAGGACTCGGTCAGCACGTCCTGGACGTACGCGCCGCGGCGCAGCGCGGCCAGCGTGCCGGTCAGGTCGTCCTCGCGCAGCGCCTGCTGGGCGCCCGTCCACTCGCGGTGCAGCAGGTCGAAGAGCAGCTCCATCACCTGGGTGGCGACGATGAAGGTGTACTCGGCGGGTTCCTTGCTGCGCGGCTGCTGCAGGGCGTGCAGCTCGGCGAGCCGGACGTACCGGGCGTACGGGGTGGCCCCGCCGGGTTCGTGCGCGGGCCGGAACGAGAGATTCGGCCGGTGGGCTTCCCCGTTCATGCGGGCTCCTCCTGATCGGTGCGGCCAGGGTGCGGCCGGCGCCACCATTGTGCGGCGCTACCGGCTGGTCTTGAATGGGCGACGGACCCCCGATGGGCCAACCGGGTTGCCGATCGCAAGCTCCCCAGGCCCATTCGCCTCATGAACGCAAAGGACGCCCGATGGACGCGGTGGACCGCCTGCTGCTCGCCGAACTCCAGGCGGACGCCCGCCTGTCCTACAACGAGCTCTCCCGCCGGGTAAACCTGTCCGCCCCGGCGGTGGCCGAGCGGGTGCGCCGGCTGGAGGCGGACGGGGTGATCACCGGGTACCACGCCCACCTGGACCCGGCGAAGGCCGGCGCCGCGGTGATGGCGCTGGTGACGGTGCAGTGCTACGGGGTGCGCTGCGTGCTGCGCGACCCCGCGGTGGCGTCCTGGCCGGAGGTGTTCCAGCTGCACCGGGTCACCGGCGGCGCCTGCTGCGTGCTGCTGGTCGGGGTGCCCGACATGGCGGCCTTCGAGCGCCTCACCGACCGGCTCGGCGGCTACGGGCAGCCGACCAGTTCGATGATCCTCTCCAGCCCGGTGCCGTGGCGGCCGATCGCGGCCTCCTGACCGGCGTCAGTGCTCGGCGAAGGGCACGCCCAGGCCCTCCAGCCCGTACAGCACCAGCTCGACGCCGACCGCCGCGAGCAGCAGGCCGAGCAGCCGGGAGATCACCTCCAGGGAGGTGCGGCGGCTCCACTTGAGCAGCGGGGCGAGCAGCAGCACGGCGGCGCAGTCCAGGGCGATCACCGAGACGTACATCGCGGCGACCGCGGAGTGCCACTCGAAGGTGTCGTGGTTGAGCGACTCGACGAGCAGTGCGGTGATCGCCAGCGGGCTGGCCACGAAGGGCAGCAGCAGTTCCCGGATGCCGTCCGCCAGCGGGTTGGCCAGGTGCCCCTCGTCGGCGCCGCCGCCGAGGTGGATGCCGAGCACCAGCGCCACCGCGTAGATGAAGAAGATCACTCCGCCGGCGATCTGCAGCGACTGGTCGGAGACGTGGAACAGCGCGGTGACGAAGTCCGCGGTGTAGGTCATCACGATGCCGACCAGGGCCGCGATGAACGAGCTGACCAGGGTGAGCTTGCGCAGTTCGGCGATGGTCCGGGTCTGGCTGACGTGGGCGAAGGCCAGCAGCACCTTGGGCGGGCCGACCACGGCGAAGAAGGTGATGAAGACGGTGCTCAGGTTGATCGCCGGCATGCGCCCATGATGGGTCGTCAGCGCAGCCGGACGGTGACGCCACCCTGGCGCAGCACGTCGAGAATCGCGTCGAAGTACGAAGTCTCGCCGCCCTCTGGGTCGGCCACCCGGCGGGCGAGCGCCCGGGCGGAGGCCTCGGCCCGCTGCCAGACCAGGGTGAACGGCGGCTCGGGGCCGAAGCCGCCGCGCAGGCAGTCGGCGAGGGCGTCCAGGTTGCGGCCGTAGTAGCCGTCGGGGGCGCCGACGGCGCGGCCGAGCTCGGTCCAGAAGGCGGGTTCGTCGGCGACGCGCTCGCCGTGCAGGCGGTACTCGGGCGGCTCGGCTGCGGTGGGCATCGCTCTCCCTGCGAGTGCGCGGGTCGCCCGGATGGCTTCGCCGGGTCGAGCGGCGGCGGCGGGCGCGTTGGGATGGACCCTACTTGTCTTCTCTCCCTACGGGGGCCACACCATGACCTGTCTGCACCGCAAGGATCTCGGGCTGCTGGCGTTGCGCGGCGCCGTCGGCGGCGTCCTGTTCGCGCACGGCACGCAGAAGCTGTTCGGCTGGTTCGGCGGCGGTGGCCTGGAGGGCACCGCCCAGGCGATGGAGCACATGGGCTTCCAGCCGGGCCGGCAGAGCGCCCTGGCCGCGGGCCTCGGCGAGGCCGGCGGCGGGGCGATGCTCGCGCTGGGCCTGGCCACCCCGGCGGCGGGCTCGATCGTCGCCGGGACGATGGCGGGCGCCATCTCGGTGCACGCCCCGGCCGGCTTCTTCGCCCACGGCGGCGGCTACGAGTACCCGGCGCTGATCGGCGCCTGCGGCCTGGCCCTGGGCATCGCCGGGGCCGGCCGCTACTCGCTGGACCACGCGCTCGGCCACGCCTTCGACCGCCCGTGGCTGGGCGTGCTGGCGTTCGCGGCGAGCGCGCTGGGCGCCGCCTCGGTGGTGACCCGCCGGCAGGACGAGGTGCGCCGCCGGGAGGCGCGGGCCGCGGACGACGCGGCGCGCGAGATGGGCTCCGGGCTCTCCTGAGCGCCGGACACACCGAAACGAACGGAAGACAGCGATGAAGCGATCGATGCGGGCCGCCGCCACCGGGGCGGCGGCCGTGCTGTTGGGCGGCGCGGCGGTGACCGGGTGCTCCTCGGACGGCTCGCCGTCCCCCGCGGTCTCCTCGGTGCTGCAGAGCGCCCAGTCGGCGATCGGCTCGGCGGCGAACTCGGCCGCCAGCGGGCTGGCCTCCGCCGCCTCCTCGGCGCTGACCGGGGCGGCGTCCTCCGCGCTGGCCGGTGCCTCCTCGGCCCTGGCGGGCGTGAAGGGCGGACTGGACGCCAAGACCGACGTCACCCTGGGCAGCCCGGCCACCGACTCCGACGGCAAGGTGACCGTGCCGGTGACGGTGGTGAACCACGGGACCCAGCCCGGCAAGTACACGATTCAGGTCAACTTCGACGACGCGTCCGGAAACCTGCTCGACGCCGCCGTGGTGACCGTGCCGGAGACCGCCGTCGGGGCGACTGCGCAGGCCACGGCGCGGAGCAACCGCACCCTGACCGGCACGGTGACGCCAGTGGTGGCGAACGCCGTGCGGTACTGAGCGGACACCGAACCTTAAGCGTGGCGTAAGCGTCAGATCCCGCTCTTGACGGTCGAGTTGGTCTAGTCCATTTTACTTGGCAGGTGCAGGGAGCCCCTGGGCCGGCGCCGGTGGTCCATACCACCGGCGCCGGTTCGGCATATCTGTACCTGGCATTTGTGCAGGCCAACGCTCGATTCCCCTGTCATGCCCCTGGCTGTGCGACCCCACCTCGCACGGAGCGCAACCCGGGCCCGGCAGGACCCCCACAACCAGGAGTCACGCAGCCATGCTTCGTTCCGTTCCCACCCAGCAGCCGCGCTCGCGGCGCCGGCCGAAGAGTGTGGCGGCCCTCGCGGCCGGCACCGCGGCCTCGCTGCTGCTCGGCGGTGCCCTCGCGCTGACCGGCGGTGCCACCGCCCAGGCCGCCGCGACCAACTCCACCGGCGCCCCGGCGACCAGCGGCGGCATCAAGGTCGCCTACTTCGACCAGTGGTCGATCTACAGCAACGCCTACTACCTGAAGACGCTGAACGACACCGGCGCGGCGTCCAAGCTCGACTACCTGATCTACGACTTCGCGAACATCGACCCCACCAACCTGACCTGTTTCGAGGCCAACAAGGCCGCGTCGCAGAACGAGGACGACCCGAACGCGGGCGACGGTGCGGGCGACTCCTTCGCCGACTACCAGAAGACCTTCGACACCAACACCTCGGTGGACGGCGTCGCGGACACCTGGAACCAGCCGATCGTCGGCAACTTCAACCAGCTCAAGAAGCTGAAGGCGAAGAACCCGAACCTGAAGGTCCTGCTCTCCATCGGCGGCTGGACCTACTCGAAGTACTTCTCCGACGTCGCGGCCAACGACGCCTCCCGCAAGAAGTTCGTGTCGTCCTGCGTCGACATGTTCCTCAAGGGCAACCTGCCCTCCCAGGGCGGCTACGGCGGCGCGGGCACCGCGGCCGGCATCTTCGACGGCTTCGACCTGGACTGGGAGTACCCGGGCGGCGGCGGCCACACCGGCAACCACGCGGCCGCGGCCGACAAGCAGAACTTCACCGCGCTGCTCGCCGAGTTCCGCAGCCAGCTCAACACCCAGGGCACCGCGGACAGCAAGACCTACGGCCTGACGGCCGCGGTCGGCGCCGGCCAGGACAAGATCAAGAACGTCGAGACCGACAAGATCGGCCAGTACCTGACGTTCCTGGACATCATGACCTACGACATGCACGGCGGTTGGGAGGCCCAGGGCCCGACCAACCACCAGGCGCCGATCTACAACAACCCGAACGACCCGATGACCCCGGTTCCGGGCGGCAACGGCAAGTACTCGGTGGACAGCGCCATCAAGGCCTACACCGTGGGTGACCCGCAGTACGGCATCCCCGGCGGCTTCCCGGCGAAGAAGATCAACGTCGGCATCCCGTTCTACTACCGCGGCTGGACCGGCGTCACCGCCGGCGCCAACCACGGCCTGTTCCAGACCGCGACCGGCCCGGCCACCGGCGCCGCCATGTCCGGCAACGTCAACGGCATCCGGATGTTCAAGGAGCTCAACGGCTTCGTCGACAACCCGGCCTACACCTACTGGGACGACGCCGCGAAGGCCGCGTACTTCTACGACGGCACCACCTTCTGGAGCGGCGAGAACGCCCAGTCGATCCAGGCCAAGCTGGACTACGCGCACTGCAACGGCCTCGGCGGCTCCTTCGCCTTCTCGATGTACGACCTGGGCACCCAGACCGGCCTGTTCGACAAGATGGTGACCGCGACCAACGGCTCCGCCGCGTCCTGCCCGGCCCCGACCCAGTCGGCCAGCCCGTCGGCCTCGGCCTCGCAGTCGACCAGCCCGTCGCCCTCCGCCTCGGCTTCGCAGTCGGCCAGCCCGTCCGCGTCCGCCTCGCAGTCGGCCAGCCCGTCCGCCTCGGCCTCGACCGGCACCTGCTCCGGTGCGCCGAGCTGGAGCGCCACCACCACCTACGCCACGGCGACCAAGGTCTCCTGGAAGGGCCACTACTACACCAACAAGTGGTGGACCCTGAACGAGGACCCGACCCTGAGCGGCCAGTGGGGCGTCTGGGCGGACAACGGCGCCTGCTGACCCTGAGTCGGAGCGCCTGATCCGCTGAACGCAGCGAGGGGCGCGGGGAGAGTGATCTCCCCGCGCCCCTCGTCGGCGTTCCGACGCGCCGTCAGTCCAGGTCGGCGGTGCGGCCGAGGGCGTCCGGCTGGGTCTCCTCGATGCGGCGCAGCATCCGGGTGAGCATCGCGGACAGCTCCGGGCGGAGCTCCGGGGCGATGTCCTGCAGCAGCTCGGCCTCGAAGACGGCCGCCATCCGCATCAGTTCGAGCCACTTGTCGCGGCCCTCGGGCGTCAGCTCGATGATCACCCGCACCCGGTTGGCCTCGTCGCGCTCCCGGGTGACCAGGCCCTCGGTCACCATCCGGTCGATCCGGTGGGTCATCGCCGCCGGGGTCAGGCCGAGCCGCTTGGCCAGCTCGCCCGGGCCCAGCTGGTACGGCTGGCCGGAGATCACCAGGGCCTTGAGCACCTCCCACTCGGCGGAGGTGATGCCGAGGGTGGCCAGCTGCCGGCTGTACGCCACGTTCATCCGCCGGGCGAGCCGGGAGAGGGTGGAGACGATGGTCTCCACCTGGGGGTCCACGGTGGGGAATTCCCGCTGGTAGACGGCCACCTGCTCGGCGATGCCGAGTTCCGGCGCGGGGGCGGGCTCCGCTCTGCGTGCGCTCATACCGTCATTCTTCCACGCATCGTGCAGTTGTTAAGCCTTTGACGCGTTAAGGTTCCAACCCTTAGACTTTAGGTCTGAAATCTTACGGGGTAAAGCCAGGGCCCACCGGTCCGGCTTCGGAGTCTTCCCAGAGGGGTGCCAAGTGAAGGAGTGGGGCGGCCGACTGCGTCGCGTCCAGATCGGCAACGCGCTCAGCGCGTTCGGCAGCGGCTTCACCATGCCGTACATGTTCGTGTACGTGGACCAGGTGCGGGGCCTCGGCACCGCCGCGGCCGGCGCGGTGTTCACCGTGTTCGCGCTGGCCGCGCTCGCCGTGCTGCCGTTCACCGGCCGCGGCATCGACCGGTACGGGCCGAGGCCGGTGCTGCTGGCCGGTGCGGCGATGGCCGCCACCGGGGCGTTCGCGTTCGGGCAGGCGCAGTCCACACCGGCCCTGCTGGTCTCCTCCTTCCTGTTCGGCGCGGGCGTCACCACCTGCCAGCCCGCGCTCGCCACGATGATCGTCCGCTGCACCGGCCGGACCGAGCGCTCGCGCGCCTTCGCCCTGCAGTTCACCCTGGTCAACCTGGGCATGGGCATCGGCGCGCTGGTCGGCGGGCAGATCGTCGACGTCGCGGACCCGGCCAGCCTGACCCGGCTGTTCACCATCGAGGCGCTCACCTTCCTCGGCCTGGCCGCCGTCACCGGCACCGCACGGATACCCGCCGCGGTGGTCGAGGCCGGCGGGCCCGGGGCGTCCGGCAAGGGCGGCGGCCTGCGCGCGCTGGTCGCCGACAAGGCGATGCTGCGGCTGTGCCTGCTCGCCGGGCTGATCTTCTTCACCTGCTACGGGCAGTTCGAGTCCGGCGTCGCGGCCTTCGCCACCGACACCGTCGGCACCGCGCCGTCCACCCTCGGCATCGCGATCGGCGCCAACGCGCTGACCATCGTGCTGCTGCAGATGTTCGTCGTCCGGATCACCGAGCGCCGCCGCCGCACCACCGCGATGGCCGCCGCCGGCGTGGTCTGGCTGGCCGCCTGGGCGATGGCCCTGCTGGCCGGGCTGATCCGCTCCGAGGCCGCCGCCGCGACCGTGGCCGTCGTCGCGATCTACGCCCTGTTCGGCGTCGGCGAGTCGCTGCTCGCCCCGACCATGGGCCCGATCGTCGCCGACCTGGCCCCCGCGCGCCTGCTCGGCACCTACAACTCCGGCTACGCGCTGGTGAAGCAGATCGCCGTCGCGGTCGGCCCCGCGGTCGGCGTCCTGCTGGTCGGCTCCGGCACCTGGCCGCTGTACCTCGCCGCGATGGCGCTGTGCACGCTGCTGATCGTCGCCCTGGCGATGCGCCTGCGTGGCCACCTGACGCCCGCTCAGGACAACGTGCGGGTGCTGTCCGTTCCGCAGCGCGAGATGGCCGAGCTGCGCACGGCGGCCTGAGGCACACCGCCGTGCGAAGGGCCCGCCCGATCGGGCGGGCCCTTCGGCGTTCGCGGGGTCAGCGGGCGATGGGCATCAGCAGGGAGAAGGTGTCCTCCCGGGTGGGGAAGCGGATGGCGAGCGGGGCGATCGGGCCGCCGAGTTCGAGGACGAGCTGGTCGGCCCGGCCGACGGCCTCCAGGAGGAAGTCCCGGTTGACGTGGACCAGCAGGTCGGCGGGGGAGGCGACGCCGGGGAGGGCGTCGGCGCCGGTCGCGGTGAGCGTGGTGACCGGGTGGTCGGCGTCGTCGGCCGAGCGGGTGCCGGTGGAGCCTCCGGCAGCGGCTTCGGCGGCGGCGAGCTGGGCGTGCAGCTGGTCGGCGGTCAGGGTGAGGCGGTGGGTGGGCTCCAGGCGCAGCAGGCGGCGGTAGTCCGGGAAGTCGTGGTCGAGGCGCTCGCCGGTCAGTTCGCGGCCGGCCGCTCGGATGGTGAACTGCCGCTCGGTGACCAGGAGTTCGGCGTCCTCGGCGTCGTTCAGCAGGGCGCGGGCGGCGTCCGTCAGGGCGGTCGGCAGCAGCGCGCCGACGGCCGGGCCGTCGAGGGTGGCCGGGCACTCGGCGACCGCGAGCCGGTAGCGGTCGGTGGCGACCAGGCGGACGGTGTCGCCCTCGGCGTCGAGGTAGATGCCGGCGACGGCGGGCAGCGCGGTGTCCGCGGGAGCGGCGAAGCGTACGGCGTCCAGGGCGGCGGCGAGCTTGGCCGCCGGGACGGTCAGCAGGGTCTGGGGCATGGGGGACTCCCTCGAGTCGAGCAGGTCGCGGACCGCGGAGAGCTCCCGGCGGGCATCGGCGAGGCCGTCCTCCAGCCGCCGCAGGTGCGCGTCCAGCTCGGCCCGGGCCTCCTCCCGACTCCCGTGCAGGACCCGGGCGAGGCCGGCCAGCGGCAGGCCGACCCGGCGCAGCCGGCCCAGCAGGCGGGCCTGCGGCAGCTGCTCCGGCGCGTACCAGCGGTAGCCGGTCACCGGATCGGTGCGGGCCGGGACGAACACGCCCGCGCCGTCGTAGAACCGCAGCGCGCTCACGCCCAGCCCACTGGCCCGGGCCGTCTCGCCGATGCTGTGCATGGTGCTCTCCACGTCCCTGACCCTGGCCCCTCGACCTGGTCGAGGGTCAAACGGTAGCGGCGGGCAGGGACACGGGCAGTTCCCCGGACCCCCGGCGGTGCGCCGATAGGATGCGGATATATCGGACATTCCGTCAATTCGTGGGTGGCGAGGGTATTGGCGCAGGCGGTCGTCGATCGGGTGGTGGCGGGGCGGGCCGCGCAGGTGGTCGGGGCGCGGGACCGCTGGCGGTGGTGGGGGCCCGTCGGGGTGGCGGTGTTCGCGGCGGTGCTGCGGCTGTGGGACCTGCCGTACCCGAACGCGTTCGTGTTCGACGAGACGTACTACCCGAAGGACGCCTGGTCGCTGTGGGAGCAGGGGTACGAGTCGGTCTGGCCGGACAACGCCAACCAGCTGATCCTGGGCGTGCCGCAGATCATCCCGCTCAGCCAGGCGCCGGCGTTCGTGGCGCACCCGCCGCTGGGCAAGTGGGTGATCGGGATCGGCGAGCAGCTCTGGGGACTGCACCCGTTCGGCTGGCGGATCGTGGTCGCGGTGCTGGGCGGCCTGAGCGTGCTGATGCTGGCGCGGATCGGACGGCGGCTGCTGCGCTCGACGCTGCTGGGGTGCGTGGCTGCGCTGCTGCTGAGCGTCGACGGCCTGCAGTTCGTGATGAGCCGGGTCGGGCTGCTGGACGGGGTGTCGGCGTTCTTCGTGCTGGCCGCGTTCGGATGCCTGCTGATCGACCGGGACCACGCCCGCGCGGTGCTGCGGGCCGCCCGCGCGGAGGGTGGAGCGGCGGCCGACCAGGTACGGCTGGGCCTGCGGCCGTGGCGGCTGTCGGCGGGCGTGCTGCTGGGGGCGGCCTGCGCGGTGAAGTGGAACGGGTTGCAGATCCTCGCGGTGTTCACGGTGCTGACCCTGCTGTGGGACCGGGCGGGGCGGCGCGCCGCCGGGGCGTACCGCTCGTGGCGGTCGACGCTGCGCCGTGACCTGTGGCCCGCCGCGCTGTCCATGGTGGGCAGCGCCCTGGTGGTCTACGCCGCCTCGTGGAGCGGCTGGCTCGCGACCGGCGGCGGCTACGACCGGCACTGGGCGGACGGCCGGGCCGGGCTGTCCCCGCCGCGCACCCCCGTGGTGGACGTCCCGCTGCCGCAGGTGTCGATGAGCTGGGTGCCCGCGCCGCTGCGCAGCCTGTGGCACTTCCACGCGCAGATGTACGACTTCAACACCGGCCTGTCGTCCCCGCACACCTACCAGTCCAACCCGTGGAGCTGGCTCGTCCAGGGCCGGCCGGTCTCGATGTACTGGGAGCAGGTGCCGGACGGGCAGCGCGGCTGCACCTCCAGGGAGGGGTGCGCGAGCCAGATCCTGGCGCTGGGCACGCCGCTGCTGTGGTGGGCGTCCTGCTTCGCGCTGGCGTACGTGCTGTACCGGTGGTTCTTCCGCCGCGACTGGCGGTCGGGTGCGGTGCTCGCCGCGGTGGCCGGGATCTACCTGCCCTGGTTCCAGTACCAGCAGCGGACCATCTTCTCCTTCTACATGGTGCTGTTGGTGCCGTTCCTGTGTCTGGCGGTCACCCAGATGCTGGGGGCGATGCTCGGACCGGACGGCTGCCCGCCGCGCCGCCGGGCCTGGGGGGCCGCGGGGGCGGGACTGATCGTGCTGGCCATCGTCGGCTGTTTCGCGTTCTTCTATCCCCTGTACACGGCGGAGGTGATCCCGATGTCCGAGTGGCGTGCCCGGATGTGGTTCACCAGCTGGATCTGACGGACCGTGAGGGGGTACGCGGTGAGTGGTGGCGGACAACTGCTGCCGGTGACGCCGGCGCTCGGGGTGGCCTGTGCGGTGCTGCTGGCGGCGGCCGCGCTGGTGGCCGGACGCGGCGGGCTGGGCCACGGGCGGGCGGTGCTGCGGGCCGGGGTGCGGGCGGCGGTGCAGCTCGCGGTGGTCGCGCTGGTGATCGCCTGCGTGGTGCGCTCGCTGTGGACGTCGGTGCTGTTCGTGCTGCTGATGTTCGCGGTGGCGGTGCGCACCGCCGGACGGCGGGTGCTGGAGGGCAGCCCCGGCGCGGGCCGCTGGGAGTGGGCGTGGGCGGCGGCGCCGATCGCCGCCGGGGTGGCGCCGGTGCTGCTCCTGCTGGCGGCCACCGGGCTGCTGCCGCCGCACGGGCTGAGCGTGATCCCGGTCGCGGGCATCCTGATCGGCGGGGCGCTCACCGCGACCTCGCTGGCCGGGCGCCGGGCCCTGGACGAACTGCGGGTCCGGCGCGGCGAGGTGGAGGCCGCGCTGGCGCTGGGCTTCGAGGACCGCGACGCCCGGCTGGAGATCTGCCGCACCGCCGCCGCCACCTCACTGGTCCCGGCCCTCGACCAGACCCGCACCGTGGGCCTGGTCACGCTGCCCGGGGCGTTCGTCGGCATGCTGCTCGGCGGGGCCACGCCGGTGCAGGCCGGGGCGGTGCAACTGTTCGTGCTGGTCGCGCTGCTGGCGGTGGAGGCGGTGGCGGTCACCGTGGTGCTGGAACTGGTCGGACGGGGACGGCTGGGCGGGTGACCGGGGCGGACGGGCCGTCCGGTAGGCTGGGCGTCGTTGAAGGGGAGTAGCCCTCCACCGGACCGTCGACATACTGGCCCGTCCCCCGCGGACGTGCCCGGCGCCCGGGGCACCTCACGGGGTGTCGGCGAGACCTTCGGCCGCAGTGCTGTGACCATGAACCAGTGCTGTCGGGCCGAGGCGTCCCCTGCAGAGGTGGCTCACGGCCAGGCGGCCCGAGACCGAGAGACCTTCGCCCCCGATGAACAGCCTGACCATCGCCGCGCTGACGTTCGGCATCATCTTCCTCGCCGAACTACCCGACAAGACCGCCCTGGCCAGCCTCGTCCTCGGCACCAAGTACCGGGCCTCCTACGTGTTCGTCGGCATCGCCGCGGCCTTCGCCCTGCAGGTCGCCCTCGCCCTGGTGGCCGGCAGCCTGCTCGCGCAGCTGCCGCAGCGCTGGGTGGAGGGCGTCACCGGCGTGCTCTTCCTGGTCGGCGCGGCGATGCTGCTCTGGCACAAGGACGAGGAGGACGACGGCCACGAGGGCAAGGAGCCCGCCGACAACACCTTCCGCAAGGTGGCGGGCACCAGCTTCGTCATCGTCGCGGTCGCCGAGTTCGGCGACCTCACCCAGATCATGACCGCCAACCTGGCCGCCAAGTACGCCGATCCGCTGGCGGTCGGCCTCGGCGCGTGGCTGGCGCTGTGCGCGGTCGGCGGCGTCGCCATCGTCGGCGGGCAGAAGCTGCTGCAGCACGTGCCGATGAAGGTGATCGTGCGGGTCGCCGCGCTGGCGATGGCCTGCCTGGCCGCGTTCAGCCTGTTCAAGGCGATCACCGGCTGACGGGTGCCGTACGGCGAAGGCCGGTCGGGAACTCCCGGCCGGCCTTCCGCATGCGTGCGCGGGTGACGGACCGTCAGCAGTCCGGGTTGGCGGCCGCGGCCTCCAGGGCGATGCGGGTGTTCGGGCCGTACACGTTGTCCTCGCCCTTGATCTTGTGCGAGCGCTGGAACCTGGCCAGCGTGCTCTCGGTCCAGTAGCCGAAGTTCGGCTCGGAGTCGAGCGGGCCGATGTTGTTGCAGTACGCCGCCATCAGCAGGCGCTGCATCTTGACCACCTCGGGGCCGCTGTCGCCGCGCTTCAGGACGGCCGGCGGGGCCGAGCTGCTCGGTGCGGCCGAGGACGGTGCGGCCGAGGACGGCGGCGCGGCGCTGGTCTGCGCCGGCGGGGCGGCCGCCTTGGTGGTCGCCTGGGTGGGGCGGGCCGAGGTGCGCGACGGGGAGGCCGACGACGCCGACGGGGAGGCGGCGCTCTCGCTGGACGGCGCCTGGGAGGGCGAGGGGTCCGCGGGCGAGGTCGGCGCGGGCCCGGTCGGGGCGGGCAGCGCGTTGTCGACCGGCGCGGGGGAGGACGACAGCAGCATCGCCAGGCTGGCGCCGAGCGCGGCCAGGCCGACCGCGCCGCCGGCGATCACCAGGCGTCTGCGGTCGGCGCTCTGCTGGCGCAACTCGCGGCGCTCGGAACGGCTGAGCGCCGCGGTGGCGCTCTCGTCCCGGAAGGTGAACATGCCGAGGTCCTCGCCGCGTTGCGCGGACCACTCCTCGGCCCCGTCGAGCGTGATCAGCTGGGTCGCCTCGGCGGCGCCCGGCGGCTGCACCTCGAGCGGCGGCGGGCCGGCCTGCGGCGACACCTGGGCCGGGAACTGCGGCGGGACCTGGGGCGAGAACTGCGGAGGGAGCTGAGTCGGCGTCACCCGGCCGAGAGCCAGCTGGGTCGGCGCCTCGGGCGGCGGGGTCGGCACGAACCGGCCCGAGACCGGCGGCAGCAGCTGGGTCTCCGCGGCGGCCGGCGCCGACTGCGCGGGCGGCGGGCCGAATGGCGAGGCGGCCTGCGGCACGGCCGGCGGCTGCGCCGGCGGGGGCGGCGGAGCCATCGGCCGGGGCGGGACCTGCTGGACGGGCGGGGCCGGTGCCTGTGGCGCGGGCGAGTTGACGAGCGGTTGCACCGGCGGGCGCGAGGGCGCCTGCGGCGCGGCGACGATCGGCTGGACCGGCGGGGCGGTGATCGGGTGCACCGCAGGGGCGATCCGGGTCGCGAACGGGTCGACGGACGAGTCCGCGGCCTCCACCACCGGCGTGACGGCCACGTACGGGCGGACCAGCGGCGGGCCGCCGTCCAGCGGGGGCAGGAGCGCGGTCTGCTCGGTGGCGGAGGGCGCGCCGCACGCGCAGCGGCCGGCCGTCCGTGCCGTGCCGCAGCGGGGGCAGCGCTCTGCCGGCATGGGCCGGTCCTCCTCGGGTCGGAATCGAACGGGGTGATTATGCAGGAGCAATCCTTGGGGCAACAGGGATGCCCGGGTCGGCGCGGGGCTGTTGTCCGATTTGATGGGCAATTGGACGGTATGAACGGTGGGTGAATGCTCAGTTGACGGTGCGGGGGACGGCCCACGCACCGGGCGGGGCGTGCGCTAGGGCCTGTCTTCACACTGCCGTCGCAGCCCCGCGTCGTCTGGTGCGTGCTCTCGGCGTGCCGCGCGGAAGCCCTCGTACTGGGTGTACTTGGGCTTTCGCCCGGTGCGGCGAGAGTGCGTGCCAGGCGGCGTGGGGCAGACGGGAGTGTGAAGACAGGCCCTAGAGCGGCGCGGTCCCGGTGCGGTGATGGTGGGGGCTGATGCCGCGGACGCGTTTGAAGGCGGCGCTGAGGGCGAAGCCGCTGCCGTAGCCGACCCGGCGGGCGACGGCGTCGAGGGTGGCGTCGGGTTCGGTGAGGAGGTCGGCGGCGTGGGCGAGGCGCCAGTCGGTGAGGTAGGACATCGGGGGTTCGCCGACCAGGTCGGTGAAGCGGCGGGCCAGTGCGGCCCGGGAGACGCCGACCTCGGCGGCGAGTCCGTGGACCGTCCAGGCGCGGGCGGGGTCGGCGTGCAGCAGGGAGAGCGCGGGGCCGACCACCGGGTCGCCGTGGGCCCGGTACCAGACGGGTGCGTGGGCGGCGTCGCGGGCGAAGTGGCCGCGCAGGGCGGAGATCAGCAGCAGGTCGAGCAGCCGGTCCAGGACCACCTCCTGCCCGGGCCGGTCGTGGCCGATCTCGGCCTCCAGCAGCGGGACCAGCGGCGAGTCCCACTCCGCGGCGGGCAGCCGCAGCACCTGCGGGAGGGCGCGCAGCAGCCGTCCGCTGACCTCGCCGTGCAGCTGGTAGGTGCCGCTGATCAGCACCGTCGAGGCGTCCGGCGCGCTGCCCCAGGTGCGCACGCCCTGGTCGAGCGTCTCGCACATGCCCTCGCCGTCCGGCGTGGTGGAGACCTGCCCGGGGTGCACCACCACCAGCGGCGCGGTGTCCGGACGGTCGGCGACGGTGTACGGCTCGGGGCCGCGGACGATCGCCAGGTCGCCGGTGCGCAGCGGGACGGGCGGCGTGTCGTCCGGGACGATCCAGCCGTCGCCGCGGACCATGGTGAGCAGGGTGAGCGGCGCGCGGTCCGCGATCCGCACCGACCACGGCGGATCGAACACCGACCGCAGCAGGAACGCCCCCTGGGCGCGCGGGCCGGTGAGCAGTGCGGCGAGGGCGTCCATGGCGGTCAGCGTACGGCCGTCGACTTCCGGTCCGCAGCCCGGTTCCGGGCTGACGGTCCGTCCGATCTGGACGCTCGCGCATGGCAACGAGCGCCTCGGCCATGGCTCGTGACGGCCGGCGCGAGTTGACTGGGTGTCATGGAGATGCGAACGGGGGCACGGGGCATAGCGGTTCTTCGAACGGTGGCGCTGGTCGGGGCGGTGCTCACGACCGGACTGAGCGCGGGACTCTTCTACTCCTACGCCTGCTCGGTGATGCCGGGTCTGGCGAAGGTCGAGGACCGGGCGTTCGTCGACACCATGCAGCGGATCAACGTGGCCATCCTGAACGGGTGGTTCATGCTGACCTTCCTCGGCGCGCTGGTGCTGATCGTGCTCGCCGGGATCCTGCAGTGGCGCGGCGGCGACCGGACGGCGCTGCCGTGGATCGGCGCGGCGGCGGTGCTGTACCTGGTGATGCTGGTGATCACCGGGACGGTGAACGTCCCGCTCAACGACAAGTTGGCAGCGGCCGGCGCACCCGACCGGCTGGCCGACCCGGCGGCGGTGCGGGCGGCGTTCGAGGACGTGTGGGTGCGTTGGAACGTGGTCCGGGCGGTCGCCTCGACGGCCGCGTTCGGGTGCCTGACGTGGGCGCTGGTGGTGGCCGGGCGCAGCTCGGCCGTCTGACCGGCACCGCAGGACGGGAGCAGTGCGGCGGGCGTGAGGTGTAGCAGACTGCTACCGGAGCAGTGACCGAGTGTCCGACGACGAGAGGCGGCCCCCCGATGGCCAGCGTGGTGAAGATCAACGTGCTGACGGTTCCGGCGGAGATGCGCGAGACGCTGGAGCAGCGTTTCGCCTCTCGCGCCGGGGCGGTGGAGAACTCCGACGGCTTCGAGTGGTTCGAGCTGCTGCGACCGGTCGAGGGCACCGACCAGTACCTGGTGTACACCCGCTGGGCCAGCGAGGACGCGTTCCAGGCCTGGATGTCCGGCCCGATGCAGTCCGCGCACCGGCCCGCGCCCGAGGGCGGCGAGGCGCCGAAGCGTCCGGCGGCCAGCGACTCCACGCTGTGGTCCTTCGAGGTGGTCCAGTCGACCGGCCCGAAGCAGGGCTGACGGTCCGTCCGCGGACGAGGCCGCCGGCTCCGCGGCGGCCTCAGCGCGGGGTGAAGGCGGCGCGGCGGGTGGCCCGGCGCAGGGTGCGCAGCAGCGGCCCGCCGACGGTCAGGCAGAGCACGGCGGTCAGCGCGGCCCGCGGCAGGTCCCAACCCAGCGAGGTGGTCAGGCAGTACACCGCGAACCGGGCCAGGTTGGCGCCCAGCGGATCGCCCGGCACGAAGGAGATCGCGGTGCTCAACCCGCCGATGTACGGCCAGCCCTGCAGGTTCATCACGGTGCCGTAGCCGACCGCGGACAGCGCCCCGTAGCCCGCCAGCAGCAACTGCTCGCGGCGGCCGCGCAGCCGGGCCGCGCCGGGGAGCAGGCCCGCGCCCAGGCACACCCACCCCATCGCCAGCATCTGGAACGGCAGCCACGGGCCCACCCCGCCGGTCAGCAGACCCGAGGCGAACATCGACAGCGCGCCCAGCACGAACCCGAAGCCCGGGCCGAGGGCCCGCCCCGCGAGCACCATCAGGAAGAACATCGGCTCCAGCCCGGCGGTGCCCGCACCGAGCGGACGCAGCGCCGCACCCGCCGCCGCGAGCACCCCGAGCATCGCCACCGCCTTGGCGTCCAGCCCCGGCGCGCCGGTCGCCGCCCGGCCCTCGGACAGCTGCGCCACGGCGACCGCCAGCAGCAGCGGCAGCAGCAGGGCGAACAGCCACGGCGCGTCCGCGGAGTGCCCGACCAGGTCGGACCCGCGGGCCGCGAGCAGCGGCCAGCCGAACGCGGCCACGCCCACCGCGGAGACCAGCGCCAGCGTGAGCAGCGAGCTGCGGCCGAGCGGGACCGGGCGGGCGAGGGCGGACGGCGGGAGCGCGGGCGTCCCGGGGAGCCGGCGGTTCATCGGGGCGGCTCCAGGGCGGCGGCGACCTCGGCGACGGTCAGGTACGGCGGGAGGATCTTGGCGGTCTGCGGGGCGAAGGTCGGCGAGGCCAGCACCACCTCGGCGGTCGGGCCGTCCGCGACGATCTCGCCCTCGGCCAACACGGCCGTACGGTCGGCGAGTTCGGCGGCCAGTTCGACGTCGTGGGTGGCCAGCAGGACGGCGTGGCCCTCGGTGGCGAGCGCGCGCAGCGTGGTCACCAGCCGGGCCTTGGCCGCGTAGTCCAGACCGCGGGTCGGCTCGTCCAGCAGCAGCACCGGCGGACGGGCCGTCAGCACCACGGCCAGCGCGAGGGTGAGCCGCTGGCCCTCGGACAGGTCGCGCGGGTGGGTGCCG
Organism: Kitasatospora sp. NPDC049285; assembly: GCF_040678815.1. Classification (NCBI taxonomy): domain Bacteria; kingdom Bacillati; phylum Actinomycetota; class Actinomycetes; order Kitasatosporales; family Streptomycetaceae; genus Kitasatospora; species Kitasatospora sp. NPDC049285. Next base: position 17,776 of record NZ_JBFAQR010000038.1, on the reverse strand, counting down.
TCCGCGATGCCCGGCAGCAGGCCGGCGAGCAGCGCCCGGCAGGTGCCCGGCTCGGCGCCGGCGTCCGCGTCGGCGGCGGCGCACTCCTCGGCGACGCTCTCCGCGTACAACAGGTCGCGCGGGTCCTGCGGCACCAGGCCGACGGTGCGGATCAGCTCGCGGGGGCGGGACTTGTGCGGCGTCAGCCCGGCGATCCGGACGGTGCCGGAGGTGGGGGCGTGCAGCCCGACCAGGGCGCCCAGCAGGGTGGACTTGCCCGCCCCGTTGCGGCCCATCAACGCGGTGATCTCGCCGGGGAACAGGGCGAGTTCGACCCCGCGAAGCGCTGCCACGGGGCCCCGGGAGACCACCAGCCGGGCGGCCAGGGCGACGGGTTCGCCTGCGGCGGGCGGGGGTGGGGTCTTTGGGAGGGGCCTGCGGCGGCGTAGGAGTGACGGCTTGTCGGGTGCGGCGGCGACGGGTTCGCCTGCGGCGGGCGGGGGTGGGGTCTTTGGGAGGGGCTTGCGGCGGCGTAGGAGTGACGGCTTGTCGGGTGCGGCGGGCGGGAGTTGGCCGGTGGGTGTGCCTGCGGCGGCGGGGCGGGAGGGCGTCGAGGGTGTGTCGGGGCGGAGGCGGTGGTGGAGGGTGGGGGCTTGGCGGCGGGCGTCGCGGATGGTGAGGGGGAGCGGGGACCAGCCGGCCAGGCGGCCGAGGTCGACGACCGGGGGGCGGACGGGGGAGCGGGCCATGAGGGTGGCGGGGTCGCCGAGGACCGGGGGCTCGCCGGGGCCGGGGATCAGCAGCACCTGGTCGGCGTACTGGATGACGCGTTCCAGGCGGTGCTCGGAGAGCAGCACCGTGGTGCCGAGGTCGTGCACCAGCCGCTGCAGCACGGCCAGCACCTCCTCCGCCGCGCCCGGGTCGAGCGCCGAGGTCGGCTCGTCCAGCACCAGCACCTTGGGGTGGACGGTCAGCACCGAGCCGATCGCCACCCGCTGGCGCTGCCCGCCGGAGAGGGTGGAGAGCGCCCGGCCGCGCAGGTCGGCCAGGCCCAGCAGGTCGAGGGTCTCCTCCACCCGGCGCCGCATCACCGCCGGGGCCAGGCCCAACGACTCCATGCCGTAGGCGAGTTCCTCCTCCACCGTGTCGGTGACGAAGTGTCCGGCCGGGTCCTGCCCGACCGTGCCGACCAGGTCGGCGAGGTCGCGCGGCCGGTGGTCGCGGGTGTCCCGGCCGCCGACGGTGACCCGTCCGGTGAGGGTGCCGCCGGTGAAGTGCGGGACCAGCCCGCAGACCGTGCCCAGCAGCGTCGACTTGCCGGCGCCGGACGGGCCGACCAGTAGGCAGAGTTCGCCCTCCGGCACGGTCAGGTCGACGCCGCGCAGGGCGGGTTCGGCCGCGTCGGCGTAGTGGACACTGACCTGTTCGAAGGTGATCACCGGGTGCTCCGGGGCGGCTCGGGGGTGACGAAGGCGGGCAGCAGGCCGAGCAGCACCGCCGCGGCGGGCAGCAGCGGCAGGCGGGGCGCGGTCGGCGGGACGACGGACGGGGTGAGCGCCTCCGGGTAGCGGCTCGCGTAGCCGATCAGCGCCGCCGCGACCAGGACCCCCGAGGCGGCGGTCAGCCATTCCGGCAGTGCCCACGGGTCCGGCCGGTAGCGGGTCCTGACGGACCGCCGGCCGCCGAGCGCCAGTCCGGCCGCGCTCGCGCCCGCTCCGGCCAGCAGCACCGGCAGCGCCCACGGATGGCTGCCCTGGGAGAGCAGCCCGAACGTCCCGCAGCCCACCCCGAGCAGCCCCAGCAGGGTCAGCGCCCCGCCGGTGCGCAGCACCGCGCGCGGGACGTCCGCGGTGCGGCCGAAGCCGCGGGTGTCCATCGCCGCGGCCAGGGCCACCGAACGCTCCAACGCCCCCTCCAGCACCGGCAGTCCGACCGACAGCACCGCCCGCACCCCGCGGTCGGAGCGGCCGCGCAGCCGGCGCGCCGCGCGCAGCCGCCGCACGTCGGCGACCAGGTTCGGCGCGAAGGTCATCGCCACCACCGCGGCCACCCCCGCCTCGTACAGCGCGCCCGGCAGCGAGCGCAGCAGCCGGGACGGCGAGGCCAGCGCGTTCGCCGCCCCGACGCAGGCCAGCAGCACCGCCAGCCGCAGGCCCTCGTACAGCGCGAACAGCACCCCCTCGAGGGTCACCGCACCGCCCAGCCGCACCCCCTGTGCCCAGTCGGGGAGCGGGAGTTGAGGAAGCGTCAGGAGGACGTGGGTGCCGCCGACCGGGGAGCCCAGCACGATCGCGAACACCACCCGGGCGGCCAGCACCGCCAGCCCCAGCCGCAGGAACGCGCCGTACGAACGGGACCACGGCGCGTCGCTGCGGCGCGCCGCCACCACGAAGCCCGCGACCGCCAGGATCAGCAGCAGGAGCAGCGGCTCGGTGGTCCGGGACGCCGCCGCGGCCAGGCCCAGCGACCACAGCCACCAGGCACCGGGGTGCAGCGAGCGCACCAGCGAACGGCTGTGCACCGCGCGGGAGTTGTCGCGCGCGGCGGCTGGCGTGGGGCGGCCGGCCACGGTCAGCCGGTACGCCGGCGGCGGGCCTGCCAGACCGCGCCCGCGCCGAGCAGCAGGACGGCGGCGCCACCGGCGATCAGGCCGAGCGACGGGCCGCCGTCGCCGTCCTTGCCGCTCGCGGCGGAGCTCCCGGACACCTGCTCGCCGCACCCCGCGTGCGGGAAGCCCGCGATGGCGCACAGCAGGCCGTTGGAGTCGTAGCGCAGCGGCGGGGCGACGGCCGCCAGCACCTCCGCGGAGCTCGCCGCCGACGGCACCGAGGCGCAGGCGCTGCGCGGCGCGGCCGGCTGCTCCCCGTTCGGGGCGTCGGCGGCGGTGCCGAAGTCCAGCACCACGGCGACCCGCTTGTGCCCGCCGCTCGGCGCGGTGGCCGCGCAGATCGCGGCGAAGTCCGCGGCCGGGCCGGGCTTCGGCGTGTCCTGCCCGCCGTCCGGGCTCAGCACGAACCGCCAGCCGTCCACGCTCCCGTCCGCCGGCACGTTCGCGGTCGGCCCGAGCTGCTGGTACGCCCAGCCGTCCGGGCTCCCCTTCCAGAACGACCAGTACCGGTACCCGGCGGCGTGCGCGGGGGCGGCGGCGAGGCCGAGGACGAGGGAGAGAAGGAGGAGAACGAGAGCGAGGGGGAGGGGCCGGCCGGTCACGGCGCGAGCCCGCCCGCGGTGGCCGGCGACGGCGGGTGCCTGGCCGGGCCGGGGCCGGGAGCCGCCGCGCTGCACCGGCGGCTGCGCGGTGGAGCCGGTGGCAGGGCCGAGGGGGCGGAGCTGACGGGTGGTCATCGCTTCGGCCCGGCTTCCCCGGCGGAGCCGGTCATCGGTTCTGCTCCGGCTCGCCCTCGGCCGGGGCGTCCTCGGCGGGGGTGGCGCTCTCGGTCTCCGCGGCCGGCGTCGCCTCGGCGTTCGCGGCGGCGGCGTTGCGGCGGCGGTTGAGGCTGAGCAGGAGCCCGGCACCGATGCCGACCAGGAGGCCGACGCCGATCAGCCAGCCGGCCGAGAAGCCGGAGTTCTCGTCGGGCTCGGTGATCGCGGAGCCGGGGGCGCGGGTGGCCTGCGGGTCGCCCGCGGCGGGTGCCGACTTCGGCTTGGGGCCGGAGTCGACGAGCAGCTGGACCAGGTTGGCGCCGCCGAAGTTGTACGGGTCGAGCTTGGCGGCGCGGGCGGTGAGCACCAGGGTCGCGGCGGCGGCCGGGTCGGTGCCGTTCTTGCCCTGCGCGGCCCAGGCGTAGCCGTTGCCGGCCAGCCAGTCGGCGGCGCTGGCGGCCTCCGTGGCGTGGCCGGCCTGGACCAGGCCGAGCACCGCCCAGGCGGTGGAGTTGAAGTCCGGTCCGGCGGCCGCGCCGGGGGTGTCCAGCAGCAGGCGCTGGCCGCCGGCGGCGAGCTTGGCGGTCAGGTACGCGGAGTCGGCCTCGGCGGAGTCGGCGGGCGCCACGGTCGCGGCGCCCTGCCCGGCGTCACAGGCGAGCGGCTTGGGCGCGGCGGCCTTGCGGTCGGTGGTGGCGACCGGCAGGTGCCCGCCGGCGGCGGCCAGCAGGGCCTGCGCGGAGGCCAGCGTGTTGGCGGTGAGCGGGCTGCCCGGCACCGGCTGGTAGGCGAACGCGCCGCGCTGGTCGCCGGGGGCGGTGCAGCCGAGCTGGAAGCCGGCCAGGCCGTCCAGTGCGGAGTGGCCGGAGGCGGTCACCGAGGCCGGGTCGGTGCCCGCGGCGAGCAGCGAAGTGACGGCCAGCGCCGTGGAGTTGGCGTCACCGGGGGTGCCCGGGTTGTACGCCCAGGTGCCGTCCGGGTTCTGGTTGGCCTTGAACCAGGCGACGCCGCGGGCGACCTGGTCCTGGTGGCCGCCGAGCGCGGCGAGCGCCTGCACGGCCAGCGCGGTCGCGTTGGAGTCCTCGGTGGCGGGCGTGCAGGCGGCCGCGGCGTCGGCGCGGTAGGACGGCCAGCCGCCGTCCGCGCACTGCTGGCCGAGCAGCCAGTCGACGGCGGCGTCCGCGGGCACCACCTGCTCCTGGTGCAGGGCGAGCAGCGCCAGCGACTGCCGCCACACCCCGTCGTAGGTGGCGTCGCCCTTGCCGTACAGCCCGGCCGGCACGCCCGCGGGCGCAGCGGTGGTGGCGGTGGTGGTAGCAGCGGGGGCGGAAGGCGACGGCGAGGCGGTGTCGGCGAGCGCCGGGACGGCGGCGGCACCGGTGAGCAGGGCGCCGGTCAGTGCGGCGGCGCCCAGGCGGGCTGCGGTCAGCATGGTGAGGTGGGGTGCCTTTCGATGAGCGGTCGCAGCCGCCCGTGCACGCACACACGGGCCGCCCGTAGACCACGACGGAGGGGCCGCTCGCCTCCGGCCGGGCGGTCCGACTCGCCGCCCGCGCGGGGCGGCTCACGGTTGCGGGTCAGTGCCGGAGTCACACCGGTCTTTCCCCGGGCCGGGAGGCGGATGAAGTTGTCGGCGCGGCCGCGGGGACGCGGCCACGGCCCAAGACTCTATCCGGCGGTCCGCGCGCCGGTGGCCGCGGGAGGTGGAACCGGTTCCAGTTCCTCCGCTTCGCCGGACGGGTCGAGCAGGCGCGCCGCGGTGTGCAGGTCGGCCCGGACCTCGGCCAGCGAGGCCCGGCCGGACAGCCAGGCCAGCAGGGTCGCGTGCCAGGTGTGGCCGATCACCCGCAGCGCCGCCTGCTGCGCCGCGCCGGGCGGGCCGGGCAGCCGGGCCGCCTCCAGCACGATCGCCGAGGTGACCTGCGCGACCTCGTCCACCTCGCTGCCCACCGACCGGTCCGCGAAGGACAGCGCCCGCACCATCGCCTCGGCCAGCCGCGGTTCGCGCTGCAGCGCGTGGAAGGCGGTGGTGAGCGCCTCGGCGACCCGGCCGGCCGGGTCCGCGCCGCCCGGCGGACGCCGCCTCACCTGCTCGTGCAGCTGCTCCAGCTGCTCGCGCATCACCGCCACCAGCAGGTGCACCTTGGACGGGAAGTAGCGGTACAGCGTGCCCAGTGCGACCTGTGCGCTCTCCGCCACCTCGCGCATCTGCACGGCCTCGTAGCCGCCCCGGGCGGCCAGCGCGGTGGCGGCCCGCAGGATGCCCCGGCGGCGCTCTGCCTGGCGCGGCGTCAGCACCCCGTCGGCGGCGGCGGTCGAGGTCACGGCTACTCCCGGAGCGAGGTTCGGTACGGGCCACAGCGTGGCGTGAATCACCTGCCCGGGCTCCTGACGGGAAGCTACGGCCCGGTAATCTTCGAGGACTCTCGTTGTTCACTTTCCCCAACGACGAGCCCGCACCACTGTGAAACGTGATCTACTTTACCGGCCACCGGCCACGTCCGTCGCCGGTCCCGGTGAGTAGGGATAGGGGCCCCGGATGTCCGCGCTGCCGCCGCCGTCGCTGCGGATCGCCCTGCTGTCCTACCGCGGCGACCCGTTCTGCGGCGGCCAGGGCGTGTACGTGCGCCACCTGTCCCGCGAACTGGCCCGGCTCGGCCACCACGTCGACGTGATAGGCGCCCAGCCGTACCCCGTCCTGGACGAGGTCGAGGGCCCCGGCTCGGTGCGCCTGGTCGAACTCCCCAGCCTGGACCTGTACCGCGCCGACGACCCGTTCCGCACCCCCGCCGCCGGCGAGTTCCGCGGCCCGGTCGACGTGCTCGAGTACGCGGTGATGCGCACCGGCGGCTTCCCCGAACCGCTGACCTTCTCGCTGCGCGCCCGGCAGTACCTGGCCCGGCACAAGGGCCGCTACGACGTCGTGCACGACAACCAGACCCTCGGCTACGGCCTGCTCGGCCTGGCCCGGCACGGCTTCCCGCTGGTCACCACCATCCACCACCCGGTCACCGTGGACCGGCAGTTGGAGATCGACGCGGCCGCGACGACGCTGCAGAAGCTCGGCAAGCGCCGCTGGTACGCCTTCACCCGCATGCAGCGGCGGGTGGCCGCCCGGCTCGACCAGGTGATCACCGTCTCGGAGAGCTCCCGGGCCGAGATCTCCGAGCAGCTCGGCGCCGCCCCCGGCGCGGTCTCCGTCGTCCCGATCGGCGCGGACACCCGGCTCTGGTCGCCGTCCGAGCGGATCGCCCGGGTCCCCGGACGGATCGTCACCACCTCCAGCGCCGACGTCCCGCTCAAGGGCCTGGTGTACCTGGTCGAGGCGCTCGCCAAGGTCCGCACCGAACGCGAGGCCCACCTGGTGGTGGTCGGCAAGCCGCAGAAGGAGGACGGGCCGGTCGCCGACGCGGTGCGCCGGTTCGGCCTGGAGGCGCACATCGAGTTCCGCACCGGCCTGACCGACCGGGAGCTGGTCGACCTGTACCGCTCCGCCGAGGTCGCCTGCGTCCCCTCGCTGTACGAGGGCTTCTCCCTGCCCGCCGCCGAGGCGATGGCCACCGGCACCCCGCTGGTCGCCACCACCGGCGGCGCCATCCCCGAGGTGGCCGGCACCGACGGCGACACCAGCCTGGCCGTCCCGCCCGGCGACGCCGGCGCGCTGGCCGCCGCACTCGGCCGGCTGCTGGACGACCCGGAGCTGCGCGAGCGGCTCGGCGCGGCCGGCCGCGCGCGGGTGCTCGCCAACTTCACCTGGACCCGGGCCGCCGAGCTCACCGTCGAGCGCTACCGGGCCGCGATCGCCACCGGAGCCGGCGCCGCCGCCCGCTCCGGCCACGGCTGGCGCTACGTCAGCTGACGGTCCCTCAACCGTCGTACCACCCCTTCGTGAATGGGAGCCCCGCAGTGCTGACCGTCGACTTCTCCCGCTTCCCGCTCGCCCCAGGCGACCGGGTGCTCGACCTGGGCTGCGGCGGGGGCCGGCACGCGTTCGAGTGCTACCGGCGCGGCGCCAACGTGGTCGCCCTGGACCAGAACGCCGAGGAGATCGCCGAGGTCCGCAAGTGGTTCGCCGCCATGGAGCAGGCCGGCGAGGCGCCCGCCGGGGCCAGCGCCGTCGCCATGGAGGGCGACGCGCTCAACCTCCCGTTCGACGACGACACCTTCGACAAGATCATCATCTCCGAGGTGATGGAGCACATCCCCGACGACAAGGGCGTGCTCGCCGAGATGGTCCGCGTCCTCAAGCCCGGCGGGCTGCTCGCCGTCACCGTGCCCCGCTACCTGCCGGAGAAGATCTGCTGGGCGCTCTCCGACGCCTACCACGAGGTCGAGGGCGGCCACATCCGCATCTACAAGGGCGACGAGCTGGTCGAGAAGGTCCGCGAGGCGGGCCTGAACCCGTACGGCACCCACCACGCGCACGCCCTGCACTCCCCGTACTGGTGGATCAAGTGCGCGGTCGGCGTCGACAACGACAAGGCGCTGCCGGTCCGCGCCTACCACCAGCTGCTGGTCTGGGACATCGTCGGCACCCCCGTCATCTCCACCCTCACCAAGGCCGCCGAGAAGGCCCTCAACCCGGTCATCGGCAAGTCCTTCGTGGTGTACGCCAGCAAGCCGCGGACCGGCGAGTGACGGCCGCCGTCCCCGAGGCGCTGCTGCTCGACGGTGTACTCGACGCCGCGCAGGCCGCCGACACCGTCCGCGCGATCCTCGCCCACCAGCAGCCCGACGGCGCCATCCCGTGGTTCCACGGCGGCCACCTCGACCCGTGGGACCACACCGAGGCCGCGATGGCCCTCGACACGGCCGGCGAACACGCCGCCGCCGAGGCCGCCTACCGGTGGCTCGCCGACCGGCAGAACCCGGACGGCTCCTGGTACGCCGCGTACGCCTACGGGCAGCCCGACCACGCCGACGGCACCGCCACCGACCTGGCCCGCGAGTCCAACTTCTGCGCCTACGTCGCCGTCGGCGCCTGGCACCACCACCTCGCCACCGGCGACGACCGCTTCCTGGAACGCCTCTGGCCCACCGTCAGCCGCGCCCTCGACTACACCGTCGGCCTGCGCCTGCCCGACGGCCCGATCGCCTGGCGGCAGGACCCCGACGGCGCCGTCGCCACCGACGCGCTGCTCACCGGCTCCTGCTCGGTCCTGCACGCCCTGCGCTGCGGGCTCGCCATCGCCGACCACCTCGACCGGCCGCAACCCGACTGGGAACTGGCCGCCGGACGGCTGCGCCACGCCATCGCCCACCACCCCGAGCGGTTCCTCGACAAGGACCGCTACTCGATGGACTGGTACTACCCCGTCCTCGGCACCGCGCTGCGCGGCGACGCCGCCAGCCGGCGGCTCACCGCCCAGTGGGACCGCTTCGTCGTCCCCGGCCTCGGTGTCCGCTGCGTCAGCGACCGGCCGTGGGTCACCGGCGGCGAGAGCGCCGAACTCGCCCTGGCGCTGTGGGCCGCCGGACAGTCCGACCGCGCGGTGGAGATCCTCCGCTGGATCCAGCACCTGCGGCACGAGGACGGCTCCTACTGGACCGGCTACGTGTTCGAGGACGACGCGATCTGGCCGGAGGAGCGCACCACGTGGACGGCGGGCGCGCTGCTGCTCGCGGTCGCGGCGCTGGGGGGCGACCATGCGACGGTGTCGGTGTTCGGGGGGGACGAGTTGCCGAGTGGGCTGGTTGTCAACGACTGCTGTTGAGGGGTGAACGCAGAGATCCGCCCGGGGAGGGGAGTTCCCTTCCCGGGCGGATCTTGCTGTGCGTGGGTGGTTGCTCGCGCCCCTGCGGGGCGCGACCGGGTCAGCCGCGCTGGATGCCTGACGTGTCGTTGAGGACGCCGTGGGTGCCGTCGGGGAGCTGGGCGACCAGGGTGGCGCCGTGCTGGTCGACGGCGAGGTACCAGGTACCGGGGACGAGCTCGCCGACCGGGGGGAGGCCCGGGTTGTCCTTGTTGGCGAGCTGGCGGACGGCCGGGACGGCGAACCAGAACGGGGCGAACGGGGCGGCGGGCTGGGCGGCCTGCGGCGGGACGACGTCCTGGATGGCCGGCTGCACGGCGGTCGGCTGCGGCGCCGGGACGGCCTGCGCGGCGACGGGCTGGGCGGAGGACTGCGGGAAACCGTAGCCCCCGGCCGGCTGGTGCGCGCCGTACGGCTGCGGCTCCGGCTGCTGCTGGGCGGCGTAGGCCTGCGGGGCCTCGGGCTGCTGCTGGGCCGGGAACGCCTGCTGCTGGGCGGCCGGGTCGGGGTAGCCGTACGGGCCGGGCTGGCCCGGCTGCGGGGCGCCGGGGGCGCCCGGGTACTGGCCGAAGTTCTGCGGGACGGTCGGCGCCGGGGGCTTGTCCGACATCAGCGGGGCCTGCAGCACGGGCAGCAGCGGGCCGCCCGCGGTGGCGGCCACCAGGACCAGCAGCGAGAGCAGGCCCAGCCAGGCACCGATGCCGTGGCTGAGGCCGGTGCCGCCGCCGAGGACCGAGAACAGCGAGGTCCACAGCGCGGCCACCGACAGCGCGGTGCCCCACTGGTCCAGGCGCAGCCCGAGCACCTGCTTGGTGGCCCAGGCCTCGCCCTGCAGGCGGAACAGCAGGGTCAGCGCGGCGGAGGCGATGCCCAGCACGAAGACCGAGGTGAGCACCGGGAACAGCTCCGGCGCCCAGCCGTTGCGGGACAGGCCGCTGCACAGGCCGCCGCAGTCCACGGAGACGTAGGGCAGGAAGGACGAGACGAGGAGCAGTACGGCCGCACCGGCGACGGCGGCGTCCCCCCTGGTGAGAGCGCGCAGATTCACTGACGTTCCCCTCATTGGTGTAGTCGTGGTCGGCGGTCGGCGGTCGGGACTCCGCGGTGGCGGAACGGCCCGACGGGGCAAAAGCCTAGAGCCAAGCCGTCGTCGTGTGCACAGCACCCTCCGGATCCGGTCGGACCGGGTCGGCCGGGAGGGCATCGGACGGGAGTGGTTCCTGACCGGGCGTCACCCGGAGAGGTAGGAGGTCAGGGCGTCGGCGAGGGCCTGCGCGGCCTGCTGGCGCCACTGCGGGTCGGTCAACCGCTTGGCATCGGCGGCGTTGCGCATGTTGCCGCACTCGATGAAGACCTTGGGTACCTTGGAAAGGTTGAGCCCGCCCAGATCGCTGCGGGTGTCCAGGCCCTGCTGCCCGATGTAGTCGGCGTACGGCTCACCGGTGCCCGCCTTGAAGGTGTCGCGCAGCAGCACCCCGAGCCGGTGCGAGGGGTCGACGATCCCCGAGGTGTCGGCGACCCCGGCGGTCACCCTGGCGGGCATGATCACGTGGAAGCCGCTGCCGGAGGCCGGCGCGCCGTCCCCGTGCACCGAGACCGCGGCGTCCGCCTTGGCCTCGTTGCCTATCCGGGCGCGCTCGTCGATGCACGGGCCCCAGGCGCGGTCGCCGTCCTGGGTGAGCACCACCTTCGCGCCGCGGTCCTGCAGGATCTGCCGGGCCCGGTGCACCACGTCCAGCGTGAAGTCGGCCTCGGCGTACCCCGCGTTGGTCGCGGTGCCGGTGGTGTCGCACTCCTTGCGGGCGTTGCCTATGTCCACCTGGCGGTTGATCTCGGTGGTGTGCCGGGCGTTGCCCGTGTTGTGGCCCGGGTCGAGCAGCACGGTCCGGCCGGCCAGCGGACGCCCGGCGGCGGACGCGGCCGGGGAGGGCGCCGCCGCGGAGGCGGCGGACGGGCTGTCGGCCGCAGCGGCACCGGACGGGCCGTCGGACGGGTCGACCCGGTCGCCCTCCGCGAAGTGCGGCGAGGCCGCGGCGGGCGGGGCGGCCTGGCGCGAACTGTTCGTCGTCGCCTGCCAGCCCAGCCAGCCGATCAGGCAGACGGGCAGCACCACGCCGGCCACCTTCGCGGCGGGCCGCCAGAGGGCGGTGCGCCGCGCCGGGTCGGCGTGGTCCTCGGGTCCCATGGGGTGCTCGGTGGTGCGGCCGGTCACGTGCTTCTCAGATCCTGTCCCAGGTACGCGCCGTCAGACCGTAGGCGTCGGCGATCGGCTTCCACTTCGCCACGAAGTCCTTCTTCGACTGGGTGGCCTGCGGGTTGAGGTCGTTGGCGCGGTTCAGGTCGGCGGTGGTGGGCGCCGAACCGTTGGTGCACCCCTGCGTGGACACGGTACGCGCCCACGTCGCGTACGCGCGGTCGATGTCCCCGGACTGCTGCCACGCGGTCTTCAGCGTCTGCACCGCCTCCGCGCCGCCCGGCAGGTCGGACGTCTGCAGCCCGGCCAGCTCGGTGATCAGCTGGTCGCGCTGCTCGGCGCCGGTGTCGAACACCTTGGCGGCGCTCTCCACCTCCGGCTTCGCCGGGCAGCTGCGTACCTTCGCCACCGCGCTGCCGATCGGCGCCTTGGCGTTCTCCCCCTTGGTCAGCAGCGCGTCCAGCGCCTTCGCCTGCGCCGCCGCGTTCGGGCCGGCCGCGCCCGCCGAGGCGGAGGCCGACGCGGACGCCGACGGCGAACCCGAGGCCGCCGGAGCGCTCTGCGGGTCGCCCGGCGTGCCCGAACTCGCCGGCGGCGGTGGCGCGGTGCCCGCGCCCTTCGCCTGGCCCGGGTCGTCGCCGCTGTTCTGCACCGCCCACACCACGCCGACGCCGATCACCAGCAGCAGCGCCACCGCCGCGCCGACCAGCACCGGGGTGCGCCGGCGCCGCGGGTCCTCCTCGTAGTCGAACTCCGGCTGGGCCGCGAAGTCCGGCTGCGGGTCGAGGTTCGGCTGCCGGCCGAACGGCGGCTGCTGCCCGAACGGCGGCTGGCCGCCGCCGGGGGGCTGGGCGTTGTACGGCTGCTGCGGGCTGAAGGGCTGCGGCGGGGCGTTGAAGCCCTGCCCGCCGAAGCTCTGCTGGTTGCCGTAGCCCGGCTGCTGCCCGTAGCCCGGCTGCTCACCGTAGCCCGGCTGGTCCGGGTAGCCCTGCTGACCGCCGAAGGGCGGCGGGGGCGCCGCCTGCGGGAAGCCGCCGGACTGCGATGCGGCGCCCGCGTACGGGGCCGGTCCCGGCGGGGCAGCGGGCGGTGCCTGCTGCGGGGCCGGGCCGGTCGGGCCCGGCTCGGTGCGGGGCGGCCGGACCGGCGTGGCGGCGGGAGTGCGCGGCGGGGCCGCGGGCGGGACCGGGTAGGGCGCCGCGGCGGGGGCCTGCGGCGGGTTCGGGCCGGGCAGCGGCGACTGGGCGGACGGGGACGCCGGGTCGGGCGTGATCGGGCGGCGGACCCAGCCGCCCGCGCCGTTGTTCGCCGTCGGGTCCCAGACCGCCCTGGCGTTGTTGCCCTGTTCCGTCATGCGCCGCCTCGCCCCCAACTCGCCGGTCGGGCACCGCTGCCGGTGCCGCCACGTCCGAACGGCGCCTCCCACCCGGACCGTTCGCCGTCTGCCGCCGACACCGTACCGGCCGATTCCTGACCGGGCCACGGCGGTCCAGCAGTCGGCGGTCCGGGAGTCGGCGCCGCCCCGAGGATGACGTTAGGCCCCGGGTGATCGTTCCCGCGGAAGGCCGGGCTGATCGAGCTGACCGGGCGTCAGGAGGTGGCGGCGCCCTCGCGGCGCAGCACGCGCAGCGAGCCGGTCACCGAGACCTCGCGGAAGCCGTCGGCGAGGGCCCGCAGGTAGACCCGGTACGGGGCCTGGCCGCCGTCCGCCGGGTCGGGGAAGACGTCGTGGATGACCAGCAGGCCGTCCTCGGCGAGGTGCGGCGCCCAGCCCTGGTAGTCGCCGCCGGCGTGCTCGTCGGTGTGCCCGCCGTCGACGAAGACCAGCGCCAGCCGGCCCTGCCAGACGGCGGCGATCTGCGGGGAGCGGCCGACCATGGCGATCACGTGGTCCTCCAGCCCGGCCGCGTGCAGGGTGCGGCGGAACCGGGGCAGGGTGTCCATCAGGCCGACCTCCGGGTCGACCAGGGTCGGGTCGTGGTACTCCCAGCCGGGCTGCTGCTCCTCCGAGCCGCGGTGGTGGTCGACGGTCAGCGCGACGGTGCCGGTGCGGCGGGCGGCGTCCGCCAGCAGGATCGCCGACCGCCCGCAGTAGGTGCCGATCTCCAGCAGCGGCAGCCCGGTCCGCGTCGCCGCCTCGACGGCCGCCGCGTACAGCGCCAGGCCCTCGTCCTCGGGCATGAAGCCGGTGGCCTGCCGGAACGCCGCGAGCACCTCGGCGTCGGGGGCGTCGGCGGCGAGGGGAGTGTCGGTCATCGGGTGCTCCTGCCGGGCTGGTCGGTGGACTGACCCAGGACCCTACTGGATGGTAGCCAGCCGGTGCTCAGAGCAGGTCGCGCGCGATCCGCTCCCGGTGCCCGGCCAGTTCGGCCTCGATCGCGGCGTCCTCGGCGGCGTCCAGCACCACGGGGTGGCGGTCGGACGGCGGCGGGGGAGCGGTGGCGAGCATCCGCAGCCGCAGGTGGGTCGGCGGGTGCGAGCCGTCGACCGCGCCCAGCTCCCGCTCGGACAGCCGCAGGCGGCGCTCCACCTCGATCGGCGGGATGGAGCGGGTGGCCTCGGCCAGCGACTGCCACAGGTCCGGCGCCGCCGGCTGCCCGGTACGGCCGGGGCGCGGGCGCGGCAGGGCGCGCTGACGGAGGATCACCGTCTCGACGGTGGACGAGTGGAGGATCCCGGTCAGCATGCCGCGGGTGTCCGCCACCGAGGTCAGCCCGGCGGCCAGCCGGTCGGCGCGGTACTCGGCGGCCTGCCCGGAGCGCAGGTTCAGACGGTGCATCAGCTCGGTCAGTCCGAGCACCCCCTGGTGCACCACCCACAGCAGCAGGGCGGCGGCCGCGGCGGCCGCGACCACCATGAGGTTGCCCCTGGTGTCGACGCGGCCGGGCCGGGTCAGCAGCGACCACTCCTCCAGGGCGCGAACCGCCGAGCCGGTCCACAGACTGCGCCGGTTGTCCCGGTTCACGCCGTGGCCGAACTCGTGGCCGAGCAGCGCCACCTTCTGCTGCCGGGTCAGCGTCGCCCACAGCGGCAGGCCGATCACCAACTGCCGGCGGCGGCGCAGGCCGAGCACGCCGAAGCCCGCGTTGAACGCGCCGTCGACCGCGATCAGGTCGACCGGCGCCGTCCCCAGGGCCGCCGCGGTGCGGTCCGCCAGCGCGTACAGCGCCGGCGCGGACTCCCGGGCGAGGACGTTCGGGCCGCGCTCGGGCCGGCCCAGCCGCGGCCGTAGCGCGAACGCCACGCACAGCCCGATCACCCCCAGCACCGGCCCGGGCCAGCCCGGCAGCAGCAGCCCGGACACCAGGCCGAGGGCGAGCAGCAGCACGCCGAGCGACACCAGGTGGACCAGCCCCGCCAGGGCGAACGCCGCCGCCACCGAGCGGTCCCGGAAGTTGGACCCGCCCGCCGCGACCAGCTCGAACACCTGCTCCGTGCGCGCCCGGACGGCCCGTCGACGGCTCTCGGTACGCCGCTCGGCCCGCACGGCGCGGCGCCGCTCGCGCTTGCTCCGCGCCGGGTCGGCCCGCTTCGACGGGATCAGGTTCCACTCGCAGGCGGGGCACCAGACGGGGAAGCGGTCGTGCCCGGCCAGGGCGGCGGCGCACTGCGGGCAGCGCTGGGTCTCCACGGCGGCGCCGCCGGCGGCATCGGCACTGGTGGCACGGGGTTCGGTCATCGACACGGCGGCGGATCATGCCATGCTGCGGACCGCCCTGGGAAGGGGCTTTCACCACCCGGACGGCCGGAGCCGAGCGGGGGCGGCCTGCCGGGCGGCGGCGGTGATGCGCTATACAGGATCGGTCCGCAGTAGAACGCGTTCCAGTGCCGGGCGGTGGTCCGGCGACGCGTTCCAGCTCAGTGCCGCCGCTCCCGCGGGTGGTGGCCGCACCCTCGGAGAGCCCGTGCGCGCAGCGATCCTGCACCAGACCGGCCAGGACACCCTGGACGTCCGCGAGGACGTCGAGGCGATCGGCTTCGGCCCCGGCCGGGTCCGGGTCCGGCTGCACGCCACCAGCCTCTGCCACTCCGACCTCTCCGCGATGGCCGGGATCCTGCCGCAGCCCGCCCCGTTCGTCCCCGGCCACGAGGGCGCCGGCGAGGTGCTGGAGGTCGGCGAGGGCGTCACCGGCCTCGCCCCCGGCGACCGCGTGGTGCTCTGCTGGATGCCGCCGTGCGGCACCTGCGCCCTGTGCCGGCGCGGCGACACCCACCTGTGCGTGGCCTCGATCCGGCGGCTCGGCACGCCCACCTTCCGGATCGGCGGCGCCGACGGCGGGCAGGACGCGTACGGCTTCTACGGCACCGGCACCTTCGCCGAGGAGCTGGTGGTCGCCGCGGACGCCCTGTTGCCCGTCCCCGCCGACCTGCCGTACGAGCTGGCGGCGCTGATCGGCTGCGGCGTCACCACCGGCCTCGGCGCGGCGATCAACACCGCCCGGATCGAGCCGGGTTCGGCGGTCGCGGTGATCGGCGCGGGCGGCGTCGGCGTCGCCGCCGTGCAGGGCGCGCGGATCTGCGGCGCGGCCCGGATCACCGTGGTCGACCCGGTCGAGTCGCGGCGCACCCGGGCGCTCGCCTTCGGCGCCACCGACGCGATCGCCCCCGAGGAACTCAAGGCCGCCGCCCGCACCCTGCCCGCCGGCGGCTACGACTACGTCATCGAGGCGGTCGGCCGCTCCGCCACCGTCCGGGCCGGCTACGACGCCGCCCGGCGCGGCGGAGCCGTGGTGGTGGTCGGCGCGGGCGCCGCCGACGACCGGGTCTCCTTCAGCATGGGCGAACTCTTCTTCAACGAGAAGCGGTTGCTGCCCTCGATGTACGGCGGCGGGGACGTCCGGCGCACCGCCGACCGCGCCGTCGAACTCTGGCGGGCCGGCCGCCTCGACCTGGCCGCCATGGTCACCCACCGGCTGCCGCTGACCGAGGTCAACGAGGCGATCCGGCAGATGCGCAGCGGCGAGGCGCTGCGGACGATCCTCACCGTGGACTGACGGCCCGTGGGCTGACGTGCCGCGGGCTGACGTGCCGTGACCTGACGCCTCGTCGAGGGGTGGTGAACGGCCGACGCTCCCGGGCCCGGTCAGGACGGTGACGGGCGGGGGAGCGTCGGCAGTTCGGGTGGGGCGCTGCGCCGCCGCGGGCGGTGGCCCGGCGGCGGCGCGGCCCGTGACTCAGCGGCGGTGGCGGCCGTGCGGGTCCGCGTCGGCGGCGTCGTCGTTGGCGGTCACGCCGCGGTGCCGGCCGTGCGCCGCGTGGTCGGCGGCCTCGTCGGCGCCCGGCGCGCCGTGGTCGTGCTCGGTGGTGTCGTTGAGGGACTCGGACATCGGGTCAGTCGTCTCCGTGGGAATGGCTGGTTCTGCGGTGGGTGCCACCCGGCACGCCGGAGCGGTCGGTACACGGGCAGCAGGCAACCGGCCGTCCTCGTGGCGGCCCGCGCGGGGGCCACGATAACGGCCGAATCGGATCGGAGCCTATCCAAACCGGCCCCCGGCGCGCCGGTTTCGGCGAACCTGCGACCGCTGGCGGTCATGCCGCGTGCTCCGCCGCGTCCGCCGAACCGGCGCGCTGCCCGGCCTCGACCGGCGGTGCGAGCGGGGCCGGACGGGCTGCCTGAGGGGGCGCCGGGCGGGGTGCCTGGGGTGCCTGCGGTGCCTGAAGGGGTGCCTGAGGGGGTGCCGAACCGCGCCAGTGGCCGACCAGTTCGCGGTAGAGCGGCGAGAGGACCTGCAGGTCGCCGTGGCCGGCGAGGATCCCGCGGCCGCCGTCCAGCAGCAGCACCCGGTCGGCGCGCACGGCGGACGCGATGCGGTGCGCCACCACGAGCAGCGTGCCCGGCCGGTCCGCGAAGGCCCGCTCCACCCGCTCCTCCGCGGCGGCGTCCAGGTGGCAGGTCGCCTCGTCCAGCACCACCGTCGGTGCCGGGGAGAGGAACGTCCGGGTAAGGGCGAGCAGTTGACGCTCCCCGGCGGAGAGCGCGGCGGGCGCCCCGATCGGGCCGTCCAGCCCACCGAGCCGCTCGATCAGCCGGTCGGCGCCCAACCGCTCGGCGATGTCCAGGAGTTCGGCGTCCGTGTGCGGGGTCGGCCGCGGCCAGCAGAGGTTCTCGCGGACCGTGCCCTCGAACACGTACGCCTCCTGCGGGACCAGCGCCAGGCGCAGTGCCCGTTCCGCCGCGGGGAGTTGGGCGAGCGACAGGCCGTCGACGAGCACCTCGCCGGCGTCCGGGGCGAGCAGCCCGGCCAGCAGGGCGGCCAGCGTCGACTTGCCGGTGCCGCTCGGCCCGACCACCGCCAGGTGGCCGCCCGGACGGACGGTGAACCCGAGACCGTCCAGCACCGGGCGGGCGGTCGGCCGGTGGGCGAAGCGCAGGCCGTGGACGGCGAGTTCGCCCCGGGGGGCCCGGCCGGCGGGGGCATCCGGCCGGGCGGGCGCCGGTGCGGGCGCGGGCGCGGGCGCGGGCGCGGGTGCGGGCGCGGGTGCG
>NZ_JBFAQR010000037.1:0-68398 GCF_040678815.1 Kitasatospora sp. NPDC049285 | reverse complement strand
GTCGATGTGCTGTGGGCGATGCTGCGTGACAAGAGGCTGTTCACCTCCGCCCCGTCGGTCACGCAGACGGCTTGACACGATCATTGAGATTCCCTTCGGTTGGGTGCTCACCGGTACGTACCGGCGGCCCCCGCCGAACTCATCGCGGCTGCGCGGAATTCTCCCCGGGGATCTCACCCGCGATCTCCAGCGGAAGCCCGAAGCCCGCGAAGCCGCGCGGGTCCGCGAAGACCACGTTGTCCGTGACCAGCCCGTCGACCACGGTGAGCACCTGCAGGCTGTGCAGGCGCAGCAGGGGGCCGGCGGGCGCGTACGCGGCCAGTGCGGGCTGTCCGTTGGCGGTGAGCTCGCGCATCGCCCAGCCGGCGCCGCGCATCGCGAAGACCCGCTCCATGAACTGCCCGTAGTACCCGCGGCCCCGGTACCAGAGCGGCACGGGCGGCATCTCCAGCACGGCGTCCTCGGCCAGCAGCCGCACCAGCGCGGGGACGTCCGCCGCCTCGAAGGCCAGCAGGTAGCGCTGGACCACGGCCCGCACCTCGGGGTCGTCCGGCTCGCGCAGCCGGTCCGCGTCGCCGACCTCGGCGACGGCGGCGCGGGCGCGCTGCAGCGCGCTGTTGACGGCGGCGACGGTGGTGTCGAGCTGCCCGGCCACCTCGGCGGCGGAGAACGCCAGCACCTCGCGCAGCACCAGCACCGCGCGCTGACGGGCCGGCAGGTGCTGCACCGCGGCCACCCAGGCGAGCCGCAGGTCGGCCCGCCGCTCGACGTCGAACCGGGCGTCGGGGAACGGCTCCAGCCACGGGACGTCGCCGGCGGGCGTGAGCGGCACGTTCACGTCCTCGCTCGGCGCGCCGAGTCCGGACGGCAGCGGGCGCCGGGCCCGGCCCTCCAGCGCGGTGAGGCAGACGTTGGTGGCGATCCGGTACAGCCACGTCCGCACCGAGGCGCGCAACGGGTCGTACCGCTCGCGCGCCTTCCAGGCCCGCAGCAGCGTCTCCTGCACCAGGTCCTCGGCCTCCTGGAAGGAGCCCAGCATCCGGTAGCAGTAGGCCGTCAACTCACCCCGGTAAGGCTCCAGTTCCATGCCCGCAATGATGCCGCACGGGTCGGACGCCGACGGCCTGGACGCGCCTCCGTGCTGCCGCGTCGGCCCGGCCGCGCCGCGGCACCGGGCTGTCCGCGCGGCCCGGTAGGGTCCCGGCCGAGGCTCGCAGGTGACAGTCGAAGGAGTTGCGTTGGCGCGCACCACCCCGCCCCGGCCGGTCGACATCGCGGCCGTCTTCCCGGAGTTGGCCCCGCTGGCCCGGCAGGCGGTGCGCCTGCACCCGCGGCCGGGCGAGCCGACCGTCCACGACAGCTCGGTCGGCGGGCCGCTGCTGTGGCCTGCCGACGAGGAGTGGCCGGTCTGTACGCAGGAGCACGAACACCACGAGCTGCCCGTCTCGCTGGACGACGTCCGCAAGAGCCGCGCCCTGCTCGAAGCGGCCTGGCGCCGTCCTCGCGGTCCCCGCGAGAACCTGCTCGACCCCGAGCAGGAGGCCTACCTCGACCGGCTCGAAGCCGGGCATCCGGCGAACGACGGGCCCAACGCGCTGCTTCCGGTCGCCCAGCTCTACCTGCGCGACGTACCGGGGCTGGTCGGCCCCGAGGGTGCGGGCGTCCTCCAGGTGCTGTGGTGCCCGCTGGGCCACGACCACGGCCTCCCCGCCGCGCACCTGGTCTGGCGCGGCTCCGCGAACGTCGAGGAGGTGCTCACCGATCCGCCGCAGCCCGCAGACGTCGAGCACTACGGCAACTACGTGCCCGAGCCGTGCCTCCTCCACCCCGAGGTCGTGACCGAGTACCCGGCACCCCACGAGCTGCCGGAGGAACTCGCCGAGCGCCTCCACGACTGGGGTCTCGGCGTGTGGGCCGCACAGGACCCGGACGAGGAGCGGAGCCCCGGAGGCGCCTACTACCAGTACGAGCACTCCGTCGCCCCCGGCTGGAAGATCGGCGGCTGGGGCCCGTGGAGCTTCAGCGACCCCCGGCCGATGAACTGCGAGGTCTGCCAGGCCGAGTACCGGCCGCTGCTCACCGTCAGCTCCGGCGAGTGGGACGGCGGCAGCCGCAGCTGGATCCCGCTGGAGGACCGCGAAGACCCTCCCGGCCCCACCGGGCTGCGCACGCCCTCGGATCCGCCGATGGTGCAGATCGGCCGCAGCTACAGCATGCAGATCTACGTCTGCCCGACCTCCTTCGACCACCCGCATCTCGAGAACATGCAGTGAGGAGCCGGCTGACGCTCCGTCAACAGGTGTGTCCCCCCGGCGAACAGCACGCCGGGGGGACACACCTGGTCAAGCAGGCTCAGCTGCAGCCGCTGGTGGAGCCGCAGCCCTCGCAGAGGTAGCAGCTGCCGGCGCGGCGCATCTTGGTGCCGCAGGAGAAGCAGAGCGGGGCGTCGGCGTTCAGGCCGAGGCGGATCTCCGCGAGCTCGGTCGAGTTGTGCGCGGCCGGGGCGGCCTTGGGCTGCTCGACGAGCGGCAGGGCGACGTGCGGCTTCGCGGGGGCGAGCGGCGCGGACTGCGCCAGCGCCTCGACGTCGACGTCCTCCTCGATCGGCTCGTAGGAGCCGGTCTCCAGGTGCCGGGTGCGCTCCTCGACGGAGTGGATGCCCAGCGCGGAACGGGTCTCGAAGGGCAGGAAGTCCAGCGCCAGGCGGCGGAAGATGTAGTCCACGATGGACTGCGCCATCCGCACGTCCGGGTCGTCGGTGAGGCCGGCCGGCTCGAAGCGCATGTTGGTGAACTTCGAGACGTAGGTCTCCAGCGGCACGCCGTACTGCAGGCCGACCGAGACGGCGATGGAGAAGGCGTCCATCATGCCCGCGAGGGTCGAGCCCTGCTTGGACATCTTCAGGAAGACCTCGCCGAGGCCGTCGTCCGGGTAGGAGTTGGCGGTCATGTAGCCCTCGGCGCCACCGACCGTGAAGGAGGTGGTGATGCCGGGCCGGCCCTTGGGCAGGCGCTTGCGGGTCGGGCGGTACTCGACGACCTTCTCGACGGCCGGGGCCGCGACCGGCTCGGCGACCGCCGCCGGGGCCTTGGTCTTGGCCGACAGCGGCTGGCCGACCTTGCAGTTGTCGCGGTAGATCGCCAGCGCCTTGACGCCGAGCTTCCAGGCCTGGAAGTAGATCTCCTCGACCTCTTCGACGGTGGCGTTCTCCGGCATGTTGACGGTCTTGGAGATCGCGCCGGAGATCCACGGCTGGATCGCGGCCATCATCCGCACGTGGCCCATCGGGGAGATCGACCGCTCGCCCATGGCGCAGTCGAACACCTCGTAGTGGGCGGCCTTCAGGCCGGGCGCGTCGATGACGTTCCCGTGCTCGGCGATGTGCGCGACGATCGCCTCGACCTGCTCGTCCTGGTAGCCGAGGCGGTTCAGGGCGCGCGGGACGGTGCCGTTGACGATCTGCATCGAGCCGCCGCCGACCAGCTTCTTGAACTTGACCAGGGCCAGGTCGGGTTCGACGCCGGTGGTGTCGCAGTCCATCATCAGGCCGATGGTGCCGGTCGGGGCGAGCACCGAGGCCTGCGCGTTGCGGAAGCCGTTCTGCGCGCCGAGCCGGACGACGTCCGCCCAGGTGGAGTTGGCGATCGCCCACACCGGGGTGTCCAGGTCGTCCAGCGGGGCGACCGCGGCCGAGGCGTCCGCGTGCTGCTTCATGACCCGCTGGTGCGGGGCCGCGTTGCGGGCGTAGCCGTCGTACGGGCCGACCACGCCGGCCAGTTCGGCGGAGCGGCGGTAGGCGGTGCCGGTCATCAGCGAGGTCACGGCGCCGGCCAGCGCGCGGCCGCCCTCGGAGTCGTAGGCGTGGCCGGTGGCCATCAGCAGCGCGCCGAGGTTGGCGTAGCCGATGCCGAGCTGGCGGTAGGCGCGGGTGGTCTCGCCGATCTTCTCGGTCGGGAAGTCGGCGAAGCAGATGGAGATGTCCATCGCGGTGATGACCAGCTCGACGACCTTGGCGAAGGTCTGCGCGTCGAAGGAGTCGTCGTCGCGCAGGAACTTCATCAGGTTCAGCGAGGCGAGGTTGCAGCTGGAGTTGTCCAGGTGCATGTACTCGGAGCACGGGTTGGAGGCGTTGATCCGGCCCGACTCGGGGCAGGTGTGCCAGTGGTTGATCACCGAGTCGTACTGGATGCCCGGGTCGGCGCAGGCCCACGCGGCCTCGGCCATCTTCCGGAACAGGCCCTTGGCGTCGACGGTCTCGATGACCTCGCCGGTCATCCGGCCGCGCAGGCCGAAGCCGGTGCCGTTCTCCACCGCGGTCATGAACTCGTCGTTGACGCGGACCGAGTTGTTGGCGTTCTGGTACTGGACGGAGGTGATGTCGTCGCCGCCCAGGTCCATGTCGAACCCGGCGTCGCGCAGCGCGCGGATCTTCTCCTCCTCCTTCACCTTGGTCTCGATGAAGGCCTCGACGTCCGGGTGGTCGACGTCCAGCACGACCATCTTGGCGGCCCGGCGGGTCGCGCCGCCGGACTTGATGGTGCCGGCCGAGGCGTCGGCGCCGCGCATGAAGGAGACCGGGCCGGAGGCGTTGCCGCCGGAGGAGAGCAGCTCCTTGGAGGAGCGGATCCGGGACAGGTTCAGGCCCGCGCCGGAACCGCCCTTGAAGATCATGCCCTCTTCCTTGTACCAGTCGAGGATCGACTCCATGGAGTCGTCGACGGACAGGATGAAGCAGGCGGAGACCTGCTGCGGCTGCTGGGTGCCGACGTTGAACCAGACCGGCGAGTTGAAGCTGAACACCTGGTGGAGGAGGGCGTGCGTCAGCTCGTGCTCGAAGATCTCGGCGTCGTCCGGGGTGGCGAAGTAGCCGTGCTTCTCGCCGGCGGCGCGGTAGGTCAGCACCACCCGGTCGATGATCTGCTTCAGGCTCCGCTCGCGCTGCGGGCTGCCGACCGCGCCGCGGAAGTACTTGCTGGTCACGATGTTGACCGCGTTCACCGACCAGAAGTCGGGGAACTCCACGCCGCGCTGCTCGAAGTTGATCGAGCCGTCACGCCAGTTGGTCATCACGACGTCACGGCGCTCCCAGGTCACCGCGTCGTACGGGTGGACCCCAGGGGTGGTGTAGATGCGCTCCAGCCGCAGACCCGCCTTGGCGCCCTTGGCGGCGCCCTTCGCGGACTTCTCCGACCTCGAACCGCGTGCGGAACCGCTCGTCGTGTCCGTCACTGTCTTGCTCCTCCTCCTGGGCAAACGCCCGAAGTGCCCTGAAAAGTCCGGGCACCGCTGGTTCGTTCTCCTGGTGTGCGGGCAGCCGGAAGCCCGACCACGGCGCACGGGTGACACAGGGTGTGATGCTGCGAAAAAACGACCGGTGGGCCGTGCTCAGGGCACGGGCACCGGTTCGGGGGCGACCGGCCGCTCGGAGCGCAGCTCCGCGATCGCGGCCTCGAAGTCCTCAAGGTTGTCGAAGGCCCGGTAGACGCTGGCGAACCGCAGGTACGCCACCACGTCCAACTCCTTCAGGGGGCCGAGTATGGCCAAACCGACGTCGTGCGTCGAGAGTTCCGCACTGCCGCTCGCCCGGACGCACTCCTCGACCCGCTGCCCGAGCTGGGCCAGCGCGTCCTCGGTGACCGGGCGGCCCTGGCACGCCTTGCGGACGCCGGAGATCACCTTCTCGCGGGAGAAGGGCTCGGTGACGCCGCTGCGCTTGATCACCATCAGGGTGGCGGTCTCCACCGTGGTGAAGCGCCGACTGCAGTCGGGGCACTGGCGGCGGCGGCGGATCGAGCTGCCGTCGTCGCTCGCGCGACTGTCCACGACTCGGCTGTCCGGATGCCGGCAGAAGGGGCAGTGCACCTGGAACTCCCTCCCTGCGACACGACGGCGAACAACTCGAAACACTCTACCTGAACACAAGACCTGTGCCCGACCCAGGACACTAGCCACTAGATCTTGTGTGCGGGGTGCGCCACGCCGGTCGGACGCGCCGGAATCGGAGACAGCTCCCGGCGACACCCCATAGACTGTTCGAGTCGAACATGCAATCGACTTACACCCGGAGGCTTGATCAAGTCAGCCAACCTCGAATAAATTCACTCGAACGTGTGTTTGGCGCAACCTTTCGATAGGGGCACCAGTTGAGCTGGGCAGATGGAGCACCAGTCGAAGGGTCGCCGCGATGTCCACCCCCAGCGTCATCCACACCGCCGAAGCCAAGACCGCCATCCCGGTGCAGGAGCGTTCCGCGCGCACCACTGACCAGGAGAGCATGGATCAGACCATGAGCCGTAGTCAGCCGATCGAGGAATCCCCGCTCGGCGTGCCCACCCCCGTCGTCCGCTCCCTCCCCGGCCGGCCACCCGGCATCCGTACCGACGAGGCCGGGCTGACCGAGCGTCAGCGCCGTGTCATCGAGGTGATCCGCGACTCGGTCCAGCGTCGCGGCTACCCGCCGTCCATGCGGGAGATCGGCCAGGCGGTCGGGCTCTCCTCCACCTCCTCGGTCGCGCACCAGCTGATGGCCCTGGAGCGCAAGGGCTTCCTGCGCCGCGACCCGCACCGGCCGCGCGCGTACGAGGTCCGCGGCGTCGAGGTCGCCCGCCCGGCCGCGGCGGAGACGGCGGGCCGCCCCTCCACCTCCTACGTCCCGCTGGTCGGCCGGATCGCCGCCGGCGGCCCGATCCTCGCCGAGCAGACCGTCGAGGACGTCTTCCCGCTCCCCCGTCAACTCGTCGGCGAGGGCGAGCTGTTCGCGCTGACGGTCAAGGGCGACTCGATGATCGAGGCGGCGATCTGCGACGGCGACTGGGTGACCGTCCGCCGCCAGCCGGTCGCCGAGAACGGCGACATCGTCGCCGCGATGATCGACGGCGAGGCGACGGTCAAGCGGCTGAAGCGCGAGGACGGCAAGATCTGGCTGATGCCGCACAACGCGGCGTACGAGCCGATCCCGGGCGACAACGCCACCATCCTCGGCAAGGTCGTCGCGGTCCTCCGCCGCTTGTAGTCACGGAAGGCACCCCACAGCAAGATCGGCCCACGGAGAATGGTTCTCGCCGTGGGCCGATCTTGCTGTGCTAGCGCGGCTTGACGGGCGGCGCGGAGGCGTCGATCGCGGCGAGCGACTTGCGGACCTGGTTGCGGTCGGTGGTGTACCAGAAGTCCGGCATCGAGGAGCGGAAGAAGCCGCCGTAGCGGGCGGTGGCGAGGCGGGGGTCGAGGACGGCGACGATGCCGCGGTCGTCCGCGGCGCGGACCAGGCGGCCGGCGCCCTGCGCCATCAGCAGCGCGGCGTGCGTGGCGGCGACCGCCATGAAGCCGTTGCCGCCGCGGGATTCGACGTCCTTCTGCCGGGCGCTCATCAGCGGGTCGTCGGGGCGCGGGAACGGGATCCGGTCCATGACGACGAGCTGGCAGGCGGAGCCGGGGACGTCGACGCCCTGCCAGAGCGAGAGGGTGCCGAACAGGCAGGTGCGGGCGTCGGAGGCGAACTCCCGGATCAGCTCGCCGAGGGTGTCCTCGCCCTGCAGCAGGATCGGCAGGTCGAGTCGCTCCCGCAGGGCCTCCGCGGCGGCCTGCGCGGCCCGCATCGAGGAGAACAGGCCGAGCGTGCGACCGCCGGCGGCGCCGATCAGGTCGGCGAGTTCGTCGAGCATCTCGGGGCGGTCGGGTTCCCGCCCGGGCGGCGGGAGGTGGCGGGCGACGTAGAGGATGCCCTGCTTGGGGTAGGTGAACGGGGAGCCGACGTCGAGGCCGCGCCAGTAGGGCGGGGCGTCCTCGCCGATCTCGGCGGTGGGCCCGTCGGGGGTGCGCTGGTCGGGCAGCCGGGTCTCGCCGGGCAGGCCGAGCGAGGTGGCGACGCCGTTGAAGTCCCCGCCGAGCTTGAGGGTGGCGGAGGTCAGGACGACGGAGCGCTCGCGGTAGAGGGTCTCGCGGAGCAGGCCGGAGACGGAGAGCGGGGCGACCCGCAGCGAGGCGGTGCCGAGGCCGAAGCGGTCGCTGCGCTCGATCCAGATGACGTCGTACTCGGATCCGGTGAGCAGCCGGTCGGCGGTCTCGTGCAGGGTCTCGGCGGAGGCCATCGCCTGCTTGCGGACGGCGTCCTCGTCGCTGAGGCCCTTGTCGCGGGTCTCGCCGAGCGAGGTGATGACCTGCCGGCAGGCGTCGCGGATGCCCGCCACCGCGTAGCCGAGGTACTCGGGGAGCTCCTCGACCTGGCCGGGCTGGGCGGTCTCCATCAGGCCGTGGAAGTTCTCGGCGGCGGCCTGCAGCGCGTCGACGGCCTTCTCGTTGGCGAGCTTGGCGGCGCGCTTGACCGCCCGGTTGACCGCGCCGACGGTGAGTTCGGCGGTGGCCGCGCCGGTGACCCGGTTCACCAGTTCGTGCGCCTCGTCGATGATCAGCAGGCCGTGTTCGGGGAGGACGGGGGCGCCCTCGATGGCGTCGATGGCGAGCATCGCGTGGTTGGTGACGACCACGTCGGCGAGCTTGGCGCGCTCCCGGGCCTGCTCGGCGAAGCACTCCTGGCCGTAGGCGCAGCGGGACGCGCCGAGGCACTCCTTGGAGGTGACCGAGAGCTGGGCCCAGGCCTTGTCGGAGACGCCGGGGGTGAGGTCGTCGCGGTCGCCGGTCTCGGTCTCCTGCGCCCATTCGCGCAGCCGCAGCACGTCCTGGCCGAGCTTGCCGGTGGGGCCGCCGAGGGCGTCGACCGGGTCGAACAGGCCCTCGCCCTCGTCGCTCGGCGTGCCCTCGTTGGCGCGGTGCAGGCACAGGTAGTTGGAGCGGCCCTTGAGCATCGCGAACAGCGGGCGGCGGCGCAGCTCCGGGTGGAGCGCGTCGACGGTGCGCGGGAGGTCGCGCTCGACCAGCTGGCGCTGCAGGGCCAGCGTGGCGGTGGCGACCACCACCCGGTCGCCGTGCGCGACGGCGGGCACCAGGTAGGCGAGGGACTTTCCGGTGCCGGTGCCGGCCTGGACGAGGAGGTGCTCCCCGTCGTCGACGGCGGCGGCGACCGCCTCGGCCATCCGGACCTGCCCGGGCCGCTCCACGCCGCCGACGGCGGTGACGGCGGCGTGCAGCAGCTCCGGGATGCGGGAGGCGGGGACCGGGGCGGCGGGCTCGGCCGTGTCGGGGCCGCCGGGCAGGGGTGCGGTGTCGTTCGTCATGACGCCCCCCAGCCTACGGCGCGGGGGTGACAATCCGGTCCCGTTGGGCGGGCAGGTCCACTCCGGGGTGCAGCGGGTTGGCGACCTGGCCGTGCACGGCGGCGTGCGGGCGGTTCGGGCGGTCGCGGTAGCCGTCGAGGAGCAGCCGGTTGCGGTTCAGGCAGAGCCGGTCGATGGCGGGCGTGAGCAGGTCGAACAGCCGGTGCCGGTCGGCGAGTTCGGGGAAGCGCTGCTGGCAGGCGAGGATCTCCGCGCGCAGCAGCTCCCAGAACTCCTGCTCGGGCAGGCCGAGTTGCTCCTCGAGTAGCGGGGCGAGGTAGCGGTAGACCCCGATGAACAGGCCGGAGTGCAGGAACTGGCAGAGGTAGTCGGGGTGTTCGCGCAGCAGCACGTCGGCGACGTCGGCCGGCAGGTCGGCGAGTTCGGGCAGCGGGTGGGCGCTGATGTTGACGTCGTCGACGAAGTCCTTGACCGCGAGGCGGACCGGGACGTCGTGCTCGTCGAAGACCACGATGGCGTTCTCGCCGTGCGGGGAGAAGACGGTGCCGTAGCGGTACAGGAAGTGCAGCAGCGGCGGGAGCATGGTCGCGAACAGCCGGCCGACCCACGCGCGAGGGGTGAGGCCGGAGCGGGTGACGAGTTCGGCGGCGAGGGCGCGGCCGTCGGAGCCGGTCTGCAGCAGGGCGGCGAGGGTGCGGGCGCGCTCGCCGGGCTCCAGGTGGCGGCCGAGCGGTTCGCGCCAGATCGCGCCGAGCAGTTCCTTGTACTGGTAGGGCGCGTCGGGCAGGTCGCGGTAGAGCGGGTGCTCGACGGCGACGGAGGCGATCTCGCCGAGCAGGATGACCCGGCACTCGTCGCGCAGGAACGGGTCCCGGTCGCGCAGGCCGTGGATCCAGGCGGTGACGGCGGGCGCGGCGAGGGTGCGTTCGGTGGGCAGGCCGCGCCAGACCAGGGTGTTGAGGATGGCGAGCGGCAGTTTGACGGTGCAGCGGTCGGGGCGGCTGAGGTTGAAGAAGCTGCGGATGGACTGCTGGGGCAGTCGCAGGTCGCCGTCGCTGGGCAGCGGGATGATGGCGCCGCTGGCGATCCACGGCGCGAACAGGCCGACCACGGTCTCGTCCCACTGCCAGGGGTGCACCGGGAGCAGCAGGAACTCCTCGGCGCGCTCTCCGAGTTGGTCGCGGAAGCCGGGGTCGAGCTCGGTGTCGTAGATGGTCTCGTCGCCGCGGAAGGTGGCGAGGTCGCGGTGCACGGCGAGCCAGGGCAGCCGGCGGGGCAGCCGGGCCTCGGGGGCCCACTGGGCGGCGTCGGAGGCGGAGAAGCCGATCCGGCCCTTGTTGGGGACGATCCACGGGTGGCCGGTCTGCCGGCCTTCGAGGGCGACGTGGTCGAGGTCGGCGAGTTCGGCGGCGGTCAGCGCGGTGGCCTGGTGGTGGGCGTCGGCGATCAGCGTGGCGGTCAGCTCGCGGACCAGGTGGCCGGTGGTGTCGCCGCTCAACCCGAGGGTGTGCCTGGCCTGTTGGAGGAAGCGCAGCGGGTCGTCGCCGCCCTCGATGGACGCCGGGTCGACCCGCCAGCTTCCGTAGGCGCCCCGGCGGGCGGTGAACCGGTAGGCGGCGGCGGGCAGTTCGATGAGGTACCGGTCGCCGTCGGGTCGCGGGGCGAGCAGTTCCTCGTAGGCGAACTCGGCGAACAGCTTGGCGAGCATCGCCCGGCCGGCGGCCTGCCAGTGCTCGGGGGTGAGCTGTGGCGGCAGGTGGAGTTCGGTCTCAACGGGCGGCTGCGGCACGCTCGTTCCCTTCCTGGGGGCGCGGGAGCACGACGGTGGCGGGAGGTGCGGAGGTCGGGGCGGTGGGCGGGAGGAAGGTGGTCCAGGCGGTGCGCGGGGGCAGCGGGTGGAGGGTCTTGCCGGCGATGGCGTTGAGGATCACGGCGGCCCGGTGGGCGCCGAGTCCGAGGTCCGGGGTGCCGACACCGTGAGTGTGCAGCTCGGCGTTCTGGACGTACAGACCGCCGGTGAGTTCGGGTGCGACGGCGACCCGGTGGTCCAGGTCGACGCGGTAGCGGCCCTGCCCGTCCCACTCGATCAGGTCGGCGATCGGGTCGAGCGCGGGCGGCCGGACCGCGCGGTAGCCGGTGGCGAGCACCACGGCGTCGGTGCGGACCAGGTGGCGCAGCCCGGAGTCGCCGTGCCGGCAGTGC
Source organism: Kitasatospora sp. NPDC049285 (assembly GCF_040678815.1). Classification (NCBI taxonomy): domain Bacteria; kingdom Bacillati; phylum Actinomycetota; class Actinomycetes; order Kitasatosporales; family Streptomycetaceae; genus Kitasatospora; species Kitasatospora sp. NPDC049285. The sequence continues at coordinate 57,026 of NZ_JBFAQR010000037.1, read as the reverse complement.
AGTTCGAGTCCGCCGCAGGGTCCCTGGGCGGCCTCGGTGACGGCGGTGCCGGGGAGGATCTCCACCGGGTCGGCGTCGATCGGGCGGCCCACGGTGCGCTCGTACAGGTGGTCGTGGATCTCGCCGAGGGTCTCCGCGCTGGCGGCCTTGTGCAGCTGCCACTGGGCGGGGACCAGCGCGTCGCGGACCGGCTCGGGCAGGCCGTGGAAGTAGCGGGTGTAGTCGGGGGTGAACTGCTCCAGGCCGAGCTTGGAGTACTCCATCGGGGCGAGCGCCCGGCTGCGGGTGAGCCAGCGCAGCCGGGTGCCGTCGCCGGCCCGGCGGCGCAGCAGGTCGAGGAAGACCTCGGCACCGGACTGGCCGGAGCCGACGACGGTGATGTCCCGGGCCGCCGCGTCGAGCCGGTGGCGCTCCGTCAGGTAGTCGGCGGAGTGCAGCACGGCGGGGTGGTGGCGCAGCGCGGCGAACGCCTCGGGGCGGGCGGGTTCGGTGCCGGTGCCGAGCACCAGGTTGCGGGCGCGGTGCAGCCGGCCGGCGGCGTGCACCAGGTAGAGCCGCTGCTCGGCGTCCCAGTGGACGGCGGTGACGGGGCTGTCGAAGCGGCAGTTGGGGAGCCGGTCCGCGGCCCAGCGGCAGTAGTGCTCGTACTCGCGGCGGGGCAGGTGGAAGCGCTCGCTGAAGTAGAACGGGAACAGCCGCTGCTGCTCGCGCAGGTAGTTGAGGAAGGACCAGGGGTTGGTCGGGTCGACCAGCGAGACCAGGTCGGCGAGGAACGGGACCTGCATCCGGGCGCCGTCGACGAGCATGCCGGGGTGCCAGCGGAACTCGGGCCGGGCGTCGAGGAAGAGCGCGCTGACCGCGTCGGACCGGTCGGCGAGCGCCGCCAGCGAGAGGTTGAACGGGCCGATGCCGACGCCGATCAGGTCGTACGGCTCGGACTGGCGGCCGGTCGTGTCGTCGTGGGGTGTCATGTCGTCCTAGGATTCGACGCGCTGACGGACCATCAGGGCAGCGCGTTTGTCGGGCAGGTCGAGCTCGGCGGCGCGGGTGAACCCGGCGGCGGCGAACGCCCGGACGGACGGCGTGTTGCGGACGTCCGGTTCGGCGAGCACCCGGGTGCAGGCCCGGTGGCGCTCCAGCAGCCGGGTGGCGATCGCGTCGAGCAGCAGGGCGCCGAGTCCGCGGCCGCGGGCGGCCGGGGGGCCGAGCAGCAGGTGCAGGCCGGTGTCGTACGGGCGGGCCGGGTAGTGCGCGGCGAGCGGGTCGAGGTCGGCGCGGTACAGCTCGAAGTAGCCGGTGGGCGCGCCGTCGAGCAGTGCGATCCGGGGCTGGCTGCGGCCGTCGCCGGCGAGCTGCGGGGCGAGGTGCGCGGCGGTGGTGGCGGGCGGGCCGGCCAGCTCCCACCAGGCGGCCACCGCCGGGTCGTTCATCCAGCCGGTGAGCAGGTCGAGGTCGTCGGGGAGCCGGACCGGCCGGAGCACGAGTTCTCCGGCCGGGGTGGGCATCGGGCCGAGGTCGGGTGTCACGCCCGGGCCACCGGGTTGTCGATCTCCACGTACACCGACTGGGTCTCCACCGGGCCGACCAGTTCGTCCAGGCCGTGCAGCCGGGTCAGCAGGTTGGCCTTGCAGCGCAGGGTCGGCGCGTCCAGCAGGTGGGCGGGCAGCGTCGAGCCGGTGGCCCGGGCGGCCTCGCCGGACAGGAAGCGGCGCAGCGCGGCGAGCAGCACCTGTTCGTCGGCGAGCCGCTGGGAGCCGAAGGCGCCGATCAGGCCGAGCACGTGGTTGATGCCGAGGTAGTAGGCGAAGCGTTCGTCGGCGACCGCGTCGGGGACGAAGGTGTCGCTGCGGGCGCCGAGTTCGGGCAGCCGGGCGTGCAGCCGGTCGGTGTGCGAGGCGCGGAAGTAGTAGCCCTGGTTGTCGCGGTAGCGGCCGCCGGTCGGCCAGCCCTCGGCGTCCAGCAGCACCAGGCTGTTCTGCTGGTGGGCTTCGAGGGCGATGCCGGCCTGGCCGTCCAGCCAGAGGATCGGCAGCACCACGGCGTCCAGGTACCGCAGGAACCACTCGGTGGCGACGGTCGGCCCCGGCCGTCCGGTGCGGGCCGCCAACTCTCCCAGGATGTTCGCGAGTTGCGAGGTGAGCCGGCCGATCGGCTGTTCGGCGACCAGCCCGGCGACGCACAGCGCCCGGTCGGCGGGCGTGAACGGCTGCTGCCGCAGCACGGTGTCCAGGCCGTTCGGGTCGCCGAGGGCCGGGTGGTCGACGCCGATCCAGGCCGGGTCGCGGACGATGTCGAAGCCCGGGTGGGCGGCGTGCCAGCGCTTGGCGAGCCCGGCGGTCAGCAGCCGGTGCACCTCGGCGCCGCGGTGCAGCTCCTTGCGCAGGTTCTCCCGGCGGGAGTTGGTGATCCGCAGGCCCAGCGACAGCTTGAGCATCCACGGGGTGCCGGGCCGGCAGACGGTGCGCACCGAGCTGGTCGGGTGCCAGGGCTCGCCGTGCTGGCCGAGGTCGCGCAGCAGGCCCGCGTCGAGCAGCTCGGCGACGGCCGGGCGCAGCGCCAACTCCCGGGCCTGCCACGGGTGCAGCGGCAGGACGGCGGTGCCCGCGGGCACCGCGCGGCCGTACAGCTCGGCGGTGAGCTGCTCGGCGGGCGTGCCGGTGGCGGAGTCGGCCGCCAGCAGCGAGCGGTCCACGGCCCACCAGTGCAGCTTGAACGAGCCGTGCAGTTCGGGCGAGTACGCGGCGGACTGGGCCGGGCCGAGGCCGTCGCGGCTCTTCGGGGTGGGGTGCAGCGGGTGGCCGAGCAGCAGCGACTGCTCGGCGCGCAGGAACGGGTCGGCGGGGGCGGTGGAGATCGACCGGCGGTGGGCGAGGATCTCCGCGGTGCGGCCCACCGAGTCGGCCACCCGGGCCGTCAGGTCGGCGAGTTGGCCCGGCTCGGGGCGTCCGGTGGCGCCCGCCACCAGGGCGGCGACGGTGACGGCGTCCACCGGGTGCTCGTCGGCGCCGGTGGAGACGGTGGCCGGGCCGAAGCGGTGCCAGCCGCACGCGGACCAGTGCGCCACCGGCGCGGACAGCTGCGCGGCGCCGCCGAGCACCGGGATGCGCAGCACCCCGCCGTCCGGGCGCGGGGCCGCGGTCTCCCGGGCCCAGCAGCGCAACAGGCTCTCGGTGGCGGCGTGTTCGGCGGCGACGGCCGGATCGGGGTCGAGCAGCGGGTCCGGGACGGGGTGCCCGGCGGCCGGCCGGGCAGCCGGGAGGACTCCGGTGAGGGTGGTGGCCAAATCCGCTCCTTGAGCCGCGCGATTGCCTTCAGGTAAGGGCTACCTATCCCGCGCGTCCCGGCACAAGATCAGCTCACTCGTTCCAGTGACTTTCCGACGATCACTCACCCGTCCGTGTGAGAGCTGCGACCCTGACGCGCCGTCACGGTCACGTTTCGGTGACCGGACGTCAACAGGAGCGCACCGCCCGCGAGGCCGTCGGGGACGGATGGAAGACTGTCCCTCGGGGAGACGGACTGCCACAGGGGGATGGACGATGGCGATCGGGCGTCGGGCCGTGGCCGCACTGACCGCGGCGGCCGTGCTGTGCGGGGTCGCCGCGTGCACCTCGGGCGGCGGCGACGGGGGCGAAGGGCCGCACGGCTTCGCCGAGTTGAAGCACTGGGGCTTCGCCGACTGGGACCGCTGGGCGCAGCGGCACGGCTTCCGCAACCCGGCGGTGCCGGGCCTGTGGAGCGCCGAGCGGATGGACCAGGCGCCGCCGCAGCAGCCCGCCGCCGTCCCCGAGCCGTCGCCCGCCTCGCCCGCGCCGTCCTCGGCCGCGCCGTCGGCTTCCGCCTCGGCCCCGGCCGCGCCGCCCGCCGTGCAGGCCCAGCCGGTGCCGCGGCCCTACACCGGGTACCCGGCCTCCGGGAAGGTGTTCATGACCGCGCCGAACGGCGGCACCGGCCAGTGCTCGGCCACCGTGGTCGCCTACCCGCAGCACCCCGGCAAGTCCGACCTGGTGTGGACCGCCGCGCACTGCGTCCACGAGGGCAAGGGCGGCGACTGGTACAAGAACCTGGTCTTCGTGCCCGCCTACAACTCCTCCGGCGCGGCCAGCGACCACCACAAGGCGGCCCTCGCCGAGATCGCCCCGCTGGGCCAGTGGTGGGCCGACCAGGTGATCACCTCGCCGCTGTGGACCACCGAGGGCACCCGGGGCGGCGACGCCGCCAACCAGTACGACTTCGCCGTGATGAAGGTGCACGGACCCGAGGGCGAGCAGCGCTCGCTGGAGGAGGTGATCGGTACCGCCGTGCCGGTCTGGTTCGACGCCCCGCGCGAGCAACTCGCCATCCAGGCCTGGGGATACCCGGCCACCCCGCCCTTCGACGGCCAGGAGCTGCAGCGCTGCGACTCCGGCCGCCCGGGCTCCCGCAGCTTCGACGCGAACCGCCCGGCGATGCTGGTGATCGGCTGCACGATGACCGGCGGCGCCTCCGGCGGCGGCTGGTTCGCCGACGGCCCGGACGGCCGCCAGCGGCTGGTCAGCAACACCTCGATCGGCACCCAGGCGCACACCGCGCTGAACGGCCCCTACCTGGAGGGCGTCGCCCGCCAGGCACTCGACTACATCTCCCGGAAGTGACCCCGCGTCACCTCCACCCGACAGTCCGACCGCCAGACGAACACGGGGATCGCCCATGACCACCACCACGCACCGCACGCCGCGCCGCGGCCGGGCCGCCGCCGCGGCGGCCCTGGTGACCGTCCTCGCCCTGACCGCCACCGCCTGCCAGAACGACGACCCGAAGCCGGGCGTCGCCGCGAGCGGCACCGCCTCCAAGCCGAGCATCGACCTGAAGGACATCCAGGACGCCCTCGCCAAGGTCGCCAGCTGGACCGCCGACGACTGGGCGGACTGGGCCTCCAAGCACGGCTTCAAGCCCGAGGACGTCGCGGCCCTCAAGGACTTCTGGGACCAGGGCAAGCTGAACTCGGCCAAGGGCGTCAAGCCCAAGGAGGCCAACGTCGCGCAGGCCAAGACGCCGACCCGGGCCGAGGTGGTCTTCCCGAACGCGATCCCCGCCAAGGCCCAGCCGCACCCCTACAACCCGGACACCGCGGTGGTCGGCAAGATCTTCATGCAGATCGCCGCCGACAGCTACGCCGAGTGCTCCGGCACCGTGGTCGCCGACCCGCAGCACCCCGGCAAGTCCAACCTGGTGTGGACCGCCGCGCACTGCGTCCACGAGGGCAAGGGCGGCGACTACTTCAAGAAGATCAGCTTCGTGCCCGCCTACAACAAGGCCGGCGCGGCCAGCAACGGCAGGAAGGGCACCTTCGAGCAGGTCGCCCCGCTCGGCGTGTGGGCGGCCCGGAACATCTACGTGATGCCGCAGTGGGGCGCCGAGGGCGGCGAGAAGGGCGGCCCGGCCAGCCAGTTCGACTTCGCGGTGATCCGGGTGGTCAACCAGAACGGCGGCAGCAAGTCGCTGGAGGAGACGGTCGGCGGCGCCGTCCCGATCTGGTTCGGCGCCCAGCCCGACCAGATCACCACGCCCTCCGCCTACGGCTACCCCGCCGACGACCCGTTCGACGGCCAGGAGCTCGAGCACTGCGACTCCGCGGCCAAGCCGACCCCGTACGTCTACGACGCCTCCCGGCCGCCGATGCTCTCCATCGGCTGCACCATGACCGGCGGCTCCAGCGGCGGCGGCTGGTTCACCCGGCACGACGGCAAGCTCGCCCTGTTCTCCAACACCTCGGTCGGCAACACCCCCACCAGCATGCTGGCCGGCCCCAACCTGGGCCAGGACGCGAAGCGGATGTTCGACGCGTTCCTGCAGTCCAAGCAGCAGTAGGCGGCAACGCGAAGGGGTGCGGGGAACGGCCTGCGCCGTTCCCCGCACCCCTTCGGTGCGACGTGCCTACGCGGTGACGACCGCGAAGCGCTCCAGCTCGCTCGCCAGCGTCGCCGCCACCTTGGCGTGCAGCAGGGTGCCCTCCGCGGTGTGCTCGGTGGCGAGCAGCTCGCCCTCCGCGTGCACCCGGGAGACCAGGTCGCCGCGGGTGTAGGGCACCACGACCCGGACCTCGACGGCCGGGCGCGGCAGCTCCTGGTCGATCAGCGCCAGCAGCTCCTCGATGCCCTGCCCGGTGCGGGCCGAGACCACGATGGCGTGCGGCTCGCGGCGCAGCAGCCGCTGCAGGACCGTCGGGTCCGCGGCGTCCGCCTTGTTGATCACCACGATCTCCGGCACGCCCTGCGCCTCGACCGACACGATGACCTCGCGGACCGCGGCCAGCTGGGTCTCCGGCTCGGGGTGCGAGCCGTCGACGACGTGCAGGATCAGGTCGGCGTCGCCGACCTCCTCCATGGTGGAGCGGAACGCCTCGACCAGGTGGTGCGGCAGGTGCCGGACGAAGCCGACGGTGTCGGCCAGCGTGTACACCCGGCCGCTCGGGGTCTGCGCCCGGCGGACGGTCGGGTCCAGGGTGGCGAACAGCGCGTTCTCCACCAGGACGCCGGCCCCGGTGAGCCGGTTGAGCAGCGAGGACTTGCCAGCGTTGGTGTACCCGGCGATGGCCACCGAGGGCACCTGGTGGCGCCGCCGCTCCTGCCTCTTGGTGTCGCGGCCCTTCTTCATCTCGGCGATCTCCTTGCGGAGCTTCGCCATCTTCTCGCGGATCCGCCGCCGGTCGGTCTCGATCTTGGTCTCACCGGGACCACGGGTGGCCATGCCGCCGCCCGAGGAGCCGGAGCCACCGCCACCCATCTGCCGGGACAGCGACTGACCCCAACCGCGCAGCCGCGGCAGCATGTACTGCATCTGCGCCAGCGAGACCTGCGCCTTGCCCTCCCGGGACTTGGCGTGCTGGGCGAAGATGTCCAGGATCAGCGCGGTGCGGTCGACCACCTTGACCTTGACCACGTCTTCGAGGTGGATCAGCTGACCGGGCGTCAGCTCACCGTCGCAGACCACGGTGTCGGCACCGGTGGAGGCGACGATGTCGCGCAGCTGCTGGGCCTTGCCGGAGCCGATGTAGGTGGCGGCGTCGGGCTTGTCGCGGCGCTGGATCACGCCGTCCAGGACCTCGGAACCGGCGGTCTCGGCGAGGGCGGCGAGCTCGGCCATCGAGTTCTCCGCCTCCTCCAGCGTGCCGTCCGTCCACACGCCGACGAGCACCACGCGCTCCAGGCGGAGCTGGCGGTACTCGACTTCGGTGACGTCCTGCAGTTCGGTGGAGAGCCCGGCGACACGGCGAAGTGCGGCGCGCTCGGAGCGGTCGTACTGCTCTCCGTCGTAGGTGTTGCCGAGGTCCTCGTCGATCGCCGCGAGGTCCTCGTCCATCAGGGCTTCCGCCTTGAGGTCGGCGAGTCGGCTGGCGGACTCGCTCGATCGGGTGCGGCTGTCGAACGTGGAGGTCATTGCATCCTTAGGTTGATCTGATCGTGCTCTCGGACAACACGGCGGAGTCGCCGTGAATTCCCCACGATGGTCGCACGCCCGCTGTGCCCGAGTCATCCCCATTACCGGCCGCCGCGCCGCCGCGGCCGGGCGGGACGCCGGGTGCCTCCTCCAGCCCGCCGGGCCGGTAGACGTCGTAGACGCCGGAGACCCGCAGCATCGCCCGCATCACCGCGGGCAGCGCCGCGGCGTCCGGCAGCTCGACGGTGTAGGTGTGCCGGACCCGCAGCTGGCGGGGCGGTTCGACGTCGGCGGAGAAGATCGACACGTCCTCGCCGGAGATCGCCGCGGTCAGGTCGGCCAGCAGCCGGGGGCGGTTCAGCGCCTCGGCGTACAGGGTGGCGCGGTAGCCCCAGCGCGGGGCGCCGCCGGGCAGCCAGGCCACCTCCAGCGGGCGGCGGCCGGTGCGCAGCATCCGCTCGCCGGTGGCGCAGTCGGACCTGTGCACGGCGACCGCGCCGCCGCGGATCAGGAAGCCGGTCACCCGGTCGGGCGGCACGGGGGTGCAGCAGCGGGCCAACCGGACGGCGGCGCCCGGCAGTTCGGGCACCTCGGCGGGGGCGGCCGCGGGCGCGGCGGGCAGCGCGGCGGGCAGCGGCGCACCGGTGGTGGGGGCCTGCTCCTCGGCGGGGGCGGGCGGCGGGCGCTGGGCGAGCCGGCGCTCGATCGCGAGCCGGGCGGCGGGGGTGCGGACGAACTCGGGCCACTGCGGGTCGGGGCCGCTCTCCTCACCCGCCGGGGCGGTGATCACGCCGAGCACGTCGCCGTCGCGCAGTTCGGTGGAGAGCGCGGTGAGCCGGCCGTTGACCCGGGCGCCGATACATCGGTGGCCGATCTCCTCGCCGAGCAGGTAGGCGGCGTCCAGGCAGCTCGCCGCGGCGGGCAGGTGCAGGGTGACGCCGTCCTCGGTGACGGCGGTGATCTCCCGGTCGTCGGAGAGGTCGGCGGTCAGCGCCGTCCAGAAGGCGTCCGGGTCGGGGATGTCCTGCTGCCACTCCAGCAGCCGGGCCAGCCAGCCGGGGCGGGCCGGGTCGGTGCGGTCATCGCCGTCCTCCTCGGCGCCCGGCGCGGCCGGCCCGCCGTGCGGGTCGCCGAGCGCGACCACGCCGGTCTCGGCGATCTCGTGCATCCGGCGGGTGCGCACCAGCACCTCGATCACCTCGCCGCCGGGCAGCGCCACGGCGGTGTGCAGCGACTGGTACAGGTTGAACTTGGGCGCCGCCACGAAGTCCTTGAACTCGCCGGGCAGCGGCGTCCAGCAGGTGTGCAGCTCGCCGAGGACGGCGTAGCAGTCGGCGTTCTCGTCGACCACCACCAGCAGCCGGCCGAAGTCGCCGGGGCGCAGGCCGGCCCCGTCGGCGGCGGCGCCGCGCCCCAGCAGCACCCGGTGCAGCGAGACCCGGTGCCGGGGGCGGACGGTGACGGTGGCGGCGATCCCGGCCTCGGCGAGCTGGCGGCCGAGCTCGGCGGCGAACGGGGTGAGCACGGCGTCGCCCTCCGCGGCGCGGGCGACGGCGATCGCCCCGGCCCGCTCGTACTCCTCGGGGTGCAGGGTGGCGAACACGATGTCCTCGAGCTCGGCCTTGACCACCTGGATGCCCAGCCGCTCGGCGAGCGGGATCAGCACGTCCCGGGTCACCTTGGCGATCCGGACCTGGCTGGCCGGCTTCATGTGCCGGATGGTGCGCATGTTGTGCAGCCGGTCGGCGAGCTTGATCACCATCACCCGGACGTCGTCGCCGGTGGCGACCAGCATCTTGCGGAAGGTCTCGGGTTCGGCGGCGGCCCCGAAGTCGACCTTCTCCAGCTTGGTGACGCCGTCGACCAGGTAGGCCACCTCGGGGCCGAAGTCCTCGGCGACCTGAGCCAGCGTCACCTCGGTGTCCTCGACCGTGTCGTGCAGCAGCGAGGCGACCAGTGTGGTGGTGTCCGCGCCGAGCTGGGCGAGGATCATGGTCACCGCGAGCGGGTGGGTGATGAACGGCTCGCCGCTCTTGCGGGTCTGGCCGCGGTGGCTCTCCTCGGCGAGCCGGTAGGCCCGGCCGAGCAGCGCCAGGTCGGCGTTGGGTCGGTGCACCCGGTGGGCCTGGACGATCGGCTCGATCGCGTCCGGGAAGGGGGTCCGCCCGGTGGCCAGCAGGGCCGCCCGGCCCGCCCGGCCCAGCGCGGCGCGGCTGAACCGGCCCGCCTGCTGCTTGGACGGCGAGTCCGCCGACTCGGAGCGGATGGTCATCTGCACCTCCGGCAGCAACACCGGAGCGACGGCCGACCCGGTGGTCCATGCTACCGAGCAGACCACGTTCCGCGAGCCCCCGCTTCCCCTCCGTCACCCGGATCACCCGAACGGGGGGATTAACCCGATCCCGGGCTGGGAAGCGGGGCCTGACGCCGCATCGGGCCCGCGACCGGCGCGGGCTGACGCTACTTCAGCACGCCCTCGGCGACGATCACCGCGGGGCCGGTCATCTCGATCCGGCCGTCCGGGAACTCCTCGATCACCAGCCGCCCGCCGGGCACGTCCACGGTGTAGCTGACGGGCCGTCCGGTGACGGCCGGGTCGTTGCCGTCGCGCCGGGCCGCGGCCACCGCGACCGCGCAGGCGCCGGTGCCGCAGGAGCGGGTCTCGCCGGAGCCGCGCTCGTGCACCCGCATCGCCACGTGCCGCTCGCCGCGGTCGACCACGAACTCCACGTTGACGCCCTGCGGGTAGACCCCGTCGGGCGCGGTGGCCGGCGCCTCGTAGAGGTTCCCGGCGTCGGCGAGGTCGGCGACGAAGGCCACCGCGTGCGGGTTGCCCATGTTGACGTTGAGCGCGGGCCAGCTGTGCGCGCCCACGGTGACGGTGATCCCGTCCGGGCCGGGCAGCCGGGCGCTGCCCATGTCCACGGTGACCTGGCCCGGGGCGCCGTCCGCGGCGTCCTCGGCGATCCGCACCCGGCGCACGCCGGCCCGGGTGGCGACCGCCAGCGGGCCCGGCTTCGCGTGGCCGGCGTGCACCAGGTAGCGGGCGAAGACCCGCACGCCGTTGCCGCACATCTCGGCGATGGAGCCGTCGGCGTTGCGGTAGTCCATGAACCACTCGGCCTCGTCGGCCATCGCCGCCGCGGCCGGGTCGGCCGCCGAGCGGACCACCCGGAGCACGCCGTCGGCGCCGATGCCCGCCCGGCGGTCGCAGAGTGCGGCGACCGTCTCGGCGGGCAGTTCCAGCGCGCCGTCCGGGTCGGGGATGATCACGAAGTCGTTCTGGGTGCCGTGCCCCTTGAGGAAGGCCGTCCCGCTGATCCGCTCGATGCCGCTGCGCTCGCTCACACCATCGATCGTAGCCGTCCGCCGCGCTCGGGCCCGAAGCCGTCCGGGCAGCGGACGGGCCGTCAGCCGCGCAGCTGCACGACCCGCCACAGGGCCAGCGCCAGGGCGGCGCACACCAGCAGGGTGTAGACCACGATCGCCTTCCACCCGGCCCGCTCGGCACTGCCGCGGCGCGGCACCCCCGGCCACTTGTAGCCGGCCCGGCGGGCGGCCATCGCGCCCCAGCCGACCGAGGCGGCGGTGATCAGCAGGCCCAGCATCCCGATCATCGCGGTGGCGCCGTCGCTGCCGAAGGCCAGCGGGAAGGCGAACATCAGCGAGCCGATCATCGCGGTGCCGGCGATCGGCAGGATCTGCCACCAGCGCAGTCGGCGGCGCGGGCGGATGTCCCGCTCGTGCACCACGCCGGCCACGCCGAGGTCGTCGATCGCCGGGAGGGCGACCGCGTACGAGGTGGTGGGAACGGCGAGTTCGGGAAGAGTCTCCGAACCGTCGGACATACCGCCGATCAGCTCATCGGTTTCGGGGCCGGTACCCGTTGACACGCGGCCTCCCCTGACGGCTCGACACGAGCTCACAGGCTCGCGGGCGGTGAGGCCGGCCCGCGTGCCGGGCCTCGGTGCTACCGATGATGGCATGTGCAAGCAGTCGGACAGGGCGTCCCACGGCTTGATCGGGTGATCCGATGCCAGGACGTGATCCCGCCGTGACCGCCGGTTCCTTCTGCACCTGCGCCTGCCGGTGCAGCTGCCCGAGCAGCTGGCCGGATCGGGTCGGTTCGCAGCCGAAACCCGCCGGTCAGCCGGATTGCGCCGCTGGTCGGCGGGCTACCCGGCACCGGTCAGGACGCGCCGTCCCGGTCGATCAGTTCCAGCGAGCGGCCCAGCAACTCCACCGGGTCGGCGCCCTCGGGTCGTTCCAGCCAGTGGATCCGCTCGTCCCGGCGGAACCAGGACTCCTGCCGCCGGGCGAACCGGCGGGTCGCCCGCACCGTCTCCGCGCGCGCCTCGTCCTCGGTGCACTCGCCCGCGAAGTACGCCAGCACCTGCTGGTAGCCGAGCGCCCGACTCGCCGTCAGCCCCTCCCGCAGGCCGGCCTTCTCCAACTCCCGCACCTCGTCCAGCAGCCCGGCCTGCCACATCCGGTCCACCCGCAACTCGATCCGGGCGTCCAGCTCCGGCCGCGGCACCTGGACGCCGATCTGCACCGCCCGGTAGACCTCCCGCTGGACCGGCAGGTTCGCGGTGAACGGCTTCCCGGTGATCTCGATGACCTCCAGCGCCCGGACGATCCGCCGCCCGTTGCTCGGCAGGATCGCCTCCGCCGCCGCCGGGTCCAGCTCCGCCAGCCTGCGGTACAGCGCCCCCGGGCCGACCGCGGCCAGCTCCTCCTCCAGCCGGGCCCGCACCGCGGCGTCCGTACCCGGGAACTCCATCTCGTCGACCGCCGCCCGCACGTACAGCCCCGAGCCGCCGACCAGCACCGGGATCCGCCCGGCCGCCAGCAGCCGGTCCATCTCGGCCCTGGCGAGGCGCTGGTACTCCGCCACCGACGCGGTCTCGGTCACGTCCCAGACGTCCAGCAGGTGGTGCGGGATGCCGCCGCGCTCCTCGACGGTCAGCTTCGCCGTGCCGATGTCCATCCCCCGGTACAGCTGCATCGAGTCGGTGTTCACCACCTCCCCGCCCAGCTCGCGGGCGATCGCCACCGCCAGGTCGGACTTGCCGGCGGCGGTCGAACCGACCACCGAGACGACCCGGCGGGGGGAAGCGGACGAGGAGGAGGGGGAGCTGCTCACCCCTCCAGTCTCGCAAAAGCCACGTGGTGTCCGTGTCACGGGCACCACCGAGGGGGATGATCCGTTGTGTCTGGGACGGATCCGACCCGATGAGCCCCGATAAGCGAGGAATGCGCGCAATGAGCCTGATGGACAACCTCAAGGGCAAGGCCGAGGAGCTCAAGGAGAAGGCCAGCGAGCTGGCCGGGAAGCACGGCGAGAAGATCGACACCATGGTCGACAAGGCCGGTGACACCATCGACCGCGCCACCAAGCACAAGTACAGCGAGAAGATCGAGAGCGGCACCGCCAAGGCCAAGCACGCCCGCGACGACTTCGCCAGCAAGCCCAAGGACGGCGACTGACCGGCCGGGAGCGGCGCGCTCAGCGCCAGGAGGCCACCAGGTAGCCGACGCCGTACGGCGCTGCGTCGTACCGCAACTCGCCGGTCAGCCCGGCGCCGGTCGCGGCGCCCGCGAGCACCTGCCACGGGGCCCGGCCCTCGGCCGCCAGCTCGGCCGCCAGCTGCGGGTCGAGGGCGGCCAGCGCCACCGGGTCGGCCGCAGCGAGGGCCTCGGCGATCGCCGCGTCGTACGGTTCGGCGCGCTCGTCCAGGTAGCCCGGCGCCTTGACGGAGCGCCGGGCGCTGCCGTCGCCGAGCACCAACAGGCCGACGCGGTCGGCGAGTTCGGCCAGACCCTGGCCTAGGCCGAGGAGCCGCTCCGGGGCGGTGTCCGGGCGCACCGCGACCGCGTGCGTCGGCACCCGCGCCCCGGCCTCCTCCAGCAGCCACGCCCCGACGGTCAGCGACGGCGGCAGCTCCGGCCCGTCGACCCCGCCGAGCGGCAGCCGCACCGCCTTCGCCACCCCGTACCGGTGGAACGACCCGGCCCCGCCCTCGGTCCAGACCCCGCCCCGCTCGCCGACCCCCACCGCCACGACCAGCTCGACCGCCCCGGCCAACTCCCTGACGGCCTCCAGGCAGGCGGCCCGCAACTCGGCGGCCTCCGCCGCAGCCCCCGCCGCGACCTCAGGCACGAGCAGCGGCGGGCAGGGGCACACGGCGGCGGCAACAAGCATGACGATCACTCTACGCTGGCGCGAAACAGGGGCGCTGGGGGCACCTCCCGGCCCCCCTCGGGGCTGGGGGCGGAACTGCGCGAGCAACCGGCAGCCCACCGCAAGGTCGCGCCGCGAGTGCAAGTGACTGCCGACGGCGCGACCTGGCTGGTGGGTGCCTTCCGCTGCGCGCAGTTCCCCGCGCCCCTGACGGTGCGACCTGCCGAAGGCATCAGTCGCAGCCGCAGCCCGGGGCCGCGTCGACCGCCGCCGGCTTGGGGGCGCCGATGCCGGGGAGGCCCAGCATGACGCCGGCGGGCTTCGCGGGGGCGGCCTGGCGCTTCTCCCAGGCGTCGCCCGCGCGGGTGCGGCGGACGTCGAGGACCGGGCCCTCGGCGAGCAGGTGGTGCGGGGCGGCGTAGGTGATCTCGACGGTCACCATGTCGCCGGGGCGCACCCCGCCCTCGGGCCGGCTGAAGTGGACCAGCCGGTTGTCGGGGGCGCGGCCGGAGAGCCGGTCGGTGCGGTCGTCCTTCTTGCCCTCGCCCTCGGCGACCAGGATCTCGAGCTTGCGGCCGACCTGCTTCCTGTTCTCCTCCCAGGAGATCTCCTCCTGGAGGGCGATCAGCCGGTCGTAGCGCTCCTGCACCACGGCCTTGGGGATCTGGTTCTCCATCTCGGCGGCGGGCGTGCCGGGCCGCTTGGAGTACTGGAAGGTGAAGGCGTTGGCGAACCGGGCCTCGCGGACGGTGTGCAGGGTCTGCTCGAAGTCCTCGTCGGTCTCGCCGGGGAAGCCGACGATGATGTCGGTGGAGATCGCGGCGTCCGGCATCGCCTCGCGCACCTTCGCGATGATGCCGAGGAAGCGTTCCTGCCGGTAGGAGCGTCGCATCGCGCGCAGCACGGTGTCGGAGCCGGACTGCAGCGGCATGTGCAGCTGGTGCATCACGTTCGGCGTCTCGGCCATCGCGGCGATCACGTCGTCGGTGAAGTCGCGCGGGTGCGGCGAGGTGAAGCGGACCCGCTCCAGCCCCTCGATCTCGCCGCAGGCGCGCAGCAGCTTGCTGAACGCCTCGCGGTCGCCGAGGTCGGACCCGTAGGCGTTGACGTTCTGGCCGAGCAGGGTGACCTCGACGACGCCCTCGGCGACCAGCGCCTCGACCTCGGCGAGGATGTCGCCGGGCCGGCGGTCCTCCTCCTTGCCGCGCAGCGCGGGGACGATGCAGAAGGTGCAGGTGTTGTTGCAGCCGACCGAGATGGCGACCCAGGCGGCGTACGCGGACTCCCGCCGGGTGGGCAGCGTGGAGGGGAAGGTCTCCAGCGACTCGAGGATCTCGACCTGGGCCTTCTGCTCGACCGCGGCGCGCTCCAGCAGGGCGGGCAGGTGGCCGATGTTGTGGGTGCCGAAGACCACGTCGACCCAGGGGGCCTTGCGGACGATGGTCTCGCGGTCCTTCTGGGCGAGGCAGCCGCCGACGGCGATCTGCATTCCGCGGTTGGACTGCTTGGCGGGGGCGAGCCGGCCGAGGTTGCCGTACAGCTTGTTGTCGGCGTTCTCGCGGACCGCGCAGGTGTTGAAGACCACCAGGTCCGGGTCGCCGTCGCCGGCGGCCTTGGTGTACCCGGCCTCCTCCAGCAGGCCGGACAGCCGCTCGGAGTCGTGGACGTTCATCTGGCAGCCGTAAGTGACGACCTTGTAAGTTCGCAAGCTCTCCTCCATACCCACAGAGCAAGGGTACGGGCAGCGGGAAGGGCCTCCCGCCGGGCGGCCCCGGCTGGCACTATCCCTGTCATGGCCGATACGAACGAACCGACCCGGCTGGGTGCAGCGCTGCGGTCCGCCGCCCGCAGCCGGCTGTGCCGGGCGGCGGCGGTGCTGCTGCTGATGGCGGGCGGTCTGGGTGGCTGGTGGTTCTCGTCGGCGGAGCGGGCGGCGTCGCCGCACGGGGAGGTGGCGTTCGCCACCGGGGTCCCGCGCGGGGTGTACGACCGGTACGGGACGCTGCTGAAGCAGCACATGGGCCGGGACATGCCCGGGGTGAAGGTCCGGCTGGACAACTCCGAGGGCTCGCTGGACAACCTGGAGCGGGTGGTCTCCGGCCGGGACGACTTCGCGATGGCCACGGCGGACGCGGTGGCGAGCTTCGACAACCCGGCCAAGCCGAAGCTGCGGGCCATCGCCCGGCTGTACGACGACTACATGCAGCTGGTGGTGCCGGCCGACTCCAAGGTCCGCACCGCCGCGGACCTGCGCGGCCTGCGGGTGGGCGTGGGGCAGCCCAAGTCGGGCGTGAACCTGGTGACCCGGCGGCTGCTGCAGGCGGCCGGGCTGAACCCCGACAAGGACGTCCTGCCGGCGCCGCTCGGGGTCGGCGACGCGGCGGACAAGCTGCGCGCCGGGCAGCTGGACGCGTTCTTCTGGTCCGGCGGCCTGCCCACCGCGGCGCTGACCGACCTGTCCGAGCAGACCAGGATCCGGATCGTCCCGCTGGGCGACCTCTCCGACCGGCTGCACCAGTTGGAGGGCGGCGGGGTGGACGCCTACCGGGCCGCGACCATCCCGGCGGACTCCTACCCGCACATGCAGTCGGCGGACACCGCCGTCCCGACGGTGGCGGTGCCCAACCTGCTGGTGACCCGGGCGGACGTGGACCCGGCGCTGGTGGAGCGGCTGACCCGGGTGGTGATCGACAGCCGGGACGGCATCGGCCTCCAGGTGCACGCCGCGCAGCTGGTGGACCTGCGCACCGCGGTGTACACCGACCCGCTGCCGCTGCACGAGGGCGCGCGGCGCTACTACGTCTCGGTCAAGCCCTGACGGCCGCCTGAGGGGCCGTCACCTCCGGTTGTGGCGGGGGACGGTGAGCAGCACCCGCAGGCCGCTGGGTTCGGCGGGCGCGAAGTCCAGCGAGCCGCCGCCGGCCAGCAGCAGGGTGCGGGCGATGGACAGGCCGAGGCCGGAGCCGTCGACGTTCTGGTGGCGGGAGGAGCGCCAGAACCGGTCGCCGATCCGGGCGAGCTCCTCCTCGGTGAGGCCGGGTCCGGCGTCGGCGACGGTGACGGTGACCTCGTCCTTGCTGATCACCAGGCCGACCTGGACGGCGCTGCCGGGCGGGGTGAACTTCAGCGCGTTGTCGACGACCGCGTCCAGGGCGCTGCCGAAGCCGATCGGGTCCGCCCAGGCGTGTGCCAGCGGGGGTCCCTGCCAGCGCAGTTCGACGCCGCGCTGGTCGGCGAGCGGGCGCCAGGCGTCGATCCGGGCGCGGACCAGCGAGGCCAGGTCGACCGGTTCGGGCTCGGGGCGGGCGCCCTCGGCGGTGGCCAGGCCGAGCAGGTCGTCGAGGACCCGGGCGAGCCGGGCGCCCTCCTCGCGGACCGCGGCGATCTCCACCTCGTGCCCCTCGGGCAGTTCCAGGCCGATCAGCTCGACCCGCAGCAGCAGCGCGGCCAGCGGGTTGCGCAGCTGGTGGGAGGCGTCCGCGACGAAGGCCCGCTGCTGGTCCATGGCGAGCACCACGTGGTCCGCCATGTCGTTGAACGAGATGGCCAGGCGCCGCAGTTCGGGCGGTCCGCCGCTGGGGGCGACCCGGGCGTTCATCCGGCCGGTGGCGATGTCGTGGGTGGCTCGGTCGAGGGTGCGCACCGGGCGCAGCACCCAGCCGGTGAGCCGGACGGCGAGCAGGATGGCGACGATCATGGCGAGCGCCTCGCCGCCCGCGACGACCAGCCAGCGGTGCAGGATGCGCGAGCGCAGCGGCCCGGTGGGCGACTCGGTGAGTACCACGGCGACCACGTCGCCGTCGCGGACCACCGGCAGCGCGACGGTGAGGGTGCGCTCCTCGGTCCACGGCCAGACCTGCGGCGGGTTGTGGCTGCGCCGGCCGGCCAGCGCCTCCCGGTAGGCCTGGTCGCCTGGGCCTGTGTGCGGGACCTGCCAGTCGGCCGGGCCGACCGCGACGGCGCTGCCGTCGCGGCGGAAGACGCCGATCCGGCTGCCGTACAGCTCGTGGTAGCGGGTGACCTCGGCGGTGAGGGCGTGCAGGCGGCCGGCGTCGCCGGGGCCGGGGTCCGGCTCGCCCTTGACGGCGGTGGCGCTGGCCCAGCCCTGGACCGGCAGGTCCTGGGCGAAGCGGGCGCCGTCGTCGATCCGGTCGACCACCACGGCGGACTGCTCGGAGGCCGCGACCAGGTACGCCAGTGGCACCCCGAGCGCGGCCAGCACGCAGGCCATCAGGGCGATCAGGATGCCGAGCAGGCGGTTGCGCACGGGAGGTCAGTGCTCCGGCTCTCCGGCGTCGGGCTGATCGGGGATCAGCCGGTAGCCGACGCCGCGGACCGCCTCGACCAGCCCGGGCAGGCCGAGCTTGGTGCGCAGCGAGCCGATGTGGACCTCCAGGGTGCGGCCGTTGCCCTCCCAGCCGGAGCGCCAGACCTCGCTGAAGATCTGCTCGCGCCGGTAGACCACGCCGGGGCTCTGGGCGAGCAGCGCCAGCAGGTCGAACTCCTTGCGGGTGAGCGGCACGTCGCGGCCGTGCACGGAGACCCGGCGGCGTTCGCGGTCGATCTCGACGCCGCGGGAGGCGAGCGGCCCGCTCCCGGCGGCGGCCGCGTCCTCGGCGGGCTGCGGGGTGCCGCGGCGGGCCACCGCGTGGATCCGGGCGAGCAGTTCGCCCATGTCGTAGGGCTTGACCACGTAGTCGTCGGCGCCGAGGTTGAGGCCGTGGATCCGGGAGCGGATGTCGGCCCGCGCGGTCACCATGATCACCGGCACGCCGCTGCCGGCCCGGATCCGGCTGCACACCTCGAAGCCGTCGCGGTCGGGCAGGCCGAGGTCGAGCAGCACCACCCGGTACGGGTCGCTGCCGTCCGGGACCAGCGCGTCGAGCGCCTCGTGGCCGCTGCGGGCGTGCCGGACCTGGAATCCGTGCCGGCTGAGCACCGCGACCAGGGCGGCCGCGACACGGTCGTCGTCCTCGACCAGGAGCAGGCGCATCCGGTCCCTCTCTGCGGTGTGGTTCGGGTGCGGCCGGGCCGCTTGTCATGGCGGGGCCCTACGGTGGATCGGGCCATCCTGGCATCCATCCCCATCCGGCGTCACCCGGTCAACCCGCTCCGGCAGTCCGTTACTGAGCCGGTATCCGCAACCCCCCGACTACCGGGCGTAGCCGAACCGTGATGCTCAAGTTCCCCTCAGATCGGCTGACGGAGCGTCGTGCACCTGCCTAAAGTCACCCCCGACCGGGGGCTGCGGGCTCCGCCGGCTCCGGCCCCCGGCATCAGACGGACGATCACCGGCTCTGCGGTCCAAGCGAGTTGGCCCCGGGATCCGAGGACGAGGAAGCGAGCCGCGATGACCGAGAACAGCGCCGTGCCGGCCGAGGCGACCCCGCTGGTGGTGCTGAGCGGGGTGAACAAGCACTTCGGCGCGCTGCACGTGCTGCAGGACATCGACCTGGAGATCGCCCGCGGCGAGGTCGTGGTGCTGATCGGCCCGTCCGGCTCCGGCAAGTCCACGCTGTGCCGCACCATCAACCGCCTGGAGACCATCGACTCCGGCAGCATCACCGTGGACGGCCGCCCGCTGCCCGCCGAGGGCCGCGAACTGGCCCGGCTGCGCGCCGAGGTCGGCATGGTCTTCCAGTCGTTCAACCTGTTCGCGCACAAGACCGTGCTGGAGAACGTGGTCCTCGCCCAGGTCAAGGTCCGCAAGGTCCCGAAGGCCGAGGCCGAGGCGACCGCCCGCGAGCTGCTCGACCGGGTCGGGGTGGGCGCGCAGGCCGACAAGTACCCCGCGATGCTCTCCGGAGGCCAGCAGCAGCGCGTGGCCATCGCCCGCGCGCTGGCGATGCGCCCCAAGGTGATGCTGTTCGACGAGCCCACCAGCGCCCTGGACCCGGAGATGGTCAACGAGGTGCTGGAGGTCATGCGTTCGCTCGCCGCCGACGGCATGACGATGGTCGTCGTCACCCACGAGATGGGCTTCGCCCGCTCCGCCGCCAACCGCGTGCTGTTCATGGCCGACGGCCGGATCGTCGAGGAGAACACCCCCGAGGCGTTCTTCACCGCTCCGCGCAGCGACCGCGCCAAGGACTTCCTCTCGAAGATCCTGCAGCACTGAAGCCGAAGTTGATCCAGCATCAGTCCGTTCGATATCTGTTCTTTCGATTGAGCCCGGCGCCGGCCGTGGCCACTACCGAGGAGAAGAACGCCCGCATGAAGGCCCGTCGTACCGCCGCAGTCGCCCTGTCCGTGCTCGCGCTGACCGCGGTCGCCGCCTGCGGCAAGGACGGCTCGCCGAGCGCGTCGTCGAACGACTCCGCGGCTCCGCAGCTGCCCACCTACACCGTCAAGACCGACGTCAAGCTCGACGCCTCGCCGGTCTGGACGGAGGCGAAGAAGCGCGGCAAGCTCCGCATCGGCGCCAAGTCCGACCAGCCGTTCCTCGGCTTCGAGGACCTGCAGACCAACAAGCGCAACGGCTTCGACATCGAGATCGCCAAGATGATCGCCGCCGACCTGGGCTTCTCCGCGGACCAGATCGAGTTCACCACCGTCGTCTCCGCCAACCGCGAGACCTCCATCGGCGGCGGCCAGATCGACTACTACGTCGGCACCTACTCGATCAACGACAACCGCAAGAAGTCGGTCTCCTTCGCCGGCCCGTACTACATCGCCGGCCAGGACCTGCTGGTCAACAAGGACAACACCGACATCACCGGCCCCGAGGCCACCAAGGGCAAGTCGGTCTGCACCGTCACCGGCTCGACCTCGATCGACAAGATCAAGACCTACGGCGCCAACGTCACCGCGTACGACACCTACACCCAGTGCGTGGAGAAGCTGCTGACCAAGGAGGTCGACGCGGTCACCACCGACGACGCCATCCTCAAGGGCTACGCCGCCAAGAACGCCGGCAAGCTCAAGGTCGTCGGCAAGACCTTCTCCACCGAGAAGTACGGCGTCGGCCTGAAGCTCGACGACGCGGCCCTGCGCGGCGCGATCAGCGACGCCCTCAAGGCCCACGAGGACAACGGCGACTGGAAGAAGGCCTACGACGCGACCCTGGGCCTGTCCGGCTCCGCCGCGCCGGCCGTCCCCGCCCTCGAGCGCTACTGACCCGCCCCCGGTCCCCGCGACCGGAATTGAACTGAGAAAGGAGGGCCGCCGGCATGGGCATACTGTTCGAGGACGGCAACTTCCCGCTATTCGTCCACGGGTTCCTGAAGACGCTCGAACTGAGCGCGCTCAGCGCCCTGTTCGCACTCGTGCTGGGCACCGTGCTGGCGGCCTTCCGGGTCTCCCCCGTACCCGTCCTGCGCACCTTCGGCACCGCCTGGGTGACCGTCTTCCGCAACACCCCGCTGACCATGCTGTTCTTCGCGGTCACCTTCGTGCTGCCGCCGCTGGACGTGCACTTCGACAGCTTCACGCTCGCGGTGATCGCCCTCAGCGTCTACACCGGCAGCTTCGTCTGCGAGGTGCTGCGCGCCGGCATCAACACCGTGCCGCTCGGCCAGGCCGAGGCCGCCCGCAGCCTGGGCATGGGCTTCGGCCAGACCCTCTCGCTGGTGGTCCTGCCGCAGGCGGCGCGCACCGTGCTCGCCCCGATGGGCTCGGTGTTCATCGCCCTGCCGCGCAACTCCGCCATCGCCGGCGGATTCAACGTCGCCGAGCTGTTCAGCGTCCAGAAGACCCTGACCGAGAAGGGCTACGCCATCGTCGCCATCTTCGTCTGGCTGGCACTCGCCTACCTGGTGATCAGCTTCGCGATCAACGCCGTGTTCTCCACCCTGGAGCGTCGCCTGGCGGTGGCCCGATGAGCACCACCCGCGCCGCCGCCTCGGTCCTCTACGACGTCCCCGGCCCCAAGGCCCGCCTCCGCTACCGCCTGTTCGGCGCGCTCGGCGCACTCGGCATCGCCGCGCTGCTCTGGTACGCCGTCAGCAGCCTCGCCGACGCCGGCCAGTTCGACGCCGACCTGTGGTCGATCTTCCAGTACACCACCGTCCAGCAGCGCATCCTCGACGGCGTGCTGGCCACCCTGGAGGCCTTCGCGCTGTCCGCGGTGGGCTCGCTGGTGCTCGGCGCGCTGCTCGCCGTCGGCCGGCTCTCCGACCACCGCCCCATCCGCGCCGTGGCCACCGCCGTGGTCCAGTTCTTCCGCGCGATGCCGCTGCTGATCATGATCTTCGCGCTGTACCAGGCCGCGTTCGGCGCCCACCCGCTGTGGGCCCTGGTCATCGGCCTGACGCTCTACAACGGCGCCGTCCAGGCCGAGGTCATCCGCACCGGCATCAACGCCGTCCCGCGCGGCCAGGCCGAGGCCGCCTACGCCCTCGGCCTGCGCAAGACCCAGGTGATGGCCATCGTCCTGATCCCCCAGGCGGTGCGCTCGATGCTCCCCGCGATCATCGGCCAGCTGGTCGTCACGCTCAAGGACACCTCGCTCGGCTACATCATCACCTACCCCGAGCTGCTGTGGGAGATGAAGATCATCGCCACCAACTCGGACGGCTACCCGTACATCCCGGTCGTCCTGGTCGGCACCCCGATCTACATCCTGCTGTGCCTCGCCCTCACCGGCCTGGCCCAATGGATCGAGGCCCGCGGCCGCCGCGGCGCGAACCGGCGCACCACAGCCGCTGCTTGACGGACACCCAGGTGATCTGTTGCATTGCTCTTCGTGACACCACCTGGGACCTCCCACCCGGCATATGACGCACCGGCAGCG
Organism: Kitasatospora sp. NPDC049285; assembly: GCF_040678815.1. Lineage (NCBI taxonomy): Bacteria > Bacillati > Actinomycetota > Actinomycetes > Kitasatosporales > Streptomycetaceae > Kitasatospora > Kitasatospora sp. NPDC049285. The sequence goes on along the minus strand of NZ_JBFAQR010000037.1, from coordinate 34,692 downwards.
CGCCCCGCATGCCCGAAGGCCCCGACATGGATCCGGTGATCATCGTCGGGGCCGGACCGGTCGGTCTGGCCCTGGCTCTCGCGCTGGCCCGCAACGAGGTGCCCAGCATCGTCCTGGACGAGGGCACCGGCGTCTGCCCGGAGAGCCCGCGCACCGTGGTGCTCGGCGCCGAGAGCGCCGCCTCCCTGGCCCGGATCGGCTACACCCGGGTCGCCTCCGACGCCGCCCGCTGGGACGCCTTCACCATCTGGCGCCGCCGCAGCGAGGTGCTGCGCCTGCCGCTCGACCAGGAGCCCGTCCTCCACCTCGCCCAGCACCGCCTCCAGCGCGGCCTGCGCGACGCCGCCAGCGCCACCCCGCTGATCCGGCTGCACCCGCTGCACCGGGTCGCCGAGCTCTCCCAGGACCGCGACGGCGTGACCGTCCGCACCACCTCCCAGGACGGCGACACGTGGTGGCGCGGCAGCCACCTGGTCGGCTGCGACGGCGCCCGCTCCACGGTCCGCAAGCTGCTCAGGATCCGCTTCCCGGGACGCCCCGCCGTCGACCGGCACGCGGTCGCCACCGTCCGGGTCGACCTGCCCTTCCCCGGCGAGGCCCGCCTGCACCGCGAACCCCCGTGGCGCGGCGACCGCGAGGCCTCCGCCCGCCCGCTCCCGGACGGCCTCTGGCGGCTCGACTGGCGGCTGCCCCCCGGCCGCCCGCAGTCCACCGAACCGGTCGATCCGCACGCCACCTGGCCCGGCATCGTCACCGGCGACACCCTGCTCACCCGGGTCAAGTCCGCCCTCACCGGCTGGTGCGGCGAACTGCCGCCCCATCAACTCCTCGCCGCCGCCGACCACACCTACCAGCAGCGCCTCGCCGCCCGCTTCCGGACCGGCCGCTGCTTCCTGGCCGGCGACGCCGCCCACCTGCACGGCGCCCTCGGCATGCAGAACCTCGCCGACGGCCTGCGCGACGCCGACAACCTCGCCTGGCGGCTCGCCCTCGCCTGGCACCTGCCCCCCGGCGCCGCCACCGCCGACAGCGCCCTGCTCGACGGCTACGAGTCCGAACGCCGCAGCGCGGTCGGCGCCCGGCTGCGCGCCGTCGACCAGACCATGCCGCTGCTGCGACCGCTGCGCGGCTGGGCCGAGACCCGCCGCTCGCTGCTCTCCGGCTCCTTCCGCAAGCACGCCCCGCTGCTCGCCGACGGCCAACTCGGCACCGGCCGCTTCGGCGGCGCCCCCGCCTACCCCGCCGCCCCCTCCGGCGTCCCCGCCCGGGTCCCGGTCCAGCGCGGCGCCGGACGCAGCACCTCACTCAGCGAGCAGCTCCCCGCCACCGCCCCCGGCGTGCTGGTCCCGGACCTGCCCGTGGTCACCGCCGACGGCACCCTCGACACCCTCCGGGCCCGCCTCGGCACCGCGTTCCTGCTCGTCCTGGTCGCCCCCGGCACCACCGTCTGGTCCGCCGAACACTGGCTCGGCGCCGGCCTCATGCCCCGCCTCGCCGACCTCGCCGACGCGCTCCCCGTCCCCACCGAGGTCCTCGTCACCGACACCTACCCCGGCGCGACCCCCCACACCGTCCTGCTCATCCGCCCCGACGGCCACCTCCTCGGCTCCACCCCGGGCCTCCACCCCGAAACCCTCCACACCCTGGCCGCGCCGCTGAACGCCAGCCACGAGGGGCGCGGGGAACTGCGCGAATCGGAAGGCACACGTCCGTGAGGTCGCGCCGAGGAGATCCAGCTGCACGTGGACGCGGCCCGGCGGTGCCAGAACGGTCGCCCGCGCGGGTTCGTCAGCGCGCGACCTCGGTCGCCCGCGACTCCCGCACCACGGTGATCCGGATCTGCCCCGGGTAGGTCAGCTCCTCCCGCACCTGCCGGGCCACCTCCCGGGCGATCTCCTGCGCCCGCGTGTCGTCCACGAGCTCCGGCTGCACCATCACCCGGACCTCGCGCCCGGCCTGCATCGCGAAGACCTTCGTCACGCCGTCGTGCGCCCGCGCGATCTCCTCCAGCCGCTCCAGCCGTCGCACGTACGCCTCGACCGACTCCTTGCGCGCGCCCGGCCGGCCGGCCGAACAGGCGTCGGCGGCCTGGGTGAGCACGGCCTCCACGGTCTTGGGCTCGACCTCGCCGTGGTGCGCCTCTATCGCGTGGACGACCTCCGCCACCTCGCCGTGCCGCCGGGCGAACTCCGCGCCGATCGCGGCGTGGCTGCCCGGCACCCGGTGGCTGAGCGCCTTGCCGATGTCGTGCAGCAGCGCGGCCCGCCGCACCGGCTCCGGGTCGACCCCCAGCTCGGCGGCCATCATCCCGGCCAGGTGCGCGGACTCCACCAGGTGCCCGAGCACGTTCTGCCCGTACGACGTCCGGTACCGCAGGGTGCCGAGGGTGCGCACCAGTTCCGGCGACATCTCGCCGCCGCCGACCGACACCGACAGCAGGGCGTCCTCGCCGGCCCGCACGCACAGCCGCTCGACCTCGCCCCGGCTGCGCTCGTGCGCCTCCTCGATCCGGGCCGGGTGGATCCGCCCGTCGGTGAGCAGCGACTCCAGGGTCAGCCGGGCGGCCTCCCGGCGGACCGGGTCGAAGCTGGAGAGCTGGACCAGTCCGGGGGTGTCGTCGACGATCAGGTTGACGCCGGTGACCGCCTCGAAGGCCCGGATGTTGCGGCCCTCACGGCCGATCACCCGGCCCTTCATGTCCTCGCTGGGCAGCCGCAGGGTGGTCAGCACGGAGTCCGAGGTGTGCTCGACGGCGAGGCGCTGGATCGAGGCGGCGATGATCTCCCGGGCCCGGCCCTCGCCCTCGTCGACGGCCCGCCGCTCGATCTCCCGGACGGTCAGCGCGGCCTCCCGGCGGGCCTCCGACTCGGCGGCGCGGACGAGTTCGCCGCGGGCCTGCTCGGCGGTGAGCCCGGCGGTGCGCTCCAGCTGCCGGACGCTCTCGGCGGTCCGGCCGGCGAGCTCGTCGCGCACCCGCTCGGCGTCGAGGGCGCGGGCGGCCAGCTCGTCCTCGTGCAGGTGCAGCCGGGCGAGTTCGGCGGTCAGGCGCTGCTCACGGCGGTCGAGCTCGGCGCGGCGCTGGCGGAGCATCAGGAATCCGGCGGCCAGCACCAGCACCAGCGCCCCGATCAGGACGAGTGCCGCCAGCAGCAGGGAGGAACCCGATCCGGCGCTCTGAGCGATCCCCATCCGGCCACTCCCCGTCCTGCGCATGCTGCCGCTGAGGCGACCTCCGCGATCGTCCTACCACTGACTGTGAGGCTAGGCGGAGGTTACGAAACGGTCAAGATGCGATCGAGATCTGGCTCCGATGATCTGATCAACTGTCACCAGGGATCGCTTTCTTCCCCCACTGACGAGTCGTCAACCCCCTCCGCGTCCAGGGCCTCCCGCACCACCCGGTAGGCCAGACCCTCCGCGTAGCCGCGCCGGGCCAGCACCCCGACCAGCCGCCGGATCCGCACCTCGCGGTCGAGGCCGGCGGTGGAGCGCAGCTTGCGGGCCGCCAGCGCCCGGGCGGCCGCGGACTCGTCCTCCTCGTCCACCTGCGCCAGGGCCCGCTCCGCGGTGTCGCCGCTGACGCCCTTGGTCCGCAGCTCCTGGGCGAGCGCCCGCCGGGACAGCCCGCGCACCGCGTGCCGGGACTCCACCCAGGCCTCGGCGAAGGCCGCGTCGTCGATCAGCCCGACCTCCTCCAGCCGGGACAGCACCTCCTCGGCCACCTCGTCCGGGATCTCCCGCCGCTTCAGCGCATCGGCCAGCTGCTTGCGGGACTTCGCCGCCCCGGTCAGCAACCGCAGGCAGATGTCCCGGGCCCGCTCGGCCGGATCGCCCTGCGCCTCGGCCTTCGCGCCGGACTCGGCCTTCGTGCTGGACTCGGTCCCGGCCTCGGACCCGGCCTTCCGCCGCGCACGCCGCTCCCGCGGCAGCTCCTCGTCCTGCGCGCCGCGCGCCGGACCGACCGGCAGCTCCCCCAGCGCACTGCGCCGGCGCCGCCGCCCCCCGGCCAGCTCGGACGCCCGCACCAGCCCGGGCAACTCCCCGGCCGCCGGCTCCCCGAGTTCGGGCTCCTCGGCCGCCGCGGCGAACCACTCGGGCGGCCCGACCTCGTCCGGCCCGACCTCGTCCGGCTCCTCAGCCACGGCCGCGAACCAGTCCGGCGGCCCGACCGGGGCGGGGCTTTCCTGCTCCCATACGCCCGCACCGGGCTCGTCCTCGGACGGGCCCGGTGCCGGGTGCTCACTGCTGTGATGGTGCGTCAACGGCTCAACCCTTGGCAGCGGCCGCCGTCTTCTTCGCCGCGGCCTTGGCGGGCGCGGCGGCGGCGGGGATCTCCACCGCGGGGGCGGCCTCGCCCTCGGCGGCGGCCGGGGGCTTCGGGCCGATGCCGAGCTTGCCCTTGATCTTGACCTCGATCTCGTCGGCCAGCTGCGGGTTGTCGCGCAGGAAGTTGCGGGCGTTCTCCTTGCCCTGGCCGAGCTGGTCGCCCTCGTAGGTGTACCAGGCGCCGGACTTGCGGATGAAGCCGTGCTCCACGCCCATGTCGATCAGGCCGCCCTCGCGGCTGATGCCCACGCCGTAGAGGATGTCGAACTCGGCCTGCTTGAACGGCGCGGCGACCTTGTTCTTGACCACCTTGACGCGGGTGCGGTTGCCGACCGCCTCGGTGCCGTCCTTCAGGGTCTCGATGCGGCGGATGTCCAGACGCACCGAGGCGTAGAACTTCAGCGCCCGGCCACCGGTGGTGGTCTCGGGGGAGCCGAACATCACGCCGATCTTCTCGCGCAGCTGGTTGATGAAGATCGCGGTGGTGTTGGACTGGTTCAGTGCACCGGCGATCTTGCGCAGCGCCTGGCTCATCAGGCGGGCCTGCAGGCCGACGTGCGAGTCGCCCATCTCGCCCTCGATCTCGGCGCGCGGCACCAGCGCGGCCACCGAGTCGATGATCACCAGGTCGATCGCGCCGGAGCGGATCAGCATGTCGGTGATCTCCAGCGCCTGCTCGCCGGTGTCCGGCTGGCTGACCAGCAGGGCGTCGGTGTCCACGCCGAGCTTCTTGGCGTACTCGGGGTCGAGCGCGTGCTCCGCGTCGACGAAGGCGACCGTGCCGCCGGCCTTCTGCGCGTTGGCGGCCAGGTGCAGGGTCAGCGTGGTCTTGCCGGAGGACTCGGGTCCGTAGATCTCGATCACCCGGCCGCGCGGGATACCGCCGACGCCCAGCGCCACGTCGAGGGCGGTGGACCCGGTGGAGATCACCTCGACCGGCTCGTTCGCCTTCTCCCCGAGACGCATCACCGAGCCCTTGCCGAACTGCCGCTCGATCTGGGCGAGCGCGGCCTCCAGGGCCTTCTCGCGGTCCGTTCCTGCCATGGCTTCCACCCTCGGGTTCTGTGCTGTGCGCTTCATCGTCACCGACGCTAGCGCGTCCCACCGACAATCGGCCCCGATCGGGCTCAGCCTGTGGAAAACTCCTCGCCGAAGAGTACAAAGAACATGCGTTCGATTCCAACCCTACGGGAGCGACTCAGGCCGAGGCGTAGCGCCCGGTCTCCAGCAGCCAGTCGTGGTACCCCCGGACGCTGCTACAGCTCGCAGCCATCCAGGAGACCGCCGCCGCCCGTTCGTCCCCCGGCGGGAGCTGCTCCGCCAGGTCCCGTGCCAGCTCGCCGAGTTCCGCCACCCACTGCCGTACGCTGTGCGCGACCTCCGCCGTCGCCTGCGACTCGCTCAGCCCGCGGTGGTGCATCAGCGAGATCACCAGGTTGTGGTTGTCCCCGCAGGCCCGTTCCCGCTCCAGGGACGCGATGTCGTTGATCGCGCCCTTGATGTCGGCGGTCAGCTGGACCAGCGGATCGAGCAGCACCCGTACCGGCGAGGAGAGCTCACCGGTGCCCACGCGCTGGAGCAGTTCGAGCGAGAGCGGGTCCGCCATGCATCTCCGCTTGAGGGCGATGAGTTCGTCCGGGGCCAAGACCAGCCCGTCCCTGCGGTGGACGGTCTCCTCCGGATAGCTGCGCATCCACACGTCGATCTCGCTGAGCAGTCGCCCCCGCCACTCCGGACCGGCTCCCCGGGAGGTCCAGGACACCAGATCGGCGAAGGCCCGCGCGAAGGGATCGGTGGGCGCAGGCGACGGGCGGCCGCTCCGCAGCGCCTCGTTGGTCTCCAGGTAGTGGTCGACGACGGCCTTGGCGGCGTCGGCGTCCGACGACAGCGGCGCGGCGTCGAACCGGTCGTCGAACAGGTGCAGCCAGGTCATCCACGCGCAGTAGAGCCGGGTGTCGTCGCGCGACCGGCAGATCGGGCTGTAGTACGCGGTGAACAGGGGCATGCGGATCGCTGCGATCGCTTGCCAGCCCGTCGGCGAGGCGACCAGACCGTGGGCGGCGAGCCACTCCCGTAGCCACTCGCTCAGGACGTCCTCGTGCTCGAACGCCTCCGACGCCGGGATCCGCGGGATCCCGGCGCACAGTTCCTCGTGGACCATCCGGGAAGGGGACACGGACACCTCGTCTTCTCTCGTCGACCTCTCCACGTGACACGCGTACCGAACGGCCCGGGTTCAACGGCCGTCGCGTGAACCGCACCCGTGCCGCGCCCGTGTTCCCGAGTAGCGTCCAGCGAAGGGATCCGCCGTGGGCACCGCCACCACCGCCAGCTTCACCACGAGTCAGGCCACCGGAGGGCTCCCGGTCATCGGTCACGCACTGTCCTGGCTACGGGATCCGCAGGGCTTCGTACGGAGCCTGACCTCGCAGGGCGACCTGGTGCGGGTCAAGATCGGCCCGATCAGCGCGGTCGTGGTGTGCCACCCCGAGCTGGTCCACGAGTTGCTGCTCAACGACCGGATCTTCGACAAGGGCGGCCCGTTCTACGACCGGGCTCGCGAGTTCGCCGGAAACGGCCTGGTCACCTGCCCGTACGGCGATCACCGGCGGCAGCGGCGGATGATGCAGCCCATGTTCCAGCGGTCGAGGATCCCCGGCTACGCCGCGATGATGACCGCCCAGATCGCCGAGGTCGTCAGTGAGTGGCGCGAGCACGACGTCGTCGACGTCTCCCTCGCGACGCACGAGCTGGCGGCCAGGATCGCCGGTGCCACCATGTTCGGCTCGGCGGACGGGAAGGCGAACCGGCTCGAACTCTGCACCACCATCCAGCGGGTGTTGAAGGGCATGTACCAGCGGATGCTGACGCCGGCCCCGCTGGACCGGCTGCCCACACCGGGCAGGCTGCAGTACGACCGGGCGAACGCCCGGCTCCGCCGAATCGCGGGCGAGCACATCGCCGCCTACCAGCGCAGCGGCGTCGATCACGGCGACCTGCTCTCGCTGCTGCTGGCCGCGCGGGACGACGACGCCCAGCCGCTGAGCGAGGCCGAGGCCTACGACCAGATCGTCAACATCATGGTCGCCTCGATCGAGACCATGGGCTCACTGCTGGCCTCCGTCATGTACGTCCTGACGGCTCACCCCGAGGTGGAGCGCCGACTGCACCAGGAGGTGGACACCGTCCTGGCGGGCCGCGCGGCGACCTGGGAGGACATTCCCGACCTGGACTACACGCGGCGCGTGGTCACCGAGACGCTCCGGCGGTACACACCGGCCTGGTTCTTCACCCGGACGACCACCCGGGACGCCGTGCTCGGAGGACATGCGCTCGCCGCCGGCACCACGCTGATCTACAGCTCCCTCCAGCTGCACCTGAACCCGGACCTCTACCCCGATGCGGAGGTGTTCGACCCGGACCGCTGGCCGAACGATCGCGGCAGGTCGCCGCGGGGTGAGTTCATCCCGTTCGCCGAGGGCGCCCGGAAGTGCATCGGCGACACCTTCGCCATGACCCAGGCCGTGCTGGCGGTCGCCTCGATCGCCGCCCGCTGGCGCATGGCACCCGCCGACGGCCGTCCGGTCGCCTGGACGCGGGGGGCGACACTCGCGCCGCGCCGTCTGCGCGTGCGGCTGAGCGCCCGGGGGTGAAGCCGGAGCGCGGTCAGTCCCCGGGCCGTTCCCCGGAGCCACCCCGCTCCTGCTGGCCCGGGCCGCCCGACACCATCCGCCGCAGCCGCCGCACGGTCTGCCGGCGGCGCTCCCGCCGCTCCTCGCCGCGGTCGATCCGCGGGTCGTCCTCCACCTCGTATCGGCGCACGTACGTCCCCACGAAGCCCTGCAGGGTGGCGGCCACCGGGATGGCGATCAGCGCACCGACCGCGCCCAGCAGCGCCGCCCCCGCGATCACCGCGCCGAAGGCCACCGCCGGGTGCACGTCGACGGTCTTCGCGGTGATCCGCGGGTGCAGCAGGTAGTTCTCGATCTGCTGGTAGACGATCACGAAGCCGAGCACCCACAGCGCGTCCACCGGCCGCACGGTGAGCGCCACCAGCACCGGCAGCGCGCCCGCCAGGTAGGTGCCGATGGTCGGCACGAACTGCGACATCACGCCGACCCAGACGCTCAGCGCCGCCGCGTACGGAAGCCCGATGATCGCGAAGAACGCCCAGTGCCCGAGCGTGGAGACCAGTGCCAGCAGCGCCCGGGAGTACAGGTAGCCGCCGGTCTTGGCGAGCGCGATCTCCCAGGCCCGCAGCACCTCGCCCTGCTTGGACGGCGGCAGCAGCGAGCAGACGGTGCGCCGCACCCGCGGGCCCTCGGCGGTGAAGTAGAAGGTGAACAGCCCGACCGTGAAGGCTTGGAACAGTCCGCCGATGACGGTGCCGGTGACGCCCCAGACGTTGTCGGCGGCCTGCTGGGCGTACTTCTCGATGGTGCCGGAGTCCTTGAGCACCTGGTGCTGGAGCTGGTCGAGCGACAGGGTGGCGTGGAAGGTGTGGTTGATCCAGTCGATCAGGTCCTGCAGCAGCTGGGGCAGCCGGGTGGCGACCTGGCTGACCTGGTCGACCAGCAGGGTGCCGAGCGCGGTGAGGAAGCCGGCCACCGCGACGCCGAGGCCGATGAAGACCAGGAAGGTGCCCAGGCCCCGGCGCACCCCGCGGGCGGCCATCCGGTCCACCGCGGGCTCCATCGCCAGCGACAGGAAGAACGCCACCAGCAGCATCACGAACAGGTCGATCAGCTGGTGGAAGGCCCAGTCCGCGAGCTGGAAGAGGCCGACGCCGAGCAGCGCCAGCAGGATCGCCTTGGGCAGCCAGCGCGGCATCGCCCCGCCGCCGAGCTCGGCCCGGCGGAGCACCCGCGCCAGGGCGGGCGCGTCCGGCTCGCCCGGCTCGCCGCTTGGCGCGGCGCCCACGGCGGTCTGGTCGTCGGAGAATCGGTCCGGAGTCTCAGCGCTGCTCACCACCGGGCCAGTCTCGCCCACCTCCGGCCGAAACCGGTCAACGCAGCTGCGCCGACACCCCCTGCGTGAGGCAGACCACCCGCCAGACGTCCTTGGCCTCCCAGCCCGCGTCCAGCGCCTGCCGCACGGTGCGCCCGCCGAGTTCGGCCATCACGTGGTCCGAGGCGAACGACTCCGCGTACGCCTCGCCGAAGTGCAGGTACATCCGTCGCCAGAACTCGGTCAGCCTCATGCGCCCCAGTATCCAACGCCGCCCGCGGTGTCCCGTGTCGCCCGCGGGCGCCCGGTCAGCGCGGCAGGTCGAGCACGCCCGCGCCGTAGAACTCGCGGTCCTGGCAGCCGACCGGCAGCAACTGTCCGCAGCCGGCCGCGGCGGCCTGGGCGAGCGCCGTGGTGATCCTGTCGGGGCCCCAGTCGGGGTGCTCCGCGGCGACCACCGCGACCGCGCCGGTGACGTGCGCGGCGGACATCGAGGTGCCGGCCAGCGCGGCGTACTGCCCGCCCGGCCAGTCGGAGACGATCGCGCTCGCGGGGCCGCCGTCGGGGTCGCCGCCGGGCGCCGCGATGGAGATCTTGCCGCGCCCGTAGTTGCTGTACGAGGTGGGCAGGCCGCGCCGGTCGACCGCGCTGACCGTGACCACGCCGGGCAGCTCGCCGGGCAGCCGGATGCACTCGGTGCCCAGGTCGCGGTCCTGCGGAGGTCCGGAGGCGCGGTCGTTGGGGCTGCGGTGGTCGGCGCGCCCGGCGGTCAGGTCCTGCCCGTCGTTGCCGGCCGAGGCGACCACCACGGCGCCCTTGTGCTGGGCGTAGGCGACGGCCCGGCCGACGGCGGCGATCAGCGCGGCCTGGTCGGCGTTCTCCGGGCAGTTGTACTTCCACGGGTCGGCGAAGTAGCTGTCGTTGATCGCCTTGGCGCCGTGGTCGGCGGCCCAGATCATCCCGCAGACGATGTTCTCGGCGTAGTACTGGCCGAGCGGGCCGAGCAGCCGGACGGCGGCGATCCGCACGCCGGCGGCGACGCCGGTGACGCCGTGGCCGTCCCGGGCGGCGCCGACGATGCCCGCGACGTGGGTGCCGTGGCCGCTCTCGGTGACCCCGGGGTCGGGCCGCCAGGCGCCGCTGCGGGAGTCGGGGCGGCCGTCGGCGCAGGAGGCGGAGGCGGTCGGGTCTACGGCGGCCCGCAGGTCGGGGTGGGTGTCGTCGACGCCGGAGTCGAGCACCGCGACGGTGACCTTGGCCAGTTGCTGCGGGCCGGGCAGCGCGCCGGGGCGGGCCGCGGTGTGGACGGAGCTCTGGTCGACCACCGGGGCGCGGAGCAACGCGGAGTAGCCGGTGGCCCGGTCGGTGGCGCCGATCATGGCCAGGTTCCAGTCGCTCTGCTCGGCGGGGTCGGGGAGGGTGGCGGTGCTGTCGTCGGCGGCGTCGGCCGCCTTCGCGGCGGCGCTGACCACCCCGTGTCCGAAGGCGGCGCCGGCCAGCGGCCGCGGCGGGGAGGGCACGGCGGCGGTGCGGGTGGCGCCGACGGCGGCTATGCCGGGGCGCTCGCGCAGCTTGTCGGCGAAGGAGCCGCTGGCGTAGGCCAGCACCGCGCCGATCTGCGGGTAGTCCTGCACGACCTGGCCGCCGAGCGCCCGGGCCTCGTCGGCGGCGTGCCGGGCGCCGTCGGCGTCGGTGCGCTGGTCGAGCACCAGGTAGCTGAGGTAGCTGCCGCTCGCGCCGGTCACGTACGGCACGGCGCCGCCGAGTACCAGGGCGGTGAGCAGCGCCGCGCCGAGCACGCGGATGCTGCGGCGACGCCGGGGGGTGCTGCCGCGGGCCTGGCTCACCTGCTCCATCGCACGGTCTCCGCTCGTCAGGCAGGGCCGGACTCCGGAGGATCGAGTCCGAATCTTCACCATATGAGCGATTTGTACGATTTATCCTGTCGAAATGCGTCAGACGGTGGCCTCCCCGTGACCTGTCAGCGTGTCGCGGCACCATGGGGGCATGGCCTCCTCCGCCCCTGACCCGCTCGACGCCCCGCCCCCGGCCGACGCCGCGGACCCGCTGGACGGCTTCGCCCCGGCCACCCGGGCCTGGTTCACCGGGGCGTTCGCCGCGCCCACCGGCGCGCAGGCGCAGGCCTGGGCGGCGATCCGGCGGGACACCGACGTCCTGGTGGTCGCCCCGACCGGCTCCGGCAAGACCCTCGCGGCCTTCCTGTCCGCCCTGGACCGGCTCAGCGCCACCCCGCCGCCCGCCGACCCCAAGCGCCGCTGCCGGGTGCTCTACATCTCCCCGCTGAAGGCCCTCGCGGTGGACGTCGAGCGCAACCTGCGCGCCCCGCTGGCCGGCCTGCGGCAGGCCGCCGTCCGGCTCGGCCTGCCGGAGCCCGAGGTGCAGGTGGCGATCCGCTCCGGCGACACCCCGGCCGCCGACCGCCGCCGCTTCGCCACCCACCCGCCGGACATCCTGATCACCACCCCCGAGTCGCTCTTCCTGCTGCTCACCTCCGCCTCCCGGGAGGCGCTGCGCGGCATCGACACGGTGATCCTGGACGAGGTGCACGCGGTGGCCGGCACCAAGCGCGGCGCGCACCTGGCACTCAGCCTGGAGCGCCTGGACGAGCTGCTGGACCGCCCGGCCCGCCGGATCGGCCTGTCCGCCACCGTCCGCCCGGTCGAGGAGGTGGCCCGCTACCTGAGCCCGCAGCGCGGCGCGGCGATCGTCCAGCCCGGCGCCGACAAGCGCTTCGACCTCTCCGTCGTGGTGCCCGTCCCGGACCTCGCCGACCTGCCCGCCACGCCCGCCGACGAGAGCGACCCGCAGAAGCAGTCCTCAATCTGGCCGCACGTCGAGGAGCGGATCGTCGACCTCGTCCAGGCGCACCGCTCGACCATCGTCTTCGCCAACTCCCGGCGCCTCGCCGAGCGCCTGTGCAACCGGCTCAACGAGATCGCCTACGAGCGGGCCACCGGCGCGCCGCTGCCCGAGGCGCACTCCCCCGCCGACCTGATGGGCGGCTCCGGCGCGGCCGCGGGCGCCCCGCCGGTGCTGGCCCGGGCCCACCACGGCTCGGTCTCCAAGGAGCAGCGCGCCCTGGTCGAGGAGGAGTTGAAGGCCGGCCGGCTGCCCGCGGTGGTGGCCACCTCCAGCCTGGAGCTGGGCATCGACATGGGCGCCGTCGACCTGGTCGTGCAGGTCGAGTCGCCGCCCTCGGTCGCCTCCGGACTGCAGCGCGTCGGCCGCGCCGGGCACCAGGTCGGCGCGGTCTCCACCGGCGTGGTCTTCCCCAAGTACCGCGGCGACCTGGTGCAGTCCGCCGTGGTCACCGAACGGATGCGCGCCGGCCGGATCGAGGCGCTGCGCATCCCCCGCAACCCGCTGGACGTCCTCGCCCAGCAACTCGTCGCGATGACCGCCCTGGACACCTGGGACGTCGACGAGCTGCTCGCCGTCTGCCGCCGCGCCGCGCCGTTCGCCACCCTCCCGCAGTCCGCCTTCGACGGCGTGCTCGACATGCTGGCCGGCCGCTACCCCTCCGACGCCTTCGCGGAGCTGCGCCCCCGCCTGGTCTGGGACCGCGTCGCCGCCACCGTCACCGGCCGCCCCGGCGCCCAGCGCCTCGCCGTCACCTCCGGCGGCACCATCCCCGACCGCGGCCTGTTCGGCGTCTTCATCGCCGGCGCCGACCCCAAGAAGGGCGGCGGCCGGGTCGGCGAGCTCGACGAGGAGATGGTCTACGAGTCGCGCGTCGGCGACGTCTTCACCCTCGGCACCACGTCCTGGCGGATCGAGGACATCACCCACGACAAGGTCCTCGTCACCCCCGCCCCCGGCGTCCCCGGCCGGCTCCCGTTCTGGAAGGGCGACACCCTCGGCCGCCCGCTCGAACTCGGCCGCGCGGTCGGCGCGTTCGTCCGCGAACTCGGCGCGATGGCCCCCGAACCGGCGACCGCCCGGCTGCGCGAGGCCGGCCTCGACGAGTGGGCGTCCGGCAACCTGCTCGCCTACCTCGCCGAACAGCGCGCCGCCTGCGGCCACCTGCCCGACGACCGCACCATCGTGGTCGAGCGCTTCCGCGACGAGCTCGGCGACTGGCGGATCGTCATCCACTCCCCGTTCGGCGCCCAGGTGCACGCCCCGTGGGCACTGGCCATCGGCGCCCGGCTGCGCGAGAAGCACGGCCTGGACCCGCAGGTGATGCACGCCGACGACGGCATCGTGCTGCGGCTGCCCGACGCCGACCTGCTCGCCGACTTCCCGTCAGCCACCACTACCTCGTACGGCAGTAGCGCCCCGCCCGCCGACGACGCCCCGGTCGGCGCGGACGCCGCGGTCTTCGAGTCCGGCGAGATCGAACGGCTCGTCACCGACCAGGTCGGCGGCTCCGCCCTGTTCGCCGCCCGGTTCCGCGAGTGCGCCGGCCGCGCCCTGCTGCTGCCCCGCCGCAACCCCGGCAAGCGCACCCCGCTCTGGCAGCAGCGCCAGCGCGCCTCCCAACTCCTCGAGGTCGCGGCCGAGTACGGCTCCTTCCCGATCGTCCTGGAGGCCGTCCGCGAATGCCTGCAGGACGTCTTCGACGTCCCCGGCCTGGTCGAGCTGATGGGCGATCTGGAGTCCCGCGCGGTACGCCTGGTGGAGGTCACCACCCCCGAACCCTCGCCGTTCGCCCGCTCCCTGCTGTTCGGCTACGTCGCCCAGTTCCTCTACGAGGGCGACTCCCCGATCGCCGAACGCCGCGCCGCCGCCCTGTCGTTGGACTCCCGGCTGCTCTCCGAACTGCTCGGCCAGGCCGAACTGCGCGAACTCCTCGACCCCCAGGTGCTCGCCGACCTGGAGGCCGAACTCCAGCGCCGCACCCCCGAACGCCGGATCAAGGACGCCGAGGGCGTCGCCGACGCACTGCGCCTGCTCGGCCCGCTCAGCGAGGCCGAACTCACCGAACGCGGCGCCGAACCGCTCTGGGCCCTGGAGCTGGAGTCCGCCCGCCGCGCCATCCAGGTCCGGATCGGCGGCATCCTGCGCTGGGCCGCCGTCGAGGACGCCGGACGCCTGCGCGACGCCCTCGGCACCCCGCTGCCCGTCGGCGTCCCCGAGGCCTTCACCGAGCCCGTCAAGGACCCGCTCGGCGACCTGCTGGCCCGCTACGCCCGCACCCACGGCCCGTTCACCGCCCAGCAGGCCGCCGACCGCTTCGGCCTCGGCAGCGCCGTCGTCACCGGCACCCTGCACCGCCTCACCGCCGCCGGCCGCCTGGTCCAGGGCGAGTTCCGGCCCGACTCCACGGCCGTGGCCCCCGAATGGTGCGACGCCGACGTCCTGCGCCGCCTGCGCCGCCGCTCCCTGGCCGCGCTGCGCCACGAGGTCGAGGCCGTCCCGCCGAGGGCCCTGGCCGCCTTCCTCCCGCAGTGGCAGCACCTCGCCGGGCACCGCCTGCGCGGCGCCGACGGCCTCTACCGGGTGGTCGAACAGCTCCAGGGCACCGCCCTGCCCGCCTCCGCGCTGGAGAAGCTCGTCCTGCCCGCCCGGCTCGCCGACTACTCCCCCGGCCTGCTGGACGAGCTGATGGCCGCCGGCGAGATCGGCTGGTCCGGCGCGGGCGCCCTGCCGGGCAAGGACGGCTGGATCAGCCTCCACCTGCCCGAGAACGCCCACCTGCTGCGCCCCGAGCCGCTGCCGCTCACCCCCGGCCCGGTCCACACCGCCCTGCTGGAGGCCCTCACCGGCGGCTACGGCGCGTTCTTCCGCCAGCTCGCCGAACGGGTCCCCGACACCCCCGACGCCGAGATCGTCGAAGCCCTCTGGGACCTGGTCTGGGCCGGGTACGTCACCAACGACACCCTCGCCCCGCTGCGCGGCCTGCTCGGCTCCGGCCGCACCGCCGGCTCCACCGCGCACCGCGCACCGCGCTCCACCCCGCGCGGCCGCTACAGCGGCGCCGCACGCGGCCTGTCCCGCCCGGCCTCCCGCTCCGGCCCGCCGACGGCCGCGGGCCGCTGGTCCCTGCTGCCGTCCTTCGGCGGCGACCCGACCGTCCGCGCCGCCGCCCAGGCCCAGGCGCTGCTCGACCGGCACGGCATCCTCACCCGCGGCACCGTCGCCGCCGAACGCGTCACCGGCGGCTTCGCCGGCGTCTACCGGGTGCTCGCCGCGTTCGAGGAACGCGGCAAGGCCCGCCGCGGCTACTTCGTCGAGGGCCTCGGCGGCGCCCAGTTCGCCATGGACGGCGCCGCGGACCGCCTGCGCTCCGTCAACTCCCGACTGGAGCGCGCCACCGGCGACTGGTCCTCCACCGCCCCCGCGGAGGCCCCGCAGGCCCTCGTGCTGGCCGCCGCCGACCCCGCCAACGCCTACGGGGCCGCGCTGTCCTGGCCCGAACCCCCCGCCGACACCACCGCCGCCCACCGCCCCGCCCGCAAGGCCGGCTCCCTGGTCGCCCTGGTCGACGGCGAGCTGGTCCTCTACCTGGAGCGCGGCGGCAAGTCCCTGCTCGCCTGGACCACCGACGAGGCCCCGCTCACCGCCGCCCTCGCCGCGCTCGTCCCGCCCCTCACCATCGAACGCGTCAACGGCCACCCGGCCCTCACCAGCCCGCTCGGCCCCCACCTCGAAGCCGCCGGCTTCCACGCCACCCCGAAGGGCTACCGCAAACGCTGACGCGCAGCGCGGGACGCGTCATTCGTCCGCTTCGCGATCCTGCCGACGGGTGACCGGGGGCTCGGGCTGTTGCCGGGCGTGCACCGGGATCAGCCCCATCCCCCACCAGCCCGCGGCGAGCATGCCGAGGGCGGCACCGCCGTGAATCGCGGTGCCGCCCGTCAGCAGCAGTATCAAGCCCAGGCCGGCCAGTGCCGACGTACCGAGCAGCAGTGCACTTCGCATCGCGGACCCTCCTTCACCCGGCGCCCCGCGTCGTGGCGGGGCGGTCGAGGTCCGGTCAGGCCGCCACCACGTCCATCGCCGCCTTGGGCGAGATGGATCCGGACCGGTCGACGCCGGGGGCCGGCAGCGGAACCGGTTCGAGCACCGGCCTCAGCAGATCACCCTCGGAGAGGGTGGCCATCGCCGCAAGTTCGGCGAGCGACAGTTCGTCGCTGACCTCGCGCATGACCTCCGACATCCGCACGTCCAGCGCGTCGCAGATGGCGGAGAGCAGCTCGGAGGACGCCTCCTTCTGACCCCGCTCGACCTCGGAGAGGTACCCGAGCGAGACTCTGGCAGCTGCCGACACCTCGCGGAGTGTGCGGCCCTGGCGCTGGCGCTGCCGACGCAGCACATCGCCCAGCAGGCGACGGAGCAGAATCATCGGTGCCTCCCTCCTCGGACTGCGGATCGAGATGTCACGACCCCACCGTACCGCCTTGTCTGCATCCCGTGCGGGGACCGGGGTCGTGTTCACTCTGGGCTGCAAGGCGTCCCCTCCCCTGTTCTTCCCCATCCTGGCCGCCGAACCACCCGTGACGGGCAGATGTCCGGCACCGGTCGGGATTCCGACGGGATGTCGTCCTGCTGTTCCTGCCAGCCGGAGCATCCGGTGTAACACGATCCTCCGCTTGATGCCGCGCCTTCGCGGTTTTCCGCAAAGCTCAGCGCGGCCGGGCCTCGGGCGCTAGCCGTTCCAGCAGCAGCTCCAGAGCGGCGGCCACCGACCCCTGTCGGATGGTGGCACGCCCCCCCGACAACCGGAGCGGCCTGGCTTCTGTTCCCGCCGGGCCGGCCAGCGCGACGTGGACGGTGCCGACGGGCTGCCCGTCCTGCGGGTCGGGGCCGGCCACGCCGGTGGTGGCGAGGGCGTAGTCCGCGCCGAGCAGCCGCCGCGCGCCCTCGGCCATCTGCCGGGCCACCACGGGGTGGACCGGCCCGTGCACGGCCAGCAGGCCTTCGTCGACGCCGAGCAGCGAGGCCTTCAGCTCGGTGGCGTACGCGGTGACCGAGCCGCGGAAGACCGCGGAGGCGCCGGGCACGTCGACCAGCGTGGCGGCCAGCAGCCCGCCGGTGAGCGACTCGGCGACCGCCAGCGTCGCGCCCTCCGCCTTGAGGGCGTCGAGCGCCAGCGCCGCCAGGCCCGCCGGTTCACTCACCGGCGCGCTCCCGGGCCAGGCCCTCGCGGCGCAGCCGGACCGCCTGGACGACGTAGTCCAGGCCGGTGGCGAGGGTGAGCACGACCGCGACGCCCATCACGACGGCGCGGGCGGTGGCCAGCGGGCCGGTGAGCACCAGGACGTACATGCCGACCGCGATGCCCTGGGTGAGGGTCTTCAGCTTGCCGCCGCGGCTGGCCGGGATGACGGCGTAGCGGATCACCCAGAACCGCATCAGCGTGATGCCGAGTTCGCGGGCGAGGATCACGGCGGTGACCCACCAGGGCAGGTCGCCGAGGATCGACAGGCCGACCAGGCCGGCGCCCATGATCGCCTTGTCGGCGATCGGGTCGGCGATCTTCCCGAAGTCCGTGATCAGGCCCTTGCGGCGGGCCAGTTCGCCGTCGAAGACGTCGGTGATCATCGCGATGGCGAAGGCCGCCCAGGCGAAGGCCCGCCACTTGGGGTCGTGCCCGCCGCCGGCGAAGAGCAGCGCGACGAAGACCGGGACCAGCAGCAGCCGGAACATGGTCAGCACGTTGGCGATGTTCCACACGCCGGGCGGCGGGGGTGCGGCGGCCGGGGTCGGCCGGGTGGCGGCCGGGGCCCCCGGCCCCTTGGTCATACGTCCGCTCCGGTGGCCTGCAGCGCCTCGGCGACCAGGTCGACGCCCTCGGTGCCGATGACCTCGGCGCGGTAGAACCGGCCGACGACCGGGTTCTCGACGCCGAGCAGCGTGGTCAGGCCGTCGGTCTCGGGGGCCTGGTGGGCGGCGCGGCCCTCGACCACGCCGTCCTCGACGGACTCCACGAGCACGGTGACCTCGCTGCCGATGCGGGCCTCCGCGCGCTGCGCGGTGAGCTCCTCGGCGAGCCGGGAGAGCCGGGCGACGCGCTGGTCGACGACGTCCTGGTCGATCTTGCCGTCGTAGCCGGCGGCCTCGGTGCCGTCCTCGTCCGAGTAGCCGAAGACGCCGATGGCGTCCAGGCCGGCGTGGGTGATGAACCGTTCCAGCTCCGCGTAGTCCTCCTCGGTCTCCCCGGGGAAGCCGACGATGAAGTTGGAGCGGGCGCCGGCCTCGGGGGCCTTGGCGCGGATCGACTCCAGCAGGCCGAGGAACTGCTCGGTGCTGCCGAAGCGGCGCATCCGGCGCAGCACCGCGGGCGCGGAGTGCTGGAAGGAGAGGTCGAAGTACGGCACCACCTTGTCGGTGCCGGTCATCGCGTCGATCAGGCCCGGTCGCATCTCGGCGGGCTGCAGGTAGCTGACCCGGACCCGCTCGATGCCGTCGACGGCGGCGATCTCGGTGAGCAGGGTCTCCAGCAGGCGGATGTCGCCGAGGTCCTTGCCGTACGAGGTGTTGTTCTCGGAGACCAGGACGACCTCGCGGACGCCCTCGCCGGCCAGCCACACGGCCTCGTTCAGCACGTCGCTGGGGCGGCGGGAGATGAACGAGCCGCGGAAGGCCGGGATGGCGCAGAACGAGCAGCGGCGGTCGCAGCCGGAGGCGAGCTTGATCGAGGCGACCGGGGAGGCGTCCAGGCGCTTGCGCAGGGTGCGCGGGCCGGAGGCGGGGGCCACGCCCTCGGGGAGGTCCTCGGGGGCGCCGTGGCCGGGCAGCGCGACCGCCGCGGCGGCGGCCTGCCGCTCGACCGGGGTGAGCGGCAGCAGCTTGCGGCGGTCGCGCGGCGTGTGGGCCTCGACGTGGCCGCCGGACAGGATGGTGTTCAGGCGGGTGGAGATGTCGGCGTAGTCGTCGAAGCCGAGCACGCCGTCGGCTTCGGGGAGGGCGTCGGCGAGCTCCTTGCCGTAGCGCTCGGCCATGCAGCCGACCGCGACCACGGCCTGGGTGCGGCCGTGGCCCTTGAGGTCGTTGGCCTCGAGCAGGGCGTCGACGGAGTCCTTCTTCGCGGCCTCGACGAACCCGCAGGTGTTGACGACGGCGACGTCGGCTTCGCTGGCGTCGTCCACCAGCCGCCAGCCGTCGGCCTCCAGTCGCCCGGCGAGTTCCTCGGAGTCCACCTCGTTGCGGGCGCATCCGAGCGTGACCAGGGCGACAGTGCGGGGTTCAGGCATGACGCCAAGATTAACGCGCGCCCCCCGGTGGCGTTCCCCCCGGAGGGCGCGAGCCTCGATCAGGAGGCCCGGATCAGCCCGCCTGCGGGTCGCCGGGGGTGTATGTGAGGTGCACGACCTGCCCGTCCTGACCGGCCGGTCCGAGGTCCTTGCCGTTGACGAACAGGTGGACGGCGCCGGCGTTCCCGATCACCAGGGTGATCTTCTTCGGGTCGGTGAACGTCTGGTCCTGGCCGGCTTCGAGGTTGTTGGAGTACAGCGACTTGCCGCTGCCGTCCTTGGCCGTGACCCAGCTCTTGTCCTTGTCGGCGACCAGCTTCACGGTGACCTTGTCGGCCGGGGCGGCGGCGATCGCGGCGACGCTGGGGGCCGGGGCGGGCGGCTGCGCGGAGGCGGACAGGGTGGCCGCGGCGGAGGCGCCGGAGGGCAGCGGGGCGCTGGCGCTGCCGGGCTGGTTGCCGCCGGAGGACGAGGAGCCGACCAGGTTGTAGCCGATCAGTCCGACCACGGCGACGATCGCCGCGACCATCGCGGCGGTCCAGTTCGGCCGGCGGTGGTCGGTGACCTTGATCGGGCCGGCGTCCAGCAGCTGGCTGGCCTTCGGCGCGGAGCCGTGGCCGTACTCGCCGTCGTAGCGGGCGACCAGGGCCTCGCCGTCGACGCCGACGGCGCGGGCGATCAGCCGCAGGTGGCCGCGGGCGTAGAACGCGCCGCCGCAGCGCTCGAAGTCGTCGGACTCGATGGCGTGCACGATCGGCACCCGGATCCGGGTCTGGGTACTGACCTGGTCGACCGTCAGTCCGGCGTCGATCCGGGCGGTGGCGAGCACCCGTCCGATGCTCGGCCCGTCCTCGCCGGTGCGTTCCGGGGCACCGGAGGCGGGCACGGCGGAGCCGGGAGCTGCACGACGGGGGGTCTTGCCGATGGTCACTGGGCGCGCCTTTCGAGCGTGAGGCCACCTGCTGAGAGACCAGTCTAGGGGTGGTGGCGTAACGTTTCTCAACCGGAGGGGGCCCGAACGAGCCACAGTCGTCGGCCGGAGTTGACGGGTGGTCACCCGGCCGACGCGAGCGTGCTGCACCACCCGTCGGTTACCCGCGCAGAGTAATCAGTACACCGTCGAGTTCGTCGGGTTTGATCAGCACGTCGCGGGCCTTGGAGCCCTCGCTGGGACCCACGATCCCGCGGGATTCCATCAGGTCCATGAGACGGCCGGCTTTCGCGAAACCGACCCGGAGCTTGCGCTGGAGCATCGAGGTCGAGCCGAACTGGGTGCTGACGACCAGTTCGGCGGCCTGGATCAGCAGGTCCAGGTCGTCGCCGATCTCCTCGTCGATCTCCTTCTTCGGCCCGCCGCCGACCACCACGTCCTCGCGGTAGCGGGCGGCCAGCTGGTCCTTGCAGTGCTGGACCACCTTGGCGATCTCCGCCTCGGTGACGAAGGCGCCCTGCATGCGGACCGGCTTGGAGGCGCCCATCGGCAGGAAGAGCGCGTCGCCCTTGCCGATCAGCTTCTCCGCGCCGGGCTGGTCCAGGATGACCCGGGAGTCGGCCATCGCCGAGGTGGCGAAGGCCAGCCGGGACGGCACGTTGGCCTTGATCAGGCCGGTGACCACGTCGACCGAGGGCCGCTGGGTGGCCAGCACCAGGTGGATGCCCGCGGCGCGGGCGAGCTGGGTGATCCGGACCACCGAGTCCTCGACGTCGCGCGGGGCGACCATCATCAGGTCGGCCAGCTCGTCGACGATCACCAGCAGGTACGGATAGGGCGTCAGTTCCCGTTCGCTGCCGAGCGGGGGCTGCACGGTGCCGGCCCGCACCGCCGCGTTGAAGTCGTCGACGTGCCGGAAGCCGAAGGCGGCCAGGTCGTCGTAGCGCATGTCCATCTCGCGCACCACCCACTGGAGGGCCTCGGCGGCCTTCTTCGGGTTGGTGATGATCGGCGTGATCAGGTGCGGGATGCCCTCGTAGGCGGTCAGTTCGACCCGCTTGGGGTCGACCAGGACCATCCGGACCTCGTCGGGGGTGGCGCGGATCAGCACCGAGGTGATCAGGCAGTTGATGCAGGACGACTTGCCGGCGCCGGTCGCGCCGGCCACCAGCACGTGCGGCATCTTCGCCAGGTTGGCCATCACGGTGTGGCCCTCGACGTCCTTGCCCATGCCGACCACCATCGGGTGCTGGTCGTCGGCGGCGGCGCGCGAGCGCAGCAGGTCGCCGAGGGTGACCATCTCCCGGTCGCGGTTGGGGATCTCCACGCCGACCGCGGACTTGCCGGGGATCGGCGAGATGATCCGGACGTCCGGGGTGGCCACCGCGTAGGCGATGTTCTTCGCCAGCGCGGTGATCCGCTCGACCTTCACGGCCGGGCCGAGCTCCACCTCGTAGCGGGTGACCGTCGGGCCGCGGGTGAAGCCGGTGACCCGGGCGTCCACCTTGAACTCGGAGAACACGCCGGTGAGCTGGGCCTTCACGTCGTCGTTGAGCTGGGTGCGGACCTTGGCGGGGGCGCCGCGCTCCAGCAGGTCGAGCGGGGGCAGCGAGTAACCGACGCCGCCCGACAGCTGGAGCTGTTCCATCCGGGCGGGGGCGTCGCCGTGGCCGTCGGGGGCGTCCGAGGCGCGCGCGGCGGGCACCTCCGGCGTCCACGACTCCTCGGGCGGTGCGCCCGTGGTCGAATCCGGCACAGCGTCCTTGACCTGGCCGAGCATGCTGGCCACCGCGGGCGAGCCGGGCACCCCGTACAGCAGGGCGCCGTCCAGGTCGGCGGCGACGCCGGCGGCCAGGTCGCGGGTGGCGTACGGGTCCTTGTCGAAGGAGACCGGCGCGGCGGCCGACTCGGCCGGATCCGACTTGCGGCGGCGGCGCCGGCGGCGGGCGGAGAGCTCGTCGTCGTCGATGGTGATCGGCAGCGCGTCCGGGTCGGCGTCCTCCGGCGGGGCGGTGGAGTAGGCGCGGCCGCCGGAGGACACCGCGCCGTCGGGCAGCGGCTCGACCACGCCGAGCCGCACGCCGACCTGGCGCAGCCGGTCGGGAATCCGGTTGACCGGGGTGGCGGTGACCACCAGCAGGCCGAAGAAGGCGAGCAGCAGCAGCAGCGGGACGGCCAGCGGCGGGCCGGCCGCGGCCATCATCGGGGTGGACGCGGCCCAGCCGAGGATGCCGCCGGCCTGCCGGATCCGGGTCGCGCCGGTGCCCATCGCGGGCGCCCCGCAGCCGATGTGGACCAGGCCGAGCACGCCGACCACCAGGGTGGTCAGGCCGATCGCGATCCGGCCGTTGGCCTCCGGCCCCTCGGGGTGGCGCATCAGCCGC
Organism: Kitasatospora sp. NPDC049285; assembly: GCF_040678815.1. NCBI lineage: Bacteria > Bacillati > Actinomycetota > Actinomycetes > Kitasatosporales > Streptomycetaceae > Kitasatospora > Kitasatospora sp. NPDC049285. Next base: position 11,944 of record NZ_JBFAQR010000037.1, on the reverse strand, counting down.
ACCGCGACCGCGAGGAGCAGGAACGGCACCAGCACGTCGAGGCGGCCGAACAGGCCGGAGACGACGTTGGTGGCGGCCTCGCCGAGCCAGCCCTGCGGGCTGAACCAGGTGCCGGCCGCGGTGACCAGGCCGAGCGCCAGCAGCAGCAGCGCGACGCCGTCCTTGCGGTGGTCGGGGTGCAGGTTGCGGGCGCCGTGGCCGAAGCCGCGGAAGACCGCGCCGACCGAGTGCGCCACCCCGAGCCAGACCGCGCGCACGGCGCGGAAGAGTATCGGCCGGGGCGGGGGCGGCGGCGGGGCGGCGGTCTTCTTCGCGGCCGCCTTCTTCGCCGGCGCCTTCTTGGCGGGCGCGGCGACCTTCTTCGCCGGTGCCTTCTTGGCCGGCCCGGACTTGGCGGTGCGTGCGGCGGCGCTTCCGGGCGATCGTGTGGCCATGGGACAGCAGCCTACCGGCGCACCCCTGCGCCGGACATGCGCGGGCGCACTTCGGCGGGTTGTGTCGCCGACGCGCCGTCAGGCTGCGCGATATCACCCGGACGGGCGGAGCCGACGACCCGTCAGCTACTGCCGGGACGCAGCGCCTCCAGCGCCCGGCGCAGGCCGGCCAGCTTGCGCTCCAGGTGGGCCGCGGTGGCCGCGGCGCCGCTGTCGGCGGCGGCGTCCAGCTGCTTGGTCAGCGCCTCGGCCTGCTCCTCGACGGCGGCCAGCCGGGCGGACAGCTCGCCGAGCAGCGCCCCGCCGATCGCCGGGCCCTCACCGGCCTCCAGCTCCAGCCGCAGCAGCGCCGCCTGCTCCTTGAGCTGGCAGTTCTTCATGTAGAGGTCGACGAAGACCGAGACCTTGGCGCGCAGCACCCACGGGTCGAAGGGCTTGGAGATGTAGTCGACCGCGCCCGCCGCGTAGCCGCGGAAGGTGTGGTGCGGGCCGTGGTTGATCGCCGTGAGGAAGATGATCGGGATGTCCCGGGTCCGCTCGCGGCGCTTGATGTGCGCGGCCGTCTCGAAGCCGTCCATGCCGGGCATCTGCACGTCCAGCAGGATCACCGCGAAGTCGTCGGTGAGCAGCGCCTTGAGCGCCTCCTCGCCGGACGCGGCGCGCACCAGGGTCTGGTCGAGCGCGGAGAGGATCGCCTCGAGTGCGAGCAGGTTCTCCGGCCGGTCGTCGACCAGGAGGATCTTCGCCTTCTGCACCAGGACCCGCCCTCCTGCCGGTTGTTTCCCGAGGGCGGACACCAGTGCGTCGCCCCTCACTACCCCGGTCATGCTAGCCGTACCCCCTTGCCTGCCACAGGCCCGGTGCCGGCCGTCACCGTCCGGTCACTGTTGGCAACGACGGGTGACCCTACCGGGTTCCCGGCCGGGGCCGCCAGCGAGGGCGCCCCGGGCGGGCGGCGGTTACCCGACGGGGAGGTGCTGGCGCATCACCGCCAGCAGGTGGTCGGTCTCCACCGGTTTGGTGATGTGGTCGGTGGCGCCGGCCTGCAGGCTCTTCTCCCGGTCGCCCTTCATCGCCTTGGCGGTCAGCGCGATGATCGGCAGCCCGGAGAACCGCGGCATCCGGCGGATCTGCTCGGTGGTCGCGTAGCCGTCCAGCTCCGGCATCATGATGTCCATCAGCACCAGGGCGACGTCCTCGTGCTGCTCCAGCATCTCGATGCCCTCGCGGCCGTTCTCCGCGTACAGCACGGTCAGGCCGTACTGCTCCAGCACGCTGGTCAGCGCGAACACGTTGCGGATGTCGTCGTCGACGATCAGCACCCGCTCGCCGTCGAAGCGCGGCGGGACGCCGGGCGCCGGGCGGGCGTCGCCCTGCCGCGGGACGGTCTCCTCGGCCTGGCGCGGGGCGTCCTCGGGGCGGGTGGCGCGGCGGCGTTCGGCGGTGCCGCGGCGGCGCTCCTCGACCAGCTCGCGGGCCTCCTGGGTCCACTGCTCGGCGGGGGTGCGCTGGGGCTCGGCGGCGGCGCGCGGGGCGCCCGCGCGCTCCAGGGTGACCGGCTCGGGGCCCTCGCTGCGCAGCGGCAGGTAGAGCGTGAAGGTCGAGCCGACGCCGAGCTCGCTGCCGACGTGGATCTCGCCGCCGAGCAGCCTGGCGATCTCCCGGCTGATCGACAGGCCCAGGCCGGTTCCGCCGTACTTGCGGCTGGTGCCGCCGTCGGCCTGCTTGAACGCCTCGAAGATCTCCCGCAGCTTGTTGCCGGGGATGCCGATCCCGGTGTCGGCGACCGAGAAGGCGATCAGCAGCTCGTCCGGGTCGTCCATGGTGCCGGACTCCAGCAGTTGCTCGCGCACGTGCTGCGGGACCTCGTCGCCGCCCACCGGACGGATCATCAGCTCGACCGCGCCGGCGTCGGTGAACTTCACCGCGTTGGACAGCAGGTTGCGCAGCACCTGCTGCAGGCGCTGCTCGTCGGTGTGCAGGGTGACCGGCAGGTCCGGGGAGACCCGGACCGCGAAGTCCAGGTTCTTCTCCACGGTCAGCGGGCGGAACGCCGCCTCCACGTAGTCGACCAGCTGCACCAGGGCGATCTTGGCCGGGCGGACGTCCATCTTGCCGGCCTCCACCTTGGACAGGTCGAGGATGTCGTTGATCAGCTGCAGCAGGTCGGAGCCCGCGCCGTGGATGGTCTCGGCGAACTCGACCTGCTTGGCGGACAGGTTGCCCTCGTTGTTGTCGGAGAGCAGCTTGGCCAGGATCAGCAGCGAGTTGAGCGGGGTGCGCAGCTCGTGCGACATGTTGGCGAGGAACTCGCTCTTGTACCGGGAGGCCAGCGCGAGCTGCTCGGCGCGCTCCTCCAGGATCTGCCGGGCCTCCTCGATCTCGCTGTTCTTGATCTCGATGTCGCGGTTCTGCTGGGCGAGTTGCTCGGCCTTCTCCTGCAACTCCTCGTTGGTGCGCTCCAGCTCCTCCTGGCGGGCCTCCAACTCGGCCGATCGCATGGAGAGTTCGGCGGTCAGGCGCTGGGACTCGAGGAGCAGGCCCTCGGTCTTGGTGTTGACCGAGATGGTGTTGACGGTGACGCCGATCTGGTCGGCGATCTGGTTCAGGAAGTCCAGCGCGACCGCGGTGAAGCTGGAGAAGGTGGCCAGTTCGATCACGCCGAGCAGCCGGCCCTCGAACAGCACCGGCAGCACCACCACGTGCGCCGGGGAGGACTCGCCGAGGCCGGAGGAGATCTTCAGGTAGCCGGGCGGGGTCTCCTTCAGCACGATCGGCCGCTTCTCCACCGCGGCCTGGCCGATCAGGCCCTCGCCGAGCCGGAAGGTGGTCGGCATGGTGCGCCGGTGGTAGCCGTACGAGCCGATCAGCCGCAGCACGATGTCGTTCTCGTCGTCGTCCTCGGTGACCAGTTCGGCGGTGCGGCCGGCGGGCTGGGCGAGGAAGAACGCGCCGTGCTGGGCGGAGACCACCGGGGTGAGCTCGCTCATGATCAGCGAGGCGACCGCGGACAGGTCGCGGCGGCCCTGCAGCAGACCGGACATCCGGGCCAGGTTGGTCTTCAGCCAGTCCTGTTCCTTGTTGGTCCGGGTGGTCTCGCGCAGGTTGGCGATCATCTGGTTGATGTTGTCCTTGAGCTCGTCGAGCTCTCCGGACGCGTCCACGGTGATGCGGGGCGACAGGTCGCCGCGGGTCACCGCGGTGGCGACCTGGGCGATCGCGCGGACCTGGCGGGTCAGGTTGTTGGCGAGTTCGTTCACCGACTCGGTCAGGTCCTGCCAGGTGCCGGCCACGCCGGGGACGCGGGCCTGGCCGCCGAGCCGCCCGTCGGTGCCCACCTCGCGGGCGACGCGGGTGACCTCGTCGGCGAAGGCGGAGAGCTGGTCGACCATCGTGTTGATGCTGGTCTTGAGCTCCAGGATCTCGCCGCGGGCGTCGACGTCGATCTTCTGCGAGAGGTCGCCGCGCGCGACCGCGGTGATGACGAGCGCGATGTTGCGGACCTGGCCGGTGAGGTTGTTGGCCATCAGGTTGACGTTCTCGGTCAGGTCCTTCCAGATGCCGGCCACGCCCGGCACGCCCGCCTGACCGCCCAGGATGCCGTCGGTACCGACCTGGCGGGCCACCCTGGTCACCTCGACCGCGAAGGCCGACAGCTGGTCGACCATCGTGTTCAGCGTGTCGGCCAGCGCCGCGACCTCGCCGGCCGCGTCGATGGCGATCTTCTTCGACAGGTCGCCGCGGGCCACCGCGGAGGCGACCTCGGCGATGTTGCGCACCTGCGAGGTCAGGTTGGACGCCATCAGGTTGACGTTGTCGGTCAGGTCGCGCCAGATGCCCGAGACGCCGGAGACCCGCGCCTGACCGCCCAGGATGCCGTCGGTGCCGACCTCGCGGGCCACGCGGGTCACCTCGTCGGCGAACGCCGACAGCTGCTCCACCATGGTGTTGACGGTGGTGACCAGCTCGCGGATCTCGCCCTTGGCGTCGACGGTGATCTTCTTGGAGACGTCGCCGCGGGCCACCGCGGTGGTCACCTCGGCGATCGAACGCACCTGGCTGGTCAGGTTGTTGGCCATCAGGTTGACGCTGTTGGTGAGGTCCTTCCAGGTACCGGAGACCCCCGGCACACTGGCCTGGCCGCCGAGGATGCCCTCGGTGCCGACGTCCCGGGCCACCCGGGTCACCTCGTCGGCGAACGCGCCGAGCTGGTCGACCATCGTGTTGATGGTGTTCTTCAGCTCCAGGATCTCGCCGCGCGCGTCGACCTGGATCTTCTGCGACAGGTCGCCCTTGGCGACCGCGGTGGTCACCTGGGCGATGTTGCGGACCTGGGACGTCAGGTTGTTCGCCATCGAGTTGACGTTCTCGGTGAGGTCCTTCCAGACGCCCGCCACGCCCGGCACCTGCGCCTGGCCGCCCAGGATGCCCTCGGTACCGACCGCGCGCGCCACCCGGGTCACCTGCTCGGCGAAGCCCGACAGCTGGTCGACCATCGTGTTGATGGTGTTCTTCAGTTCGAGGATCTCGCCGCGCGCGTCGACCTCGATCTTGCGCGACAGGTCGCCCTTGGCGACCGCGGTGGTCACCTCGGCGATGTTGCGGACCTGCGCGGTCAGGTTCGCCGCCATGAAGTTCACCGAGTCGGTCAGGTCGCGCCACACGCCCGCGACGCCCGACACCTGCGCCTGACCGCCCAGCCGACCCTCGGTGCCCACGTCGCGGGCCACCGTGGTGACCTGCGCGGCGAAGGAGTTGAGCTGGTCCACCATGGTGTTCACGGTGTTCTTCAGCTCCAGCATCTCGCCGTCCACGTCGACGGTGACCTTGCGGGAGAGGTCGCCGCGGGCCACCGCGGTGGTCACCTCGGCGATGTTGCGGACCTGCGCGGTCAGCCGGCCCGCCATCGTGTTGACCGAGTCCGACAGGTCCTTCCACGAACCGGAGACGCTGCGCACCCGGGCCTGCCCGCCGAGCTTGCCCTCGGTGCCGACCTCGATCGCCACCCGGGTCACCTCGTCGGTGAACTCGCTGAGCTGGTCGACCAGTCCGTTCACGGTCCGGCCGACCTTCAGGAACTCGCCGCGCAGCGGGTAGCTCGCGCCGGTCGTGTGCACCGAGCGCAGCTCCATGCTCTGCGTCAGGTCGCCCTCGGCGATCGACGACAGCACCCGGCCGACCTCCGCCATCGGCCGCGCCAGGTCGTCGATCAGCGCGTTGCAGTTGTCGACCGCCGCCATCCAGGCGCCCTCGCCGACCCCGGTCTCCAGCCGCTCGGACAGCCGGCCCTCCCGGCCCACCGCCCGCCGCACCCTGGCCAGTTCACCCGTCAGGTGCTGGTTGCGCTCGGCCACCTCGTTGAAGACCGCGGCGATCTCCGCCAGCAGGCCGTCGCCGGGAAAGGTCAGCCGGCGGCGGAAGTTGCCGTCCCGCATCGCGGTCAGCGCGGCCAGCAGCTTGCGCAGCTCCGCGGGCTCCGCGCCGCGGCCCGGACCCGAGCGGCGCCCGCCGGCCCGCGACGGCGGCGCCGACCGGCTGCCGCGCGCCGCAGGCGTCGTCGTCGTACCGGAAACGTCCTTGGTCGCCGAACTCAACGGGGCCCTCCCAGCTCATCACTGTTCACCGCCGCGGAAGGACCGGCGACCGGCCCGCCGCTCCCGCGCCGCGTACCCGGCCACCCGGAGGCGGCCCACGGCACACGGACCCCCCAGTGTGACAGCACCTGCACCCGGTGACGGGCCGGTTGCCCAGGGTTTTCCAGGTCGGCGACGAAAGTGGTGAACGAAATCACCCCCTGGGGCTTGTTTCAGGTCCCCGGGCCCACTGGGTACCAACCGGAAAGTAGGGTGGAGGGCCGCACCGGGCCCCAGCACGCCGCCCGGGGGACCAGACAGACACCGGACCAGAGCAGAGGAGACGTGGCCGTGGTCACCGCGCGCGCAGCCGCCACCTTCGAACCGGTCGACCGGTCGGCCGCCGCTGCCCGCGGCTTCGTCCGGGACGCCCTGCTCGGATGGGACCTGCCCGAGGTCGTCGACGACGCCGTCGTGCTGGTCAGCGAACTGGTCACCAACGCCGTGGTGCACGCCGGCACCGCCGCCGAGGTCGCCTGCCTGCGCGAGGACGAGACCGTCCGGATCGAGGTCACCGACCGCCACCCCGAACGCGGCCTGCCGTCCTTCGCCAACGTCACCCTCAACTCCGACCGGTACGCCGACCCCGACGGCGAGGGCGGCCGCGGCCTGCTCATGTGCTCCGCACTGTCCAGCAGTTGGGGCGTCGAGTACGCGGCCGGCCGGAAGACCGTGTGGTTCCGGCTCGCCCTGGCCGAGCAGCAGCCCGGCACCCGCTACGCGCTGCCCAGCCTCCCCGGCGGCGAACTCCCCGCCGCCGACGGCCCGGTCCGCGTCGCCGTCGTCCAACTCGACGAGCACGGCCGGGTCCGGCACTGGAACGCCGACGCCGAAGCGCTCTTCCAGCACCCCGCCGACGCCGTCTTCGGCCGTCCCTGGGCCGAGTTCGCGATCTGGCCGCAGACCCCCGGACTCGGCCTCGGCGACACCCTGCGCCTGGCCCGCTGGGAGGGCAGCTACACCGTCCGCACCACCGACGACGTGGTCCGCCCGGTCTACGGCGCGCACGTCCGGCTGCGCGACAGCGACGGCGTCCCCACCGTGCTGTGCCTGCTGGTCCGCGAGCAGGACCGCGCCGTCCTGCGCAGCCCCGGCACCAGCGTCGAGACCACCGCCACCGCCGTCGAACCGCTCGATCTGCTGGTCGGCCCGGTCTCCCCCGACGACCTCTCCAGCCTGCTCCAGCGCATCGTCGAGCGCGCCCGCGACCTGCTCGACGCCGACGCCTCCTACCTGCTGCTCACCAGCGAGGACGAGACCGAGTTCGAACTGCGCGCCGCCACCGGCCTGCCGGGCCCCACCCGCCGCTTCGCCCGGCTGCCGATCGACGCCATCGGCGCCGGCCGCTACGACTCCGCCCGGCTGCCCGCCGTCCACGAGGACCTCGCCGTCCGCCCGGGCAGCGCCCCGCTGCTGGCCGACACCGAACTGCGCTCGCTGATCACCGTCCCGCTCAAGGTCGAAGGCCGCCTCACCGGCTCCCTCGGCGTCGCCGCCGCCCAACCCGGCCGCTACGACAACGAGGACGCGCTGCGCCTCCAGTTCGCCGCCGACCGGATCGCCCTCGCCCTGGAGAGCGCCCGGCTCAGCGAACTCGAACGGCTGCGCCGCGGCTCGCTCTCCTTCCTGGTCGAAGCCTCCGACCTGCTGGCCGGCACCCTCGAACACGAGCAGACCCTCGCCCTGATGGCGCAGATGGCCGTTCCCACCCTCGCCTCCTGGTGCGCCGTGTACACCACCGCCGACACCGCCGGCGGCGCCGAACTCGCCTTCGTCCTGCACGAGGACGAGGACCGCATCGACCCGCTGCGCGCCCTGCTCGACAAGACCGCCGCACCCGACCCGGTCCGCAGCCCCGGCGCCCGCCCCTGGGCCGCCCCCGCCGAGACCGCCCGCGCGCTCGGCCTCGCCGACAGCCCCGAACTCGCCGGCCTGCTCGGCGAGACGGTCGTACTGCCGCTCTCCGCCCGCAACCGGGTCATCGGCCTGCTCGTCCTCGGCGCCCGGTACGGCGTCAGATTCCGCCAGGAGATCCTCGAACTCGGCGAGGACCTGTCCCGCCGCGCCGCGCTGGCCCTCGACAACTCCAGGCTCTACTCCGAGCGCACCGCCACCAGCCAGGCCTTCCAACGCGCCCTGCTGCCGCCCGAGTTGCCGAAGATCCCGGGCGTCGAGGTGGACGTCTTCTACCAGGCCGCCGGCGAGGGCAACGAGGTCGGCGGCGACTTCTACGACCTCTTCCCGATCCGCGAGGGCACCTACGGCTTCGCCATCGGCGACGTCTGCGGCACCGGCCCCGAAGCCGCCTCCGTCACCGGCCTGGCCCGCAACTCCCTGCGCCTGCTGGCCCGCGAGGGCCTGACCGCCCCGCAGGTCCTCACCCGGCTGAACGCCGCCATCCTCGACGAGGGCAGCCGCGCCCGCTTCCTCACCCTGCTCTACGGCGAACTCACCCCGCGCGAGGACGGCTCCACCACCCTCTCGCTGGTCTGCGCCGGCCACCCGCTGCCGCTGCGGCTGCGCACCGACGGCCAGGTCGACCAGGCCGCCTCGCCCCAGCCGCTGCTCGGCGTCATGGACGAACTCGACCTCACCGCCGAGGAGTTGGTCCTCGCCCCCGGCGAGGTCCTGCTCTGCGTCACCGACGGCGTCACCGAACGCCGGGAAGGCCGCCGGATGCTCGGCGACGAAGGCCTGATCGAGGTCCTCACCGGCTGCGCCGGACTCACCGCCGGCGCGGTCGCCGCCCGGGTCCACCGCGCCGTCGAGCGCTTCGCCCCCGAGCCGCCGTCCGACGACATGGCGATCCTGACGCTCCGTATTCCGACCCAGCGTCAGAACTAGTCACGGTTTGCTCACACTTGCTCATTCTGCGTGATTCACAAGGGTACATAGCGGCTGGGCTGGGTACACCGTAAGCACCGGGGGCTTCCACCCCGGAAGGGCACCGACCAGCGGCTGAGCCGCGAGGTCGCTCACTCCACCGCAGCCGCCGCACCCCCCCTTCTTCGGTGCGCCCACGGCCCGGTCGCGCGCAACTCTTCGCACACCCACCCTTCAGGGCTACCTCGCCATGCCCTGGCGCAGAGTGAAAGGAGCCTCCGGTGAGCAATGAAGCCTCCGGGGCGAACGCCCGATCCGCAGACGCGGGTCCGCTCGGTTACCTGGCCCTCGGTCTGACCCTGCTGGCCTACGGCCTGCTCGGCACCGGCATCCTCAGCGGCACCTCGGCCGGCGGCGCCGGCACGGTCGCCCACCTGGTCGGCGGCGTGACGCTGTTCATCGCCGGCCTCTGGCAGTTCCGCGGCGGCGACCGCTTCAGCGGCACCGCGTTCACCGCCCTCGGCGCGTTCTGGGCCGTCTGGTCCGGTGCCGGCGCCGCCAACAAGAACACCGCGGGCCTGTTCCTCCTCCTGTGGGCGCTCCTCGCGCTCACCCTCACCGCAGCCTCCTGGGGCTCCGGCCTCCTCGCCCGCGCCGTCTACGGCCTCCTGACGGTCTCCCTGGCGCTCAGCGCCATCGGCGTCCTCAGCGAGACCAGCGGCTGGGGCAAGGCCGGCTCCTGGGTCGCCGCGGTCTCCGGCCTGGCCGCCTGGTACTGGGCCACCGCCACCCTCACCGGCGGACGCTGGGGCCGGGTCGAACTCCCGGTCAAGTAAGCGCCCCACCCCCCGAGGCCCGGACGCCACCCCCACGGCGCCCGGGCCTCCGGGCGTCCCGCGACCGTCGAACACTCCCCACACCCCACTCCCGGGCCCCCAACCCTCCGCGTCCCCTGATCCACCCCCAGAACCCCCTCCCGCGATCGCCGCCCCCACACCCCGCCTCCCAACAATCCCCCCCTCCCCCTCCCCCTCCCGCGACTGCCGCCCCCACCCCAAGACCCCCACATCCCACCTCCCAACAATCCCCTCCCTCCCCCTCCCACGATTGCTACTGTCTCGTTCGGAGGCGACCGGAGGCGGCACATGGGGCACTGGCAGGTGAGCACGGAAACCCCCGCGGCGTGCCGCTTCGCACTCTCACCGCTGGTCGAGACCATCGCCACCGTCGGCATCCTCGCCGAGATCCGCCCCGAGCCGTGGCGTCGCGCCTGGCTCGCCGCCCACCAGCCCGCCTTCCTGGAGCGCCTCGACGCCCACCCCCCACTCGCGGACTGGCTCGCCACCCGCCAAGCCGCCACCTGGCCCGCCGAGTTGCCCCTCCCGCCCCCCGGCCCGGACGACGACGCGCGCGAACCCGACTTCACCCGGCTCCGAGCGACCCGCGGCTTCGCCGAACTCCTCGAGTGGACCTGGCAGCACGTCGTCCGCCCCGACTGGCCGCACCGACGGCACGCCTTCCGCGCCGACATCGCCGCCCGCACCCGGCACGCCGCCACCCACGGATGGCCCGCCGCGCTCCCGGACGTCGCCCTGCCCACCGGCCAACCCGCCGTCACCGAGCTGCTGTTCATCCCGTGCAGCGCCCGTCACGGCTGGCTCGTCCGGGACACCCACGCCCGCGTCACCGTGGTCTACCCGACCTCCGCCGGACCCGTCCCCACCCCGCGCACCCCGCCCGCCAGCCTCGGACGCCTGCTCGGCGCCGCCCGCGCCGAACTGCTGGCCGGCCTGGACCGTCCGCGCGACACCGCCCAGTTGGCCACCCTCACGGGCCTCAGCCCCGCGGCGATCGGCGACCACCTCAGCATCCTGCTCGACGCCCGCCTGGTCGCCCGCGCCCGCTCCGGCCCCGCCAGCCGGTACTACCGCACCGCACTCGCCGACGCCCTGCTCTCCGCCCAGCCGGTCTGAGCTCCACCCCCGGCCGTCGGCCTCAGTGCTTCACCGAGCGCCGCTCCGGCCTGGAGCCCTCCGTCGGCCACGCCACCACCGGCTCGGGCCGGACGTCGTCCTGCCGCCACCCCGAGGACGCGAACTGCACCAGGTACACCACCAGCAGGATCGCCAGCGCCACCAACCCGTCCGCCCAGAAGTGGTTGGCCGTCACCACGACCACCCACACCGTCGCCACCGGGTGCAGCACCACCAGCCAACGCCACGGCCCGCGCGCCACCGTGATCACGGCCACCGCCACGATCACGCACCACGCCACGTGCACCGACGGCATCGCCGACAGCTGGTCCGCCACCACCCCCGCCACCGCGGTCCCGTACACCGACTGCCCGTACTCCGCCGCCAGGTCCACGAACCCGTTCCCCGGCAGCATCCGCGGCGGCGCCACCGGGATGAACTGGACCAGCAGACACACCGCCGTCGTCAGCACCACCGTGGTCCGCACCCACCCGTACCGGTCCCGGTGCCGCAGGAACAGCCACAGCAGGACGACGAGCATCACGCCGAAGTGCATCGTCGCGTAGTAATAGTTCGCCGCCTTCACCACCCACGGGTACGGCATCACCGCCCGCTGCCACGACGCCTCGTCCGGGAACCCGAGCGACAACTCCGTCCGGTGGATCCACTCCCCCCGGTCCAACGCGTTGTCCGTCCCCACCAACGACAGGTGCCCCACCACCTGCCACAGCGCGAACAACGCCAGCAGCGTCCCCGCCTCCCGCAGCACATCCGCCGCGACCGCCGCCCGCCCCCGCCCCGCCTCCGCGCCGGCCCGCCGAGCACCCACCCGCCTGACCGCGAACGCCGCACCGTACAGCGCCACGGAGGCACCGGCCGAGGTCTGCCACGTCAGCGTCAGGTTCTGCATTGGCGAAGGGTATCCGGTGGCACCCGCACAACGCGAAGAAGCCCCCCGCCTGAAAGGCGGGGGGCTTCTTCTGAATGATTGTTCGGCGGCGTCCTACTCTCCCACAGGGTCCCCCCTGCAGTACCATCGGCGCTATGAGGCTTAGCTTCCGGGTTCGGAATGTAACCGGGC
>NZ_JBFAQR010000036.1:34606-72006 GCF_040678815.1 Kitasatospora sp. NPDC049285 | reverse complement strand
CACGAAAGAGCGGCACAGCAACCACCGGAATAAGGCGGCCCTGCGCACTGCGTCCTCGCTAGTGTTTTACTTCAAAAGGAATCTCCAACCCCGAAGAATTTCGAGGCCGGGGATGTCAACATATCTGGCGTTGACTTTTGGCACGCTGTTGAGTTCTCAAGGAACGGACACTTCCTTCAGGCGGCCTTCCGACCGACCTTCCGGGCGCTTCGTTCTTTCGTGTTTCCAGCTTATCAGATCCGCGTTTCCGCTTTTCCCTGATCCGCTTTCGCCTCGGGATTTCCCTTTCGGGCTTTTCCTTTCGGCGCTCCCGAACTCTACCAGAGTTTCTCGGCCTGTTTTCCCCGCCCCGATCCGAACGAATTCGAATCCAGGAGCGAAGCCGCACGACCGTGGGGCAACCCGGAGAACATTACGCACCGGGCTGCCCCAGGTCAAATCAGGCTCAGACCTCGACGACGACCGGGAGGATCATCGGACGGCGGCGGTAGTTGTCTGCCACCCACTTGCCGAGGGTGCGGCGGACCAGCTGCTGCACCTGACGGACTTCCAGGACGCCCTCGTTCGCGGAACGGGTCAGGGCCTCCTCCAGCTTGCCGGCGACGGAGGCGAATGCGCCGTCCTCGATGCCGGAGCCGCGGGCCTGGATGGTCGGGCCGCTGACGATCTTTCCGTTGGTGGAGTCGACCACCACGAAGACCGAGATGAAGCCTTCCTCACCGAGGATGCGACGGTCCTTCAGGGAGGCCTCGGTGATGTCGCCGACCGAGGAGCCGTCGACGTACACGTAGCCGGCCTGGACCTTGCCGACGATGCGGGCGACGCCCTTTTCGAGGTCGACGCAGACGCCGTCCTCGGCGATGACCACGCGGTTGCGCGGAATGCCGGTGGCGATGCCGAGGTCGGCGGCGGCGCGCAGGTGGCGCCATTCGCCGTGGACCGGCATCAGGTTCCTCGGCTTGCAGATGTTGAAGAAGTACAGCAGCTCGCCGGCCGAGGCGTGGCCGGAGACGTGCACCTTGGCGTTGCCCTTGTGGACCACCTTGGCGCCCCAGCGGGTGAGGCCGTTGATGACGCGGTAGACGGCGTTCTCGTTGCCGGGGATCAGCGAGGAGGCGAGGACGACGGTGTCGCCCTCGACGATGCGGATCTGGTGGTCGCGGTTGGCCATCCGGGACAGCGCGGCCATCGGCTCGCCCTGGGAGCCGGTGCAGATCAGCACCACCTCCTTGTCGGGAAGGTCGTCGAGGGTCTTGACGTCGACGATCAGGTTGCCGGGGACCTTCAGGTAGCCGAGCTCGCGCGCGATGCCCATGTTGCGGACCATCGAGCGGCCGACGAAGGCGACCTTGCGCTTGTACTCGTGCGCGGCGTCCAGGACCTGCTGGATGCGGTGCACGTGGCTGGCGAAGGAGGCCACGATGATGCGCTTGTCCGCGTTGGCGAAGACGTTGCGCAGCGCGGCGGAGATGTCGCGCTCGTGCGGGATGAAGCCCGGGACCTCGGCGTTGGTGGAGTCCACCAGCAGCAGGTCCATGCCTTCCTCGGCCAGCTTGGCGAAGGTGGGCAGGTCGGTGAGCCGGCCGTCCAGCGGGAGCTGGTCCATCTTGAAGTCGCCGGTGGCGACGACCATGCCCGCGGGGGTGCGGACGGCGACCGCGAGGGCGTCCGGGATGGAGTGGTTGACCGCGATGAACTGGCAGTCGAAGGGGCCGATCCGCTCGCGGTCGCCCTCGGTGACCTCCAGGACGTAGGGACGGATGCGGTGCTCGGCGAGCTTGGCCTCGATCAGGGCGAGGGTGAGCTTCGAGCCGATCAGCGGGATGTCCGGATTCTCCCGGAGCAGGTACGGGACGGCGCCGATGTGGTCCTCGTGCCCGTGGGTCAGGACGATGCCGTCGATCTTGTCGAGGCGGTCCCGGATGTAGGTGAAGTCCGGGAGGATCAGGTCGACGCCGGGCTGCTCGTCCTCGGGGAAGAGCACGCCGCAGTCGATGATCAGGATCCGGTCGCCGTACTCGAGGACCGTCATGTTGCGGCCGATCTCGCCGAGACCGCCGAGCGGAGTGATGCGGAGGGCGCCCTCCTTGAGTGCGGGGGGCGCGCCGAGTTCGGGGTGCGGGTGGCTCAAAAGACTCTCCTCACGACGCACGCCATATGCCCGGGGGGTTCCTCCCCCGGCGGCATATGGCGTGCGTCCATCGTGGTTACCTGACTGCCGATTGCCGCGCGCCTTCGGTCCCGGTCCAGCGGCGGACCCGGTCGGGTCCGGCGAGCCGGGGGCGCGCACGTCTGTTGTTGGTTACAGGTGTACCCCGCCGGCGGCGAGATCCTCCTTCAACCGGGCGATCTCCGCGTCCGTGGCGGAGATCAGCGGCAGGCGCAGCGGTCCGGCCGCGTGCCCCTGCAGGTTCAACGCCGCCTTGGAGAGGATCACTCCCTGGGTGCGGAACATTCCGGCGTACACCGGGAGCAGGGCCTGGTGGACGGCGAGCGCCTTGGCGGTGTCGCCGGAGGTGAAGGCGTCGACCATGGTGCGCAGTTCGGCGGCGACGACGTGGCCGACCACGCTGACCACGCCGACGGCTCCGACCGAGAGCAGCGGCAGGGTCAGGATGTCGTCGCCGGAGTACCAGGCGAGGCCGGAGCGGGCGATGGCCCAGGCGGCTGCGGCGACGTCGCCCTTGGCATCCTTGTTGGCGACGATCCGGGGGTGCTCGCCGAGGCGGACCAGGGTGTCGAGTTCGAGCGCGACGCCGGAGCGGCCGGGGATGTCGTAGAGCATGACCGGCAGGTCGGTGGCGTCGGCGATGGCGACGGTGTGCCGGTACAGGCCCTCCTGCGGGGGCTTGCTGTAGTACGGGGTGACCGCGAGCAGGCCGTGGGCTCCGGCGGCCTGGGCCTGGCGGGCGAGTTCCACGCTGTGGTGGGTGTCGTTGGTGCCGACGCCGGTGACCACGTGGGCGCGGTCCCCGACCGCCTCGACCACGGCCCGGACCAGTTGGGCCTTCTCCGCGTCGGTGGTGGTCGGCGACTCGCCGGTGGTGCCGTTGAGCACCAGGCCGTCGTTGCCGGAGTCCACCAGGTGGGCGGCGAGGCGCTGGGCGCCGTCGAGGTCGAGCGCGCCCTCGGGGGTGAAGGGGGTGACCATCGCGGTCAGGACCCGGCCGAAGGGCGTCTGCGGTGTGGAGGTCGGAGCCATGAATCCAAAGCTACTCGTAGGGCGGTGGTCGGTAGCCACGCAGGTCCAGGGTTTGGACAGTCCGGACCGCCTGGAGCCGGGCCTGACATGGGATTCCGGTGCTGCGCGCTCGGGGGTTCACGCAGCACCGGAATCCGTGTCCTGAGCGTATGGAGCGGCCGAGAAAGCCGCAATCCAGACATGCCGGACAGTCCGTCCATCTGCCGGTCGGTGCAGGTCAGGGCAGCCGACGGGGCGTCAGACCTTGCGCCAGCCGGGGACCCAGGCGCCGTCCTCGACGGTGTAGTCGCCGAACAGCGAAGGGGCCTCCTTGACCATCAGCTCGCCGATCTTGCCGAACAGCAGCCGGATCTCCTCCTCCGCGCCGGGCGCGGTGCGGTTCTCGATCACGTGCCGCAGGGTGCGCACGTTGGCGGTCCACACCAGGCCGGTGGCCAGGCCCTCGGGGGCGAAGCGGCGCATGAAGGAGGTCTTCTCCTTCTTCTCGTGGAACTTCACGCCCTCCTCGTCCAGCCCGAAGTGGTCGGCCATCCAGTGCTGGAACCCCTCGATCTCCTTCATCAGGCTGGTCGCCCGGGTCATCAGCTCGAGGTCCTCCTGCGCCCACTCGGGGAACCAGAACGGGATGTCGTCGAGCCGGACGAAGCGCAGCGACTCCTGGGAGACGGCGACGCCCGCGCGGTGGCGGACCAGCTCGTGGGTGACCACGCGGCTGACGTTGTGCAGGACGAAGGTGAAGGAGACGTGCTCCAGCACCGAGCCGTGCGCGCTGGCCAGGATGTTCTTCAGGTAGACGTCCTGGTCGGTGCGGACCTTGGTGACGTTCGGGTTCAGGCCCGGCTTCCAGGAGCGGTAGCAGATCCGGCCGGCGAACTCGGCGAGGTTCTGGGCGTCGTCCAGGTCGCCGCGGTCGACGCGCTCCAGCCAGCTCTCGCCGCCGACGTCCTGCAGGTAGGCCGCGACCTCGTCGTAGTCGAGCTCGGGGCGGGCGATGAGGTGGACCTGGGGTTCGACAGCGCGCATGGAAAACGTCCTGAGGTCTGGGGAGAGTACGGGTCAGTCTACGGCGGCGGCCGAGGCATCCCGGTCATGCAGCGAGATGGCGTGCTGCATCGCCTTGCGGGCGCGGGGCACGTCGCCCGCGTCCGCGTAGGCGACGGCCAGGCGGAAGAAGTTCCGCCAGTCGGTCGGGGCGGCCTCGGCCTCGGCCTTGCGGCGGTTGAACACGGCGTCGGCGGAGGCGCGGTCGATCCGGCCGCCGCCGGTGCGCACGAGCTCGTCGACCGGCAGCCCGCCCTCGGCCTCCAGCTGGCGGGCGAGCCGTTCGCTGGCCCGGCCGAAGCGGATGGTCTGCCGGAGGAACCAGACCCCGATCAGCGGGATGACGAAGGCGCACACGCCGATGCCGATGCCCAGCGGCTTGCCGGTGGCGACCAGTTGGACGCCCTCCCCGACGCAGATCAGGGAGACCAGCAGCAGGACGCCGGAGAGCACGAAGAAGCCGGTGCGAGAGGTCATGTCACAGGTCCAGGAAGTGTTCCAGGCCGAAGGTCAGGCCCGGGTGGTCGGCGATCTTCCGCACGCCGAGCAGGATGCCGGGCATGAAGCTGGCGTGGTGCATCGAGTCGTGACGGATCGTCAGGGTCTCGCCGGTGTCGCCGAACATCACCTGCTGGTGCGCGAGCAGGCCGCGCAGCCGCACCGCGTGCACCGGGACGCCGTCCACGTCGGCGCCGCGGGCGCCGGGGAGGCTGTGGGTGGTGGGGTCCTGCTGCGGGGGCAGACCGGCCTCGGCGCGGGCCGCGGCGATCAGCTGGGCGGTGCGGGTGGCGGTGCCGGACGGGGCGTCGGCCTTGCGGTCGTGGTGCAGCTCGACCACCTCGACGGACTCGAAGTACTTCGCGGCGACCTGCGAGAACTTCATGCCGAGGATCGCGCCGATGGAGAAGTTCGGCGCGATCAGCAGCCCGGTGCCCGGGTTCCCGGCCAGCCAGCCCTCGACCTCGCCGAGCCGGACGTCGTCCCAGCCGGTGGTGCCGGTGACCACGTGGATGCCGTGGTGCAGGCAGTAGTCGAGGTTGCCCATCACCGAGTCGGGGTGGGTGAGTTCGACCGCGACGTCGACCCCGGCGTCGGTCAGCTCGGTCAGCTTCGAGTCCCGGCCGAGCGCGGCGACCAGCTCCATGTCCTCGGCGGCCTCGACGGCCTTGACCGCCTCGGAGCCGATCCGGCCCTTGGCGCCGATCACGGCGACGCGCAGCGTCATGTCAGTTGTCCTCTCAGACCAGCAGGTCGGCGAGCTTGGCGGCCCGCCGGTCGTTGATCGGGCCGATCAGGGCGAGCGAGGGCCGGTACGCCCCCAGCACATCACGGGCGACGGCGTGCACGTCGTCCAGGGTCACCGCGGCCATCTTGGCCAGCATCTCGTCCACCGACAGGTGGTGGCCGTAGGAGAGTTCGGCCTTGCCGATCCGGTTCATCAGCGAGCCGGTGTCCTCCATGCCGAGCACGGTGGAGCCGGAGATCTGGCCGATCGCGCGGTTCAGCTCCTCCTCGGTGATGCCCTCGGCGACCACCCGGGCGAGCTCCTCGCGGCAGATCCGCAGCACTTCCTCGACCCGCTTGGGCTGGCAGCCGGCGTAGATGCCGAACAGGCCGGTGTCGGAGTAAGAGGAGGAGTAGGAGTAGACGGAGTAGGCCAGGCCGCGCTTCTCCCGGACCTCCTGGAACAGGCGGGAGCTCATGCCGCCGCCGAGCGCCGCGTTGAGCACGCCGAGCGCCCAGCGGCGTTCGTCGTGGCGCGGCACGCCGGGGACGCCGAGCACCAGGTGGGCCTGCTCGGTGGGGCGGTTGAGCACCGCGGCCTTGCCGGAGGTGCGGACCGCCTTGACGCCGCGGCGGACCTCGGCGGGGTGGCCGGTGGACTTGGCCAGGACCGGCTCGAAGGCCTTCTGGACCAGCTTGACCACCTTGCCGTGGTCGAGGTTGCCGGCCGCCGCGACCACCAGGTTCTCCGGCTTGTAGCGGCGGTGGTAGAAGCCCGCGATCTGCTCGCGGGTCAGGTCGCCGACGGTCTCCTGGGTGCCCAGGATCGGGCGGCCGAGCGGGCCCGAACCGAAGATCACCTTGGCGAACAGGTCGTGCACCACGTCGCCCGGGTCGTCCTCCGCCATCGCCATCTCTTCGAGGATGACGCCGCGCTCGGACTCCACGTCCTCCGGCCGGACCAGCGAGCCGGTGAGCATGTCGCAGACCACGTCGATGGCCAGCGGCAGGTCGGTGTCGAGCACCCGCGCGTAGTAGCAGGTGTTCTCCTTCGCGGTGAAGGCGTTCATCTCGCCGCCGACCGCGTCCAGCGCGGCGGAGATCTCCAGGGCGTCGCGCCGGGCGGTGCCCTTGAAGAGCAGGTGCTCCAGGTAGTGGGTGGCCCCGTTCAGGACGGGGGTCTCGTCCCGGGAGCCGACGCCGACCCAGATGCCGAAGGTGGCGCTGCGCACCGTGGGCAGGGTCTCGGTGACGACGCGCAGGCCGCCGGGGAGCACGGTGCGGCGGACCGTGCCCGCGCCGTCGGCGCCCTTGAGCAGGGTCCGGGTGGTGCCAGATGCCTGGCGCGCGGCCGGAATTTGGGCCACGGGGTGGTACCTCCGTCGGTTGACGCACGAGTCAGGGGCACGAGGCTCAAGCAGAGCCTCGCGCCCCTGACCGGTTGCTCTGGCGAATTACTCGGCGGCGGCGGCCTCGCCGCCCTCCTCGCCCTCGATGACCGGGATCAGCGACAGCTTGCCGCGCGGGTCGATCTCGGCGATCTCGACCTGCACCTTGGCGCCCACGCCGAGCACGTCCTCGACGTTCTCCACGCGCTTGCCACCGGCCAGCTTGCGGATCTGCGAGATGTGCAGCAGGCCGTCCTTGCCCGGCATCAGCGACACGAAGGCGCCGAAGGTGGTGGTCTTCACCACGGTGCCCAGGTAGCGCTCGCCGACCTCCGGCATGGACGGGTTGGCGATCTGGTTGATCGTCGAGCGGGCGGCCTCGGCGGCCGGGCCGTCGGCGGCACCGATGTAGATGGTGCCGTCGTCCTCGATGGTGATCTCGGCGCCGGTGTCCTCCTGGATCTGGTTGATCATCTTGCCCTTGGGGCCGATGACCTCGCCGATCTTGTCCACCGGGATCTTGATGGTGATGATCCGCGGCGCGTTCGGGGACATCTCGTCGGGCGAGTCGATGGCCTCGTTCATGACGTCGAGGATGTGCAGGCGCGCGTCGCGGGCCTGCTTCAGCGCGGCGGCCAGCACCGAGGCCGGGATGCCGTCGAGCTTGGTGTCGAGCTGCAGGGCGGTGATGAAGCCGCGGGTGCCGGCGACCTTGAAGTCCATGTCGCCGTACGCGTCCTCGGCGCCCAGGATGTCGGTGAGGGTCACGTAGTGGGTCTCACCGTCGATCTCCTGCGAGATCAGGCCCATGGCGATGCCAGCGACGGGGGCCTTCAGCGGCACACCGGCGTTCAGCAGCGACATGGTCGAGGCGCAGACCGAGCCCATCGAGGTGGAGCCGTTGGAGCCCAGCGCCTCGGAGACCTGGCGGATCGCGTAGGGGAACTCCTCGCGGGTCGGCAGGACGGGCAGGATCGCCCGCTCGGCCAGCGCGCCGTGGCCGATCTCGCGGCGCTTCGGGGAGCCGACGCGGCCGGTCTCGCCGACCGAGTACGGCGGGAAGTTGTAGTTGTGCATGTAGCGGCGACGGGTCTCCGGGGAGAGCGTGTCGAGCTGCTGCTCCATGCGCAGCATGTTCAGCGTGGTGACGCCCAGGATCTGGGTCTCGCCGCGCTCGAACAGGGCGGAGCCGTGGACCCGCGGGATCGCCTCGACCTCGGCGGCCAGGGTGCGGATGTCGGTGACGCCGCGGCCGTCGATGCGGACCTTGTCCTTGATGACGCGCTCGCGGACGATCTTCTTGGTCAGCGCGTTGTACGCGGCGCTGATCTCCTTCTCGCGGCCCTCGAACTCCGGGAGCAGCTTGTCGGCGGCGACGCCCTTGATCCGGTCCAGCTCGTTCTGGCGCTCCTGCTTGCCGGCGATGGTCAGCGCCTTGGCCAGCTCGTCCTTGACGGCGGAGGTCAGCGCGGCCAGCACGTCGTCCTGGTACTCCAGGAAGCGCGGGAACTCGCCGGTCGGCTTGGCGGCCTGCTTGGCGAGCTGGGCCTGGGCGGCGCAGAGCACCTTGATGAAGGGCTTGGAGGCCTCCAGACCGGCGGCGACGACCTCCTCGGTGGGCGCCTCGGCGCCGCCCTCGACCAGGGCGATGGTCTTGGTCGTGGCCTCGGCCTCGACCATCATGATCGCCACGTCGCCGTCCGGCAGGACGCGACCGGCCACGACCATGTCGAAGACGGCGTCCTCGAGCTCGGAGTGGGTCGGGAACGCCACCCACTGGCCCTTGATCAGCGCGACGCGGACGCCGCCGATCGGGCCGGAGAACGGCAGGCCGGCCAGCTGGGTGGAGGCGGAGGCCGCGTTGATGGCCACCACGTCGTACAGGTGGTCGGGGTTGAGCGCCATGACGGTCACGACGACCTGGATCTCGTTGCGCAGGCCCTTGACGAAGGACGGGCGCAGCGGGCGGTCGATCAGGCGGCAGGTGAGGATCGCGTCCTCGGAGGGCCGGCCCTCGCGACGGAAGAACGAGCCGGGGATGCGGCCCGCGGCGTACATCCGCTCCTCGACGTCGACCGTCAGCGGGAAGAAGTCGAAGTGCTCCTTGGGCTGCTTCGAGGCGCTGGTCGCCGACAGCACCATGGTGTCGTCGTCCAGGTACGCCACGGCGGAACCGGCCGCCTGGCGGGCCAGGCGGCCGGTCTCGAAGCGGATGGTGCGGGTGCCGAAGCTGCCGTTGTCGATGACGGCCTCGGCGTAGAAAACGTTCTCTTCCACCTGGAAGATCTCCTCTTTGTTTCGTCTGTCTTCCAGGAGCGTCCCAGCGCTTGCCTGCCTGCGGCCCGGGCAGCTGGGCCGGTCTTCGATCGAAGCCACCGGGTCGGGCCCCGTCTTCTCGGGGACTCCCGGCGGCCACTACCGAGGACCGGCGCCTCGGCCATGCGGCGGTCGGCGTGTGGACGCTCCTGCGGTGTGGGCGGCTTCCGTGTGAAGCCGTGCTGCCCGCATGGGCGGGCATGCCCTTTACCTTACAAATTCACACCCCGTCGAGCGCGGCTTTACGGCTCGCGTCCATCCGAAGGGTGTGGTTTTCGGGGTGGCGCGGATGCGCCGAAGGGCGGCTCCCCCGGTCAGGGGAGCCGCCCCTAAGAGCGGAGTCAGCGGGCGCCGCCGGCGGCACCGCGGCGGATGCCGAGGCGGTCCACCAGGGTACGGAAGCGCTCGATGTCCTTCTTGGCCAGGTACTGCAGCAGGCGGCGACGCTGGCCGACCAGGATCAGCAGGCCACGGCGCGAGTGGTGGTCGTGCTTGTGGAGCTTCAGGTGCTCGGTCAGGTCCGAGATACGGCGCGAGAGCATCGCCACCTGAACCTCGGGAGAGCCGGTGTCGCCCTCCTTCTGGCCGAACTCGGCGATGAGCTGCTTCTTGACGTCAGCGGCGAGAGCCACGGGCATCTCCTTCGGTTACTGGCCGAGCGACCCTGGTAGGCGACACAGGCTCTGAAAAGACTCGGACGGACCTACGATACCAGCGCGGCTCAGCTGGTCGCGCCGCGGATGATGTTGTAGACGTTCAGCACGGCCAGCGCGAGCGGCACCAGGGCGATCAGCATCAGGCTGTCCACCATGTCCAGGATGCGGCCCCAGAACGGCGACACCCCGGAGCGCGGCACGATCAGCGCGATCGCGACCATCACCGCCGCGCCGGCCCCGATGGAGGCCGACATCCACACCGTGCGCAGGTCGGCGCCGGTGGCGCCGGAGGTCAGCAGGTGCAGCGGGGTGTGCAGGGACAGGCCCAGGATCAGCAGCGACAGGCCGGCCAGGCCCGCGATGGTGAGCGCGAAGACCTGCGCGGTGTACCGGAACAGCCGGGCGCGCAGCATGGTCGTCACGCCGATCGCCAGGGCGAGCAGCTCGGCGAAGGTGCGGTCGCTGAAGCCGAGCACGGTGCAGGCGCCGACGATGGTGGCGGAGGCGCCGCCGACCAGGCCGACCAGCACCTCGTGGCCGCGGCGGGCCTGGGCGGCGATCCGCTCGTACTGGACGGTCTCGGCGCGGTCGGTCTCCTCGCCGTAGGCGGTGCCGCGGGTGCGGGTCTGGCCGGGGGCGCTGAAGCCGACGGGGAGCCGGGCGAAGCGGGCGGAGAGCGCGGGCAGGAAGCCGATCACGGCGACCGCCGCGACGCCGGTGACGGCGGCGATGTCGGTGATCGCGGTGCCGGAGAGCAGCACCGCGGCGAAGGTGGCCAGGGTGCCGGCAGTGGCCAGGAAGGCCGTGGCGACGAAGACCGAGTCCTTCTCCGGCAGCAGGCCGACCAGCAGGACGGAGACCACCAGCACGGTGACGCAGCCGACCAGGAACTGGAGCCGGCCCGGTCCGTCGCCGACGTGCGGGACGTCGATGACGCCGGAGCCCGCCAGCATGGCGTGCGGCAGCGCGCCGAGGCCGAGCGCGAGCGCGGCGGCGTGGTCGTCGTAGACCCGGGCCCGCACGCCGGCGTAGGTCACCAGGACCACGGCGGTGACGCCGGACAGGATCCCCGGCAGGCCGTACATGTCGTGCCGCAGGTCGGAGAACCAGAGCGCGAAGGCCAGCAGGACGAGCAGCACCGTGCCGGCGATCAGGCCGAAGGCCCGCATCAGGTCGGGGCTCCAGAACCGGCGGTCGGCGGCGACCGCGGAGGCGATCGCGTCGGCGACGTCGTCGTAGACGGCCGGCGGCAGTGACTCCGCGAACGGCCGCAGGCTCAGCAGGTCGCCGTCGCGGACCTGCTGGGCGATCAGCGGCAGGCCGCTGTCGAGCACGGTGCCGTCCCGCCGGACCAGGTGGAACCCGGTCGGCGTGCCGTCCACCTGGGTCTGCCCGGAGAGCCGCAGCACCTCGGGGTAGATGTCGGCGAGCGGGACGTCCTCCGGCAGGGCGACGTCGATCCGGCTGTCCGGTGCCACTACGGTGACCCGGCAGAAACCGGTCGCTGCGTTTGTGCTCACCGGCCCTCTCCCCCTCGTTGGCTGTGTCGGCAAGGCTGCGACCTCGTCTCGACGGGTACCGGAACTGTCACGGCCCGAACGAGAGTTGGCGCGGCGACACCTTACCCCCCACGGCAACCGTGTGCTGCGGCGGCCCGTCGACGGGGACTCAGAAGCCGCTCCGTGGAAGGGTTCCGACCCCGTGAACGAACTTCATCGGCGCGCGCAGTAGGATCGGCCCCTGCGCACGGCGTACGGGGGCGGTGTCGAAGACGCGGCAGCCCCGCGCGCCTGCGGTCCGGCGGAGCGGGGGCGGCGTCATACGGGGCGCCCTCACCGTACGTATCCAGATGCGTGAGGGCGGATTGTGAGCGAGCGATGGGGGTGCCCCCGATCAAGTGCCCGGGATGGGCGCACCGTTGAGCACGGGGAGACGCGCGCTGCGGCTGCCTGCGAGGGCGGGGTGATCGCGTGAGCACGGTGACGGTCAAGCGTCCGCCGCGGGCGTTCCCGCCCCCGGTGTCGGACGAGGCGGTCGAGTTGGTGCCGCCGCCCGAGCTGCCCCGCGGGGGTGGCGAGGACTGGATGATGTCGCTGCTGCCGCTGCTCGGCATGGGCGGCTCGGCGGCGTTCTTCTTCTCGCCGGGTGCACAGGGCCCGATGAAGATGATGGGCGTCCTGATGGTGGCCTCCACCGCGGCGATGGCGGTGGCGCAGATCGTCAAGGCCCGCAAGGGCGGCAGCGCGGCCACCTCGGACGAGCGCCGGGACTACCTGAAGTACCTTCAGCAGAAGCGCCGCGAGGTGCGCCGCACGGCCGAACGGCAGCGCGGGGCGCTGCTGTTCACCCACCCGGACCCGGACCAGCTGTGGTCGATCGTGGCCGAGGGCCGCCGGTTGTGGGAGCGCCGTCCGACCGACTCCGACTTCGCGCAGATCCGGGTCGGCCTCGGCCCGCTGCAGCTGTCGACTCCGCTGGTGGCGCCGCAGACCGCGCCGATGGACGAGCTGGAGCCGCTGGCCGCGGAGGCGATGGGCACCTTCATCAAGACCCACGGCACGCTGCACGACCTGCCGCTGGCGGTGTCGCTGCGCGCCTTCTACCACATCACGGTCTGCGGCGACCCGGACTCGGTGTACGGCAACGTGCGCACGATGATCGCCCAGCTGGCCACCCTGCACTCCCCCGAGGACCTGATGATCGCGGTCGCGGCCGCGCCGGGTGCGGTGGAGGAGTGGGAGTGGACCAAGTGGCTGCCGCACACCCAGCACCGCAAGGAGAGCGACGGCGCCGGCACCCGGCGGCTGATCGCCACCGGGCTGGGCGAGTTGGAGGAGCTGCTGGCCAACGAGCTGGCCGGCCGCAAGGGCTTCTCCCGGGACAGCACGCCGAGCGCGGACCAGCCGCACCTGGTGGTCGTCATGGACGGCGCCTCGGTGCCAGCCGACTCGGTGATCGCCGGTCCCGAGGGCGTGCACGGCGTCACCGTGATCGAGGTCGTCCCGGGTGACCTGGACGAGCCGAACGGCCACCTGGTGATCACCGTCGGCAAGCACGAGCTGATGCTGGAGGCGGCGTCCGGGGCGAGCTACCCGGGCAAGCCGGACTTCCTGACCAGCTGGCAGTCCGAGGCGCTGGCCCGGCAGTTGGCCCCGTTCCGGGCCTCGGTGGGCGACGACGACGGCGACCCGTCGCTGGTGTCGATGGACTTCACCGAGATGATGCACACCGGCGACCCGGGCTCCTTCGACCCGGCCCGGCACTGGCGGCCGAAGCCGATCCGGGAGAAGCTGCGCGTCCCGCTGGGCGTCGGCAGCAACGGCGAGTACGTCTGGCTGGACCTCAAGGAAGCCTCGCTGGAGGGCATGGGCCCGCACGGCATGTGCGTCGGCGCGACCGGTTCCGGCAAGTCCGAGGTGCTGCGCACCATCGTGCTGGCGCTGGCGGTGACGCACTCCTCCGAGGTGCTGAACCTGGTCCTCGCGGACTTCAAGGGTGGTGCGACCTTCGCCGGCATGTCGGAGATGCCGCACACCGCGGCCGTGATCACCAACCTGGAGGGCGAGGCCACCCTGATCGACCGCATGCGCGATGCGATCGAGGGTGAGATGAACCGCCGTCAGGAGCTGCTGCGCGCGGCGGGCAACTACGCCAACATCAACGAGTACGAGCGGGCCCGCGCGGCCGGCGCGGCGCTCGACCCGCTGCCCTCGCTGCTGATGATCATCGACGAGTTCTCCGAACTCCTCACCGCCAAGCCGGACTTCATCGACCTGTTCATCCAGATCGGCCGGATCGGCCGTTCGCTGGGTATGCACATGCTGCTCGCCTCGCAGCGTCTGGAGGAGGGCAAGCTCCGCGGTCTGGACACCTTCCTGTCCTACCGGCTGGGTCTGCGCACCTTCTCGGCCGCCGAGTCGCGGGCCGCGATCGGCGTGCCGGACGCCTACCACCTGCCGCCGATCCCCGGCGTGGGCTACCTGAAGTTCGGCTCCGACGTGATGGAGCGGTTCCGGGCCGCGTACGTGTCCGGCCCGTACCGGCCGCCGGGCCAGGTGCGCGCGGTCGGCGGCCGGGTGGTCACCTCCCTGCCGGTGCTGTTCACCGCGGCCGAGGTCGCGGTGGTCGAGCCGGAGGTCGAGGAGGTGCCGGAGATCGTCGAGGAGGAGATCGACGACTCGCTGCTCGACACCATGCTGGACGTCTTCGTGGCGCGGATGATCGGCCAGGGCCCGCCGGCCCACCAGGTGTGGCTGCCGCCACTGGAGGAGCCGCCCTCCATGGACAGCCTGCTCACCACGCTGCAGGCCACCCCGGAGCGCGGTCTGACCGCGCCCGACTACGGCCGCCTGGGCAGCCTGATCGTCCCGGTCGGCATCGTCGACAAGCCGCGCGACCAGCGCCGCGACGTGATGTACCTGGACTACTCGGGTGCCGCGGGCCACGGCATGATCGTCGGCGGTCCGCTGTCCGGCAAGTCCACCCTGGTGCGCACCATCGTGGCCGGCTTCGCGATGACCCACACGCCGGTCGAGACGCAGTTCTACCTGCTCGACTTCGGCGGCGGCGGCTTCGGCTCACTGGCCGACCTGCCGCACGTCGGCGGGGTGGCGGGCCGACTGGACGTCGAGAAGGTCCGCCGCATGATCAGCGAGGTGCACGGCGTGCTCAACCGCCGTGAGGAGCTGTTCCGCAGCGCGGGGATCGACACCATCTCCACCTACCGCACCCGCCGGGCCAACGGGCAGCTGCCGGACGAGCAGTTCGGCGACGTGTTCCTGTTCATCGACGGCTGGATGATCTTCAAGCAGGAGTTCGAGGTCCTGGAGCCGGTGATCGCCGACATCGCCCAGCGCGGTCTCGGCTACGGCGTGCACGTGGTGATCACCGCGGCCCGCTACGCCGAGGTCCGCCCGGCGCTGAAGGACCTGCTGCAGAACCGCACCGAGCTGAAGCTCGGTGACGCGATGGAGTCCGAGGTCGACCGCAAGCTGTCCGCGGTGGTGCCGTCCGTCCCGGGTCGTGGTCTGACCTCCGGCAAGCTGCACTTCCTGTCCGGCCTGCCGCGGATCGACGGCAGCTCCAGCACCGAGGATCTGACGGACGGGGTCACCGACTTCGTCTCCCAGGTGAACGCGGCCTGGACCGGTCCGCGCGCCCCGCAGGTCCGCATGCTGCCGCAGGTGCTGGACGGCAACTCGCTGCCCAAGGGCTTCGAGCACCCCGAGCTGGGCGTCGCCTTCGGTGTCGACGAGGTCGAGCTGGCGCCGGTCTTCGTCAACTTCGAGACCGACCCGCTGTTCATCGTCTTCGGTGAGAGCGAGTCCGGTAAGTCGGCGATGCTGCGGATGCTGATCAAGCAGATCACCGACCGGTACACCCCGGACCAGGCCGGCATCGTGGTCGGCGACTTCCGCCGCTCGCTGCTGGGCGTGGTGCCGCCGGAGTACCTGGTGGAGTACGCCGCCGCGGCACCCGCCATGACGGCGATCGTGGACATGCTCCGCGGCGCCTGTGCACGCCGCCTGCCGGGACCGGACGTCACGCCGGAGCAGCTGCGCAACCGCAGCTGGTACAGCGGCAAGGACATGTTCGTGATCGTGGACGACTACGAGCTGGTCGCGACCCAGTCGGGCAACCCGATGGCGCCGCTGGCCGAGTTCCTGCCGTTCGCCCGCGACATCGGCCTGCGGGTGATCGTCGCCCGCAGCGCGGGCGGCGCCGGCCGCTCGCTGTTCGAGCCGGTGATGCAGCGCATGCGCGAGCTGGGCGGTCAGGGCCTGCTGCTCTCGGGTGACAAGGGTGAGGGCGCGCTGCTCGGCACGGTCAAGCCGCAGCCGCTGCCGCCGGGCCGTGGTGTGTTCGTCTCCCGCCGGATCGCGGCGGGCCAGATGGTGCAGACGGGCTGGCTGCCGACGCCGTAGTCGTCACTCGCAGTGGTCGCCGGGGCCGGGTTCCGACAAGGGACCCGGCCCTCTGGCATCTCAGGTGGCGGGCTGTGCCATAACGTTATCTTCCAATTTTCGAAGGCGACCTTCGAAACCCGTAGGCGGTCGGGGCCCCACGGGGCCCTCTTCGGCCCGCCCGCCCCGCTCCGGAGGCCGCCTTGGAATCGGAGTCGCGCAGATCACTTCACCTTCGATTCAAGCGCAGTTCATCCGAGTTGACACCACGGAAACATGCGCCATTCGCGCTCCGGGTCCGCATTCCGCAGGAGAAACCGCCTTCTCGCAACGGATTCCGCAGCTGATCCCGCGTTGACTGGGCCTGGCCACCCAGGCAACCTGGCGCATCGGGAGCGAAGCAGAACCAAACCCGCAGGACCGTGCTTCGGAGGCGATACCGCTCCCACCCCCCACATCGCAGCTCAGTGGATCGGATGCCCCCCATGACCGACACGCTTCCCCCGCAGGTCGCGAGCCCCTCCGGGGCCGCCGCGACGACGGACGGCCCGAAGAAGCTCGCCCGATCGCTGGGCGTCGTAGGCGGCACGCTGCTCACGCTCTCCTGCGTGACCCCGGCGTCCTCACTCTTCGTGATCGTCCCCGACCTGTTCAGCAGCATCGGCACCTACACGGCACTGGCCATCGCCATCGGCTCGCTGATCTGCATCGCGGTGGCGTTCTGCTACTCCGAGCTCGGCACCCTGGTGCCCTCGGCGGGCGGCGAGTACGCCATGGTCGGCACCCTGGCGGGGAAGTTCGCGGGCTGGCTGGTCTTCATCCAGTCGCTGATCGTCGTGATGATCGTGCCGTCGATCATCGCCATGGGCACCGCTGACTACCTGGAACCGATCATCCACGTCGACCCGAAGATCGCGGGTGCCGTGGTGATGCTGGCGGCCACCGTGGCCGGCCTGCTGGACCTGCGCGCCAACGCCTGGATCACCGGCATCTTCCTGGTGCTCGAGGTCATCGCCTGCGCCGTGGTGTCCTTCCTCGGCTTCGGTCACGGCCAGCGGGGCGTCAGCAGCCTGGTGCACGGCGTGGTCGCCGACTCGAGCGGTGCCACCTCCTCCGTCGGCTTCTTCGGCAGCGTCGGCATCGTGGCCGCGATGGGCACCGCGCTCTTCGTCACCCAGGGCTTCTCCACCGCCATCTACCTCTCCGAGGAGCTGGAGAACCCGCGCCGGAACGTCGCCCGCACCGTGCTGTGGACCCTGGGCCTGTCGGTCGCGATCATCCTGATCCCGGTCATCGCGATCACCTTCGGCGCCCCCGACCTGACCGCGCTCTCCGCCGGCAACATCTCCGACCTGGTGATCGGCTGGAGCAACACCGGCGTCGGCACCTTCATCAGCCTCTGCATCGCGCTGGCGATCATCAACGCCGGCATCGTCATGGTGATCCAGAACTCCCGCGTGCTGTACGCCTCCGGCCGTGACAAGGCCTGGCCGGAGCCGGTCAACAAGGCCTTCGGCACCCTGAACAAGTTCAGCGCCCCGTGGATCTCCACCCTGGCGGTCGGCGTCCCCGGCGCGGTGCTCTGCTTCGTGCCGCAGGACATGCTGACCAACATCACCGGTGTCGCGGTCGCCGCGCTCTACCTGCTGGTCGCCGTCGCCGCGCTGTTCTCCCGCCGCGGCCACCACAAGGACGCGCCGGCCTGGCGCCAGCCGCTGTGGCCCGCGCTGCCGATCGTGCTGATCGTGGTGCTCGGCTACACCCTCTTCCAGCTGGACGTCACCGCGCTGTGGTGGACCCTGGGCATCACCGTCGCCGCCAGCCTCTACTGGGTGTTCTACCTGCGTCCCCGGCAGGAGACCCGCTGGGTCATCACCCTCCCCGAGGACGAGCGGGTCTGACCCCCGCAGGCCGCTCCCCCGGCCCCCGTCGGCTCCCATGCCGACGGGGGCCGCCCCGTTCCCGGGCCCGGCCCCCGTCCGGGGTTGCGTCTACTCGTGCTGCCCGCGGCGCCGGCGCATGTCCCGGCTGACGATCGCGCCGCCCGCCAGGCCCGCCACCACCAGGGCGCCCGCGCCGAGCACGAAGGTGCCGGTGCGCCGGTCCCGGTCGGCCTGGGTCTCCGCCAGGCCGAGCGGCTGCGCCACCAGCGGCATGCTGTCCAGCTTCACCGGGGCGTCAGCGTGCGGCGACTCGCTGGGCCCGGTCACCACGCTGGACTCCACCGCCTTCACCGGGTCGACCACGCCCCAGCCGATGAACTTGTTCCGGTCCCGCTCGTTGCGCTGCGCGGTCTGCTCGATCCGGGTGCGGATCTGCTGCGCGGTCCAGTGCGGGTACGCGCCCTTGAGGATCGCCGCCAGCCCGCTCACGTACGGCGCGGAGAAGCTGGTGCCGTTGTCGGTGCACTGGCCGCCCTTCGGGACGGTGGAGAGCATGTCGACGCCCGGCGCGGCCACGTCCACGAAGTCGCCGTACTGCGAGAACGGCGCGCGCTCGTTGTTGCGGTCGGAGGCGCCGACAGCGAGCACCGTGTCGTAGGAGGCCGGGTAGGTGAGACCCTCGTTGCCGTCGTTGCCGGAGGAGGCGACCACCACGACGTTCTCGTTCTCGGCGCGGGTCAGGATGTCCTCCAGCTCCTTCTGGTGGTCGAAGGCCTTGCCCTCCTCGACCCGGACGTCCTGGGAGATGTTGATGACCTGGACATGCGTGTCGAGCGCTATCTTGATCGCGTCGACCAGCGTGCCGACGTCGCCGTTGCCCTCCGCGTCGTTCTGCCGGATCGACAGGATCTGCGCGTCCTTGGCCAGACCGACGAAGCCGACGCCGTCCAT
Source organism: Kitasatospora sp. NPDC049285 (assembly GCF_040678815.1). Classification (NCBI taxonomy): domain Bacteria; kingdom Bacillati; phylum Actinomycetota; class Actinomycetes; order Kitasatosporales; family Streptomycetaceae; genus Kitasatospora; species Kitasatospora sp. NPDC049285. The sequence goes on along the minus strand of NZ_JBFAQR010000036.1, from coordinate 53,442 downwards.
CGGGGAAGCCGCGATGATTCCCGCGACCTTGGTGCCGTGGCCGACCGGGTCGTCGAGGCCGGTGCCCTCGATCACCGCGCCGTTCTGACGGTTCTTCAGCAGGCTGCCACCGTTCTGGACCTTGCCGGCCAGCTGCGGGTTGACGGCGTCCACGCCGGTGTCGATCACCGCGACCAGCACCGGCTTGCCGGTCTCGGCGTTCCTGCCGGTGCGCGGATGGTCCTTGTCCGGGCCCTTCCACAGCTCGTCCAGGAAGACCCGCTGCAGCGCCCACGGCTTGCTCTTCACGTTCTCCGCGGGGAACTTGCAGTCGCCGGCCGCGGCGATCGAGATCGGCGACCACTGCTGGGCCCCGCTCGACGGCGAGGGGGACGGCGAGGGCTCCGCGTACGCCGGGACGGTTGCGGCCGAGCCGACCACCCCGAGCACCAGCAGCACCGCGCCCGCCCGGCGCAACGATCCTGACGACACCTGCACTCCACCCCTCAGTTCCACCCGTGTGATCAGCGCGCGCCCCGTGTCACGCGCGCAGGGCGGGCGCCCGAGTGGACGCCCGCCCTGTTGTGTCGAGCGCTACCGCGCCGACCAGCGAACCGCGATCAGCTCCAGATCTGCGAGTTCTGGTTCTCGGTCTGCTGGTAGCTCTGCGCGGCGTTGTCCAGCGCGGAGGCGATCTGGCCCAGGACCTGCTGCAGGTCGGCGGCCTTGGCGTCCCACTGCGCCTGGCGGGCCTGGTAACCCTGCTGCGCGGCGCCTTCCCAGGTGTTGGCGATGCGCTGCACGCCGGACTTCAGGTCGTCGAGCTGCGACTGGATGCGCGAGGCGGTCTGCCGCACCTCGGAGCCCGCGTTCTGGATCGTACCGAAACTAACTTGGATCTCGGCCATGTGACTCTCCCTCTCGATGGATACGCGGCCAACCCCCGTGGAGGCCGCGAGTTGACGGCTAAGGAACCGTGTGACGACAGCGAGACCGGCGTCAGCCGCCGATGCCGCCGACCGCCGAGGCCTGCTCCTCTTCGGTCATCGAGTAGAGCTTGGTGGTCGCCTCGATCGCCTGGCGGATCTCGTCGAGCACCTTGTTCAGCGCGGACGCGTCGTCGTTCACCCGGGTCTGCATCTGCTGGTAGGCGGTGGCAGCCGCGCCCTTCCAGCTTCCGGAGATCTCCGACACCAGGTTGTTGAGACGCGAGATCTCACCCTGGACCTGAGCGTTGACCTCACCGATGCGGTTCGCGAAGGCCGTCATCTCCTCCGCGGTCGTCTTGAACTGACCAGCCATGATGATCCACCGTCCCCCATGAGACAGACATCGTCCGAACGTCCTGTGGGGAACGTCCGTACGGGCACCACGGTGTGGTGCTCTGTAGCACTGTAACGGCCAAGTGCTGCTCACCCAACACCGGGTAGCGGGTAGTTACCAGACCATGACACTGAACTCCCGCACGGCCGTTGACGGTCCGTCAGGCGTTCTGCGCCTGAACTGCGGTGTTGGTGTTGAGCACCGGCCCGGCGGGCACCAGGTCGGTCCACTTCTTCGACACCTGGACGGCCGTCACGGACTTGTAGCCCAGTCGCGCCTGGGACTCGTTGGCGCTCTTCTTGTCGCCGCCCTGCGGGTCGGCCGGGGCCTGACTGGCCGTCTGGCCGTTGCCGCCGTCGGCGTTGGCGGGCAGCGAGTAGCGCAGTCCGGCGTCGGTGATCAGGAAGTCGCTGCCGGAGCTCGCGGCGGCGTCCGGGGTGAGGGTGTCGCCCTCCATCGCCCGGAACAGTAGGCCGTGACCCGCCGTCACGTGGGCGGTGGAGGCGCCCGGGTTGACCTGCGCCGGGTACTCGGTGTGCGCCCACACCGAGCGCTTGATGTTGCCGTGGTCGTCGTAGCCGTTGAACGTCGAGCAGATCACCGTACGGGCCTTGTCACCGATGTTGACCGCGGGCGACGCCACCTGGGGCAGCTTCTTGTCCACGTCCATCATCGACTTCTCGATCTTCGACTGGAGCCGGTTGTTGTCGGCCGGGCTCATCTCGGCGTAGACCGGCACGGCCTGGTTGTAGGCGACCGCCTCGGCCGGGTCGAGGCGGATCAACTCGGCCTGGAACGGGGTGATCTGGAACAGCTTGTTCAGGCCCACCACGTAGTAGCTGTCCTGGAACTTCAGCAGTCGGCCGACCTTCTCCTCGGCGTCCTGGGACAGGTCCACCGAGGACTTCACCACCTGGGTGCTCTTGAAGTCGGGGATGTCCGGGAAGCCGATCGGCTCGCCGTCCGCCAGGGTGTCCAGCCACTCCTTGGTGACCTGCTGCGGCTTCGAGTCCTGCTTGAACAGCGCCGTCTCCAGCGCCGCCCGCTCACGCTCGGAGGTGTCCAGGCGGCCGACCGCGTGCTTCCTGCCCTGGCCGTCGACCAGGTACACCGAGCCCGGGTGACCGGCCTCCTGGGGTCCCTGGACGAACAACGACTGACCGTCGCCCACCAGCCGGTCGGCCTGGGTGAGCGTCTTGGCCTCGTCGTCCGCGGCGATGAACACCGACTGGCTGACGTTGGCCTGGGTGTTCCCCTCACCGAGCTTGTCGCACACCGACCAGAGCTTGGCCTTGCCCGCGTCGTCCGGCTTGGGCAGCCGGTCCGGGGCGTAGGGGATGCCGATGGTCGCACCGTGGTGCGGGTACTTGTCCAGTACGTCGTCGGCGACGATCTGCACCGGCGCGTCGGCCTGCAGCACCAGCCGCGCCGAGGACATGTTGAGCACCTGGTGCAGGTAGCCGACGCCCTTCTCGTCCTTGAGCATCACGTACCGGGTGGTCGAGGTCTTGCCCTGGAGGATCGCCTTGCCGCTGTCCCACCCGGGCGGGGCGCTCGGCTTGAGCACCCCCCACATGCCGAATCCCGCCACCAGTACGGCCGCCACCACGAAGCTCGGCAGCACCGCGCGGACCGGGCGCGGCGCGTCCTCGTCGTTGCCCCCGCCACTCGGCTGCAGGAAGGCGCCGACCATCCGCTTGCGAGCGAAGGTGTAGGCGTTCAGCTCGTCCCGGCGTGATGCCATGCTCGTCCCCGTCTCCCCTGTACGACCCGTCCCTGCGGGTCTCAACACGCTTGTCCCGTCCGTGAGTCTGCCACCCGGCGGGCACTCGGTGCGGTCAACCCTCTACGATGCGGCAGCAGACGGTGAGTACGGTAACGGGTAGGGTCCGTCGGTCCACCAACCGGGCCGCCGAACGCGCCGTCCGGCCCGACACCCGGGTCGGCACGGGGATCTGACGAGAGATCTGCAGCAGAGAGAGGGCAAATCGGGGGATGCCAAGCCAGTCCGCTCCAGCACGACGCTCCACCTCGCACGGCCGGAGGCCGGACGCCTCGGGCGGACGTCGGGCGCGCACCGCCCCGGCGGCCGTCCCGACCGGCCCGGTCGGGATGAGGCTGCTGCCCAGGCCCGGCCTGCTCGGCCGCCGCCTGGAACTCCAGCAGATCGTCCAACTCGAGGTCGCCGCCGCCCTGGTGGCGGTCGGATGGACGATCAGCACGATGATGGCGATGGTCTTCGCGGTGCCCGCCGCGGTGCTGACCGTGATCGCCCTGCTGCGGCTCGGCGGGCGCACCGCCGGCGACGCGGTGGGCGTCCGCTCCACGTACAACTCCCGCCGCCGGGAAGCGAAGTACAACGTCCCGCCGCCCGGCACCGACCCGGCGCTGGCGCCGGTGATGGAGCTGGAGCCGGCCCTGCGGACGTACACCCACGCGACCGAGACCGACCTCGGCGACGGCCGTCCGCTGCGCCGGGAGACCGGCATGGTCGGCGACGGCACCTTCCTCACCTCGGTGCTGCTGGTGCAGGCCAAGGACCAGCCGCTGCGCCCGAGCCGGGCCGCCTCGCCGCTGCCGCTGGACCTGATCTGCTCGGCGCTGCAGGTCGACGACATCACGCTGGAGTCGGTGCAGCTGGTGCAGCACACCCAGCCCGCGCCGGCGCCGCACCTGCCCGAGCACTCGCTGGCCTCCCGCGGGTACCAGCAGGTGCCCGGCGGTGTGCACACCCCCGGGCTGCGGCTGACCTGGGTCGCGCTGAAGCTCGACCCGGAGCGCGCCGCCACCGCCGTGCTGGCCCGCGGCGGCGGCGAGGAGGGCGCCCGCAAGACCCTGCAGCGGGTCACCGACCAGCTGGCCGGGCGGCTGAACAGCGCCGGCTTCACCGCGACCGTGCTGGACGAGCGGGAGTTGATCGCGGCGCTGGCCATCTCGGTCTGCGCCAACCCGATGGCGGTGGCCGGCCGGCAGGGCTCCGGCGGCGGCGGGGTCGGCGCGCGCCGGGCCCAGGAGTCGGCGAAGTTCTGCCGGATCGACGACCGCTGGCACACCACCTTCTGGGTCTCCAAGTGGCCGACGCTGTCCCGGCCCGGCGGCGGGAACGGCCGGATCGCCGCGCCGGAGCTGGTCAACCAGCTCACCGGCACCCCGGCGTTCGCCTCCACCTTCTCGGTCACCGCCAGCCAGGCACTGGGCGGTTCGGTGGCGCTCAGCGGCCACGTCCGGCTGACCGGCCGCAGCGAGAGCGAGGTCGCGCAGGTGGGCCGCCTGGTGGAGTCCCGCGCCCAGCAGACCGGTACCTCGCTGACCCGCCTCGACCTGGAGCACGCCCCCGGGCTGCTCGCCACGCTGCCCCTGGGAGGGACCGCCTGATGGCCTACCAGACCTACCACGGCCAGTCCCCGCAGCCGGTCGAGCAGTCCCGTACCCCCCGCATCCGCCCGGGCTTCGGCCTGCGCGGCCCGCGCCGGGAGAAGCACGTCCTGCCGGTCGAGGACCTCGCCGCGCTGTCCTTCCCGGTCGGCGACGACGGCGTGGTCATCGGCATGGACCAGCAGCAACAGCCCGCGGTGATGGGCCTGTTCCGGCCGTCCGCGTACGAGGTGGTGCTGGTCGGCGGCATGTGGACGGCGCAGCTGATCGCCCTGCGGGCCGCCGCCACGGGGGCGCGGATCGCGGTGGAGACCGGCCGTCCGCAGGCCTGGGCGCCGATGGCGCAGGCCGCGGGCGGCGGGCAGCCGTGCGTGACGGTCCACCAGGTGGGCCGGCTCGGAGCGCAGGGCGCCTCGGTGGCGTCGCCCGTTCTGGTGGTGCGCGACCTGGGCGCCCGTCCCTCCCGCAGCCGGCTGTCGGCGACGCCGTGGCAGACCACGCTGACCGTGCTGCCGTACCTGGGCCCGAACGCCAACCGGGTGCTGAACGCCGCGGACCTGGTGGGCCTGCAGCGGGTCTCCCCGCAGGAGGCGGAACTGGTCGGGCGGCTGTTCTCGCTGGGCCCCGGCGACATCACCACGCTGCCGACGCTGCCGGACAACGTCACGCTGTGGGCGACCCGGATGCGCCGCCAGTACGTGATGACCAACCAGGGCGAGGCCGAGACCCAGGTCCTGGGCGGCCCGCGCCGCATGGACTGACCGGGTACGGCCCTTTCGGGCCGCACCGAACCGCCGTGAGGTCGGGCACCGCCTTCAGTGCGGGCCCGCTCACGGCCTAGTCTTGTTGCCCGAAGGCAACCGCCGGAGCAGCTTCGGCGAGAACGAGGGAGCCCAAGTGAGCAGCGATCGGGACGGCGTCTACGTCGGCGACAACGCGGCCGAGGACGACGAGGACTGGTCCGACGCGCCGGATTACACTCCCCCGTCCTGGTACACCCAGAGCGCTGCCCCGGGCACCGGTGCGCCCCAGGCCGCGCCACCGCAGCAGCAGGCCGCCCCGCCGCAGGTGCCGCAGCAGCAGGCCGCGCCGCAGCAGGTGCCGCCGACCCCGCCGGTCGCCGAGTCCGCCCCGCAGCCCGCCCCGCCCGTGCCGGACACGGCCCAGCCGCCGGTGCCGCAACCCGTGCCGGACGCCGGGCAGCCGCCGGTGCCGCAGCCGGTCCCGAACGCGGGTCCGCCGGTGCCGCCGCCCGCGGACCCGGCCCAGCCGCCGGTGCCGCAGCCCGTGCCGGAGCAGAACGCCCAGGCGCAGTCCGGCGGCGCGGTGCCGCCGGTGCCGGTGCCGCCCTCCGAGCAGACCGTGCAGCAGGTGCCGCCGCAGCAGCAGCCGTACCCGCAGCAGCAGGCCCCGCAGCCCTACCCCCCGCAGAACCCGCAGCAGCAGCCCTGGCCGCCGCAGCAGCAGCCGTACCCGCAGCAGCAGGCCCCGCAGCCCTACCCCCCGCAGAACCCGCAGCAGCAGCCCTGGCCGCCGCAGCAGCCGGTCGACCCGCGGGCGGGCGGCTGGCCGCCGCCGCAGCAGCAGCAGCCGCAGTACCCGCAGCCCGGTCCGCACAACGCTCCGCAGGCGCCGGCCCAGTTCCAGCAGGGCGGCCCGGGGCCGACCGCGCACGGCGCGGCGCTGGGCTACACCGCCGCGGTGGAGCTCTCCTCGGACCGGCTGCTGCGCGGCCAGCCGAAGGCGCAGAAGCAGCCGCGTTTCCAGTTCGGCGGCAAGGCGGCGCAGGCCGACAAGGCGCAGAAGCTGGAGCTGATCCGGCAGCCGGTGATGTCCTGCTACCGGATCGCGGTGATCAGCCTCAAGGGCGGCGTCGGTAAGACCACGACCACCACCTCGCTGGGCGCGACGCTGGCCAGCGAGCGGCAGGACAAGGTCATCGCGATCGACGCCAACCCGGACGCGGGCACCCTGGGCCGCCGGATCAAGCGGCAGACCGGTGCGACCATCCGCGACCTGGTGACGGCGATCCCGCACATCCGCAGCTACATGGACATCCGTCAGTTCACCTCGCAGGACCCGAACTCGGGCCTGGAGATCGTGGCGAACGACGTCGACCCGGCGGTCTCCACCACCTTCGACGACTCGGACTACCGGCAGGTGATCCAGGCGCTCGGCCAGCACTACCCGATCATCCTGACCGACTCCGGCACCGGCCTGCTGTACTCGGCGATGCGCGGGGTGCTGGACCTGGCGGACCAGCTGATCGTGGTGGCCACGCCCAGCGTGGACGGCGCCAGCAGTGCCTCCACCACGCTGGACTGGCTCTCCGCGCACGGCTACGCGGACCTGGTGCAGCGGTCGATCACGGTGGTCTCCGGGGTGCGCGAGACCAGCAAGATGATCAAGGTCGAGGACATCGTGGCGCACTTCCAGACCCGCTGCCGCGGCGTCGTGGTGGTGCCGTTCGACGAGAGCCTGGCGGCCGGCGCCGAGGTCAACCTGGCGATGATGCGGCCCAAGGTGCGCGAGGCGTACTTCGAGCTGGCGGCGCTGGTCGGCGAGGACATCGCCCGGGCCCAGCACCAGGCCGGCTGGCAGGCCCAGCAGAACTGGCAGCAGCAGCAGCCCCAGCAGCAGCCGTACCCCCCGCAGGGCGGGTACCCGCAGCAGGGCGGCTACCCGGCGCCCGGCCAGCCGTGGCAGCAGCAGCCGCCGCAGCAGTACCCGCAGCAGGGCGGCTACCCGCAGCAGGCCCCGCCGCCCGGCTACGGGTACCCGCCGCCGCAGGAGCAGCCGCCGCCGGGCTACGGCTACCCGCCGCCGCACCAGGGCTGACCGGCACGACGAAGCCGCCCGCGGAGCTCAGGCTCCGCGGGCGGCTTCGTGCTTGACGGTGGATCGGGATCCGACGACGGGTCAGGCCTGGTCGGTGAGTTCGCGGGCGCGCTTCACGTCGTCGGCCATCCGCTCCAGCAGCGCGTCGATGGAGTCGAACTTCTCCATCCCGCGCAGCCAGGCCAGGAAGTCCACGGCGACGTGCTGGCCGTACAGGTCGAGGCCGACCCGGTCGATGGCGTACGCCTCCACGGTGCGGGCGGTGCCGTCGAAGGTCGGGTTGGTGCCGACCGAGATCGCGGCGGGCATCCGCTCGCCGTCGGCGGTCAGCCAGCCCGCGTACACGCCGTCGGCGGGGATCGCCGAGTGCGCGACGGTGTCCACGTTGGCGGTGGGGAAGCCGAGTTCACGTCCGCGCTGGGCGCCGCGGACCACCTCGCCCTCGACCCGGTGCGGACGGCCGAGGATCTCCGCGACGCCGGCCATGTCGCCGGCCGCGACCAGCCGGCGGCACAGGCTGGAGGAGAACGGCTCGCCGTCCCCGGCCGCGCCGCGCACCTGCAGGTCGACCACCTCGACGTCGAAGTCGGCGCTCCGGCCGATCTCGGCGAGCAGCGCGACGTTGCCCGCCGCCTTGTGCCCGAACCGGAAGTTGGGGCCCTCCACCACCGTCTTCGCGCGCAGCGCGTCGACCAGCACCGACTGCACGAAGAACTCCGGCGACTCCTTGGAGAACTCGGCGGTGAACGGCAGCACCAGCACCGCGTCCACCCCGAGCTGCTCGACCAGTTCGGCCCGGCGCGGCTGCGGCGCCAGCAGCGGCGGGTGGCTGCCCGGCCGGACCACCTCGCTCGGGTGCGGGTCGAAGGTGACCACCACGGACTTCGCGCCGAGTGCGCGGGCCCGCTCCACCACCCGGTTGATGATCAACTGGTGGCCGCGGTGGACCCCGTCGAACGATCCGATGGTGACGACGCTGCGTCCCCAGTCCCCCGGGATCTCCTCCAGGCCACGCCAGCGCTGCACCCTGACCGCTCCTTGTTCCTATGGTGTGCACCGCCGGTGCACTCGAACAACCAAACCTGAACCCCTATAGCGTGCCATGCGCCCGCCCCTGCCTAGGCACCGGAAGGCCCCCGGTGTGACCGGTCAGACCGCCGGCCGGTCGATCCACCTGCCGTTCCGCCTCCGCGGCGGCGTACTGCGGGTCCCGGCCGGCCGCGGTGAGCGCCCGCATCCGGGTCAGCCGCGGGCCGTCGGGCGGCGGCGGGGCGTCCGGCGGCCAGTCGGCCAGCAGCCGGGCGAAGCCCGCGTACCGGCCCGCGCAGTGCACCAGCGCGGCGTCCGCGGCGGGCCAGCGCCCGGCGATCCGGCGCAGCAGCTCGTACAGCCGTCCCGGCTGGTACCCGGCGTGCCCGGCGGCCAGCGCGGTCACCACGGCGTCCAGCACCTGCGGGTCGCGCTCGGCGGCCAGCAGGGTGTCCAGCAGCCGTTCCCGGCTCGCGCCCGGCGCGGCCAGCACCGGCGCGAAGTGCGCCCGCGCTGCCGGTTCGGCGGCCAGCACCGCCGACAGCAGCGGGCGGCCGTCCCGGCCCGCGGCCAGCAGCCGGTCCAGGTAGTCGGCGATCTGCCGGGCCCGCTCGGGGCGTTCGCGCAGCAGATCGGCGGCGAACAGCACGCCCGAGCGCACCACCGCCGGGTCCGCCGCCCCGTCCAGCACCCGCAGGCCGTCCCCGACCCGCGCCCCCGGTACCGCCAGCCGTTCCCGCACCGCGGACAGCACCTGAGCGGTGTGCTCCTCCACCAGCTCCCCCAGCACCTGCTCGGTCAGGAACGGGTCGCCCGCCCGGTACGCGGCCAGCGCCGCCTCCAGGTGCTCCGCGCGGCCCTGCGGGTCCCGGACCAGCAGCGCCAGCGCCGCGCCGTGCAGCCCCGGTTCGTCCTCCCGGGCCAGCAGGGTCCGCGCCGCCAGCCGCAGCAGCTTCGCCCCCGACCCGCTGGCGTACGGCGCCGCGCGCAGCGCGTGCACCGCCGCCGCCACGTGCCGCTCCGGGCGCGGGTCGTGGCTCCACCGGTCCACGGCCCGGCACAGCGCCGACGGCTCGCGTTCGGCGAGCCGGCCGAGCAGCCGGTCGGCGCGCGGCTGTGCCACCCCGACCAGAGCCTCCGTCAGTTCGTCCAGCGCCAGCGCCCGGTGCTCGTACAGCAGCTCGTCCGCGAGGTCCGCCACGGCCGGCTCGGGGTGCTCGTACCACCGGCACACCAGCGGCACCACGCGCCGCGGATCGGCCGTGAGCAGCTCCGCGGCCACCGCGCGGAACACCTCGCCGCGGCCCGCCCCCGCCGCGAGGCGGCCCAGCAGGGCCACCCGCTCCGCGGCGGGCAGCGGCAGCCCCGCCCAGAAGGCCGACCCGAACCGCTCGTCCCGCCCGGCCCGCTCCGCCAGCAGCCCCAACAGCTCGTCGTGGACCGCCGGTTCCGGGCTCCCCGCCACGCCCGCGACCAGCAGCCGCCCGGCCCACCAGTCCACCTCCCCGCCCGGCTCCGCCCGCTCCAGCGCCCGCCGGATCCGGTGCAGCCACACGTCCAGCGCGGCCGCCCCCCGCGCCACCCCCACCCGCCGCAGCGCCCCCGCCACCACCCCGACCCGCCCGCGCCCGACGCCCCCGACGCCGCCCTGACGGACGGTCACCTCCGGCGCGGCGACCACACCCGGGGACGGCTCCGGGGACGGCTCCCGCGACTCGCCGACCGGCCCGTCCGCGTCCGCGTCCGCGTCCGGCGGTACGGTCGCGACCCGCCCGTCGGACTCGCCCGCGCTCCCCGCGCCGCCACCGCCCGCCTCCGCTCCCCGCTCGCCGGTCCTCTCGCCGTCCTCCGTCCCCTCCTCCAGTACCAGGCGCAGCGCCGCGTCCAGGTCCAGGTGCAGGCTCTGCAGCCACTCGCCCCACTCCTCGTGGCCCACCCGATGTCCGGCGCCCGCCGGGACCAGCACGCGTTCCTCGCGGACCGCCCGCGCCCAGCCGCCCGCCGCCGGGAACAGGCGGTCGAACTCCTCTGCGGGCAGCGCCCCGTCGCCCGCGCCGAGCATCAGCCGGGCGGCCTCGTGCAGGCGGCCCGCGGCGACCGCCGCGAGTCGCCGGACCTGGCGGGGGTCGGCGCCGGGTGGCACGGGGTCGCCGCGGCGGTGGCGGCGCTGGCCGCCGGGGGTGAGCGCGACCCGGCGGGCGATCGCCAGGCAGGCCAGGTCCAGCCAGCCGCCGAAGAGTTCGGGCCGGTCGGCGACCGGGCCGCGGGCGCCGGCGGTGCGCAGGTCGCCGGCCAGCCGCAGCGCCAGCGGGTGGCCGCGGTCCGCGTCGGCCAGGTAGTCCTCCGGCAGGCCGTAGCGGCGTCCGGCGCGGGTCGCCGCGTCGTCGGTGAGCGGGCCGAGCCACAGCGCCCGGGCGGCGGTGCGCCAGGGGCCGAGTTGGTCCCAGCCGTCCGGCCGGCAGGCGACCAGGGCGCGGGTGCGGTTCTCGCCCAGCCAGTCCAGTCCGGCGGCCAGCCAGCGCGCCGAGAGCGCGAGCGGCGCCTCCTCCGGCCCGTCCAGGATCACCAGCAGCGACCGCCCGGCTTCCGCGCAGAGTTCGGCGAGCTCGCCGGGTTCGACCGCGGGTACGCCCAGGACGCCCGCCGCGACGGCGAGTTGGCGGCGCAGCGTGTCGCCGAGCGAGCGGTCCCCGGCGGCCAGGTCGGCGCCCCGCAGCCAGACCGTCGGCAGCGGGTGCGGCCCGCCCGCGCGGCGGACGGCGAGCGCGGCGAGTTCGGTGGTGCGGCCGCTGCCGCTGTCGCCGAGCAGCGCGGTCAGGGTGTCCTGCGGCTCCTCGCCGCTCAGGCCGTCCGGGCGGTCGACCCGGTCCGCGGCGAGGTCGGCGATCCGCCCGGGCCCGGCCACCGCGCGCTCCAGCTGGACGGCGGCCAGCCGCAGCGCCCCGCCCAGGTTGAGTGCCCGCCCGAAGGCCGGCGCCGCGGCCGCGTTGCGCACCAGCAGCCTCCCCAGCAGCACGCCGTCCGACTCCCCGCCGTCCGACTCCCCGCCACCTGACTGATCGTCATCACGCGCTCCCGGGCGCGGCCCCGCGTCCTGCCGGCTCAGCGGGACGGCCGCCACTCCGCGCCCTCCGGCCACCATCCGCGCCCGGGGGGCGATGACGGCGAACACCGCCCCGGTCTCGGCGTCCAGCACCGGCGCCCCGGCGGGCGGCGTCACGGGCAGGTCGAGCAGCAGCACCCCGGGGACGGGGCGGGCCGCGGCGCCGTCGCCGAAGGCGCCGGTCTCCCGGCCGCCGACGCTGCCCTGGACCAGGACCGGCGCGCCGTCCTCCCAGCGCTGGTGCGCCACCGCCACCTGCCGGGCGGAGGTGTCGCGTGCGATCGGGAGGGCAGGGCCCGGGACCCCGCCGACGGCGGCCGTGCGCAGCAGCGCGAGGCCCCGCGCGGGCAGCAGGTCGACGCTCTCCGGGCCGAGCACCCGGGACTGGCCGCCGGGCGTGTGCAGGACCACCCTGGGCAGTCCGGCCACCGCCTCGTGCGCGGTGACCACGGTGCCGTGCCGATCGGCGACGAACCCCAGCCCGCACAGCCGCCCGTGCAGGTCCCGGATGCGCAGCAGCGCCTGCGTCGGGTCCACCGCGAAGCCGTCGCCCATCCGCCCAGTCCTCCCGCAGGGCCGCGCGCGGGCCCTCCCGGAGCCGCGTACGGCCGCCGTACACGCCGCGGTCAGCTTGCCCCCCACCGCCCCCACGGCACCTCGCACGCCCCATTCACCACACCCGTTCACCTCGCGCGCCCCTGCCCGGCCGCCACGAGCCGTCCGGACGCCCGGTGCGCCCGGACGGGCGGGCGGCCCTGACGACCCGTCGGCGCGAAGGGCCGGACGCCGACGAACGGCTGCCGACACTCCCCGACACCCGACGGCCCGCGTGCGGGCCCGGTCCAGCGCCACCCCCGCGCAATCCGCTCGCCCGGCCCGCACCGCCCTGCCAGACTCGACCGCCATGGACGTACGCCTGGAACCCTGGTCCGACGCCCACCTCGACCTGCTGCTCCGCATCAACACCCCGCTGATGCGCCGGCACGTCGGCGGCCCGGAGACCCCCGCGCAGGTGCGGGAGCGGCACCGCCGCTACCTCGGACTCCCGGCGCTCGGCGGCACGATGTTCGCGGTCCTCGCCGATGGCGCCGAGGCCGGGTCGATCGCCTACCACCGGCGCGAGTGGCAGGGCGCGGAGATCTACGAGACCGGCTGGAACGTGCTGCCCGACTTCCAGGGCCGCGGAGTGGCCCTGGCCGCCGGTCGCGCCCTGCTCGCCGAGCTGCGCGCCGCCGTCGCGGCGGACCCGGCCGCGCCGGGCGTGCTGCACGCCTTCCCCGCCGTCGACAACGCCCCGTCCAACGCCCTCTGCGCCCGCCTGGACTTCGACAACGCCGGCCCCTGCGCGTTCGAGTACCCGCGGGGTTCGGGCCGGTTCCTGCACAGCAACGACTGGCGCCTGCCGCTGCGACCCGAAAGCTGACAGACCGAGCGCTGACGGACCGGGAGCTAACGGACCGGGAGCTAACGGACCGAGCGCTGGCAGACCGAGCGCTGGCGGACCGAGCGCTGACGGACCGTCAGCCGACGAAGACCGCGACCGGCTTGGCCTTGCCCTCGCTCTCCTCGATCAGCGCGAGGAACTTCCCGTCCGGGTCGAAGACCGCGATCGGGCCGTCCACGCCGAGGCCGGGGGCGGCCAGCCGCATGCCGTTGGAGAGCAGCCGGGCCTGCTCGGCGTCGACGTCCCAGCGCGGGAAGGCGGCCGCCGCGGCCTCGGCGATCGGCAGCACCTCGAGCTTCTCCTCCAGCTGCTCCAGGGTGCGCGCCGACTCGACCGAGTACGGCCCCACCTTGGTGCGCCGCAGCGCGGTCAGGTGGCCGCCGACGCCGAGCGCCGCGCCCAGGTCCCGGGCCAGCGCCCGGATGTACGTGCCGGAGGAGCACTCCACGGTGACGTCCAGGTCGAGCACCGGGGTGCCGTCCTCGGCGACCGCGGCCCGCGACTCGTGCACCGTGAAGGAGTACACCGTGGTCGGCCGCGCGGCCAGCTCGAAGTCCTCGCCCTCGCGCACCCGCGCGTACGACCGCTTCCCGTCGATCTTGATCGCGCTGACCTTCGACGGCACCTGCATGATCTCGCCGGTGAGCGCCGCGATCCCGTCGTCGACCGCCTCCCGCGACACCCCGTCGGCGGGGGTCGAGGCGGTGACCTCGCCCTCGCGGTCGTCGGTGACCGTGGTCTGGCCGAGCCGGACGGTCGCCTCGTAGGTCTTGGCGGTGAGCATCAGGTGGCCGAGCAGCCGGGTGGCCCGCTCGACGCCGATCACCAGCACGCCGGTCGCCATCGGGTCGAGGGTGCCGGCGTGGCCGACCTTCCGGGTACCGGCCAGCCAGCGGAGCTTGGCGACCACCCCGTGCGAGGTGATGCCCTCCGGCTTGTCGACGATGACCAGCCCGTCCGGGCCCGTCCCTTTACGCTTCATCGCTTCATTCCCGTTCCACCGCCCGTGCGGCCCGACCGGCCGAACCGCACGAGCCTAGCGCGCACGCCGCACCGCCCGTGCCGCCCGCGACCCGGACCGGCCCGGGCTACGCCTGCGGCGCCGCCTCGGCGAGCGCCACCCGGAACCGCTCCACGGTCTCCTCGACGCCGTCCCGGGTACTGAACCCGGCCGCGTACACGTGCCCGCCGCCACCGAGCCGGGCACACGCCGCGGCGACGTCCACCGCGCCCTTGGAACGGCAGGAGCCACGCAGCGTGCCGTCCGGGTCCTGCTTGAGCACCAGCGCCACCTCCGCCTCGGCGGGGCGCCGCAGCACGTCGATCAGGCCCTCGATCTCCTCCACCGTGACGCCGAACAGCGCCAGGTCCTGGTACGGCACCCAGGTCCACACCAGCCCGCGCCCGCCGGCCTCCTCCGGTTCGAAGGCGGCCCGCTCCAGCGCCCCGGCCAGCACCTTGAGGTAGCCGAACGAGGAGGTGTCCCAGAGCTGACGGGAGATCAGGTCGTGCCGGATCCCGGTGGCCAGCATCCGCCCGGCCATCTCGTGGGTGGCGGGCGTGGTCGCCCGGTACTTGAACGAGCCGGTGTCGGTGGCGATGCCGGTGTACAGGCAGGCGGCGATCTCCTGGTCCAGCGGGACCCGCAGCCGACGCAGCAGCTCGTCGACCAGCACCGCGGTGGCCGGCGCACCGGGGTCGATCAGCCGGACGGTGCCGAAGCCGGGGTTGGAGGCGTGGTGGTCGAAGACCACCAGCGCGCCGGCCGCGAAGGCCTTGTCGCGCAGCAGCCCGAGCCGCTCCTCCGAGGCGGCGTCGAAGCCGAGCACCAGCTCGGGCCGGTCGGGCACCGCGGCGGCCGGCACGATCAGCTCCTGCCCGGGCAGGAAGGACAGCGACTCGGGGATCACCTGCGGGTCGTCGCCGAACGACACCCGCACCCGCTTCCCCAGGCCCCGCAGCGCCAGCCCGGCGGCCAGCGCCGAACCGAGCGCGTCGCCGTCCGGGCAGATGTGGCAGACCAGGTCGATCTCCTCGGCCCGCGCGATCAGGGCCAGCGCGCGCTGCCACTCCGGCTCGAACGCGCTCGGCGCGGCCGCGCCCGGCTCCGGTTCGGATTCGGGCGATGACTCGCTGCGAGGCCCCGGAAGCACCGCGAGGGCGGTCTCCACCTCAACGGTGGAGACCGCCCTCGCGGCGCCGGACCCGGCCGGCTCCCCGGCCATGGTCACTCGTCCTCGTCGGCGTCGCGCTCGGCGCCCGGCGTCCGGTACGGGTCGGACTCGCCGGCGAACGTCGCCCCGGCGGCGGCCGTGCGGACCGCGGCGTCGGACAGCCGCGCCTTGTCCAGCAGGTCGTCGATGTTCCGGGCGTTGTCCGGCAGCGCGTCCGCGACGAAGGTCAGCGTCGGGGTGAAGCGCACCCCGGTCTGCTTGCCGACCTCCGAGCGCAGGATGCCCTTGGCGCTCTCCAGCGCCGCGGCGCTGGACTCCCGCTCGGTCTCGTCGCCGTAGACGGTGTAGAAGACGGTGGCCTCGCGCAGGTCACCGGTCACCCGTGCGTCGGTGATGGTGACGTACCCGAGTCGCGGGTCCTTGATCCGGCGTTGCAGGGTCTCCGCCACGACCACCTGGATGCGGTCGGCGAGCTTGCGCGCCCGTGCGGTGTCGGTCACTGTGCCTCCTCGTGCAGTAGGCGCGGTACCCGGGTCATGACCTCACCCGGTGGGGCCCACTCCCCAACGTACCCGCCCGCGCCCAGCCTTGTGGGCGCTCTCGGTCCTGTTGCGGGTGTGATGGTGCTGACTCCCGCAGGTCAGTCGTCGTCGTGGTGGAAGCGCCTCCGTGCGGAGAGCAGCATCACCTCGGGGCGGCCGGCGACGAGCCGCTCACAGCTGTCCAGGATCTCGGTGACGTACCCGGCGTCGCCGGACACCACCGCACAGCCGATCTCGGCCCTGCGGTGCAGATCCTGGTTCCCGACTTCCGCTGCGCACACGCTGTACTTGCGCTGCAGCTCGGCCACGATGGGCCGCACGATCGAGCGCTTCTCCTTCAACGAGTGAACGTCGCCGAGGAGCAGGTCGAAGGTGAGAGTTCCTACGAACATGCGTGACAGGCCTGGCCGGCCTGGGGGCCTAGAAGGATTCCCGACTGGCAGGAACCCTAACAGCGCGGCCGGGGCCGGTCGACGGGATAATCCCGCCGACCGACCCCGCCTGATCAGCCGTTACGCGCGCGGCTTCTCCCGCATCTCGTAGGTCTCGATGACATCGTCGACCTTGATGTCGTTGAACGAGCCCAGGGTGACACCGGCCTCGAAGCCCTCGCGGACCTCGGTCGCGTCGTCCTTGAACCGTCGCAGACCCTCGATGTTGAGGTTCTCCGCCACGACCTTGCCGTCGCGCAGCAGGCGCGCCTTGGTGTTGCGGCGGATGATGCCCTCGCGGACGAGCACACCGGCGATGTTGCCGAACTTGGAGGAGCGGAACACCTCGCGGATCTCCGCGGAGCCGAGGCGCACCTCCTCGTACTCCGGCTTGAGCAGGCCCTTGAGCGCGGCCTCGATCTCCTCGATCGCCTGGTAGATGACCGAGTAGTACCGGATGTCGACGCCCTCGCGCTCGGCCGCGGTACGCGCACGGCCTTCGGCGCGCACGTTGAAGCCGATGATGATGGCGTCCGAGCCCATCGCCAGGTCCACGTCGGACTCGGTGATGGCACCCACACCGCGGTGCAGGACCCGGAGCTCGACCTCCTCGCCCACGTCGAGCTTGACGAGGGCGTCCTCGAGGGCTTCGACGGAACCGGAGACGTCACCCTTGATGATGAGGTTGAGCTTCTCGATGTTGCCGGCGGCCAGCGCGGCCTCGAAGCCCTCCAGCGACACGCGGACGCGGCGCTGGGCCATCGAGGCGTTGCGGTCGCGGGCGGCGCGCTTCTCGGCGATCTGACGGGCGGTGCGGTCCTCGTCGACGACGATGAAGCTGTCGCCGGCGCGCGGCACCGAGGTCAGACCGAGCAGCAGCACCGGACGGGACGGGCCGGCCTCGGTGAGGCTGTTGCCGTTCTCGTCCAGCATCGCGCGGACGCGGCCGTAGGAGTCGCCGACCACGATCGAGTCGCCGACCCGCAGGGTGCCGCGCTGGACGAGCAGCGTCGCCATGGCGCCGCGGCCCTTGTCCAGGTGCGCCTCGATCGCGATGCCCTGCGCGTCCTGCTCCGGGTTGGCCCGGAGGTCGAGCGAGGCGTCCGCGGTCAGGACCACGGCCTCCAGCAGTTCCTCGATGTTGAGGCCCTGGCGGGCGGAGATGTCGACGAACATGGTGTCGCCGCCGTACTCCTCGGCCACCAGACCGAACTCGGTCAGCTGACCGCGGACCTTGGTCGGGTCAGCGCCCTCGACGTCGATCTTGTTGACCGCGACCACGATCGGCACACCCGCGGCCTTGGCGTGGTTGAGCGCCTCGACCGTCTGCGGCATGACACCGTCGTTGGCCGCGACCACCAGGATCGCGATGTCGGTGGACTTGGCACCACGGGCACGCATGGCGGAGAACGCCTCGTGACCCGGGGTGTCGAGGAAGGTGATCGGGCGCTGCTCGCCGTTCACCTCGGTGACCACCTGGTAGGCACCGATGTGCTGGGTGATGCCGCCGGCCTCGCCCGCGACCACGTTGGTCTTGCGGATCGCGTCCAGCAGTCGGGTCTTACCGTGGTCGACGTGACCCATGACGGTCACCACCGGCGGACGCGGGGCGAGCATCTCCTCGTCGCCCTCGTCGACGCCGAAGTCGATGTCGAACGACTCCAGCAGCTCACGGTCCTCGTCGTCCCGGCTGACGATCTCCAGCACGAAGCCCATCTCGTCCGCCAGCAGCTGCAGCGTGGCGTCGGAGACCGACTGGGTGGCGGTGACCATCTCACCGAGGTTGAACATCACCGAGACGAGCGCGGCCGGGTTGGCGTTGATCTTCTCCGCGAAGTCCGTCAGCGACGCACCGCGCGACAGGCGAACGGTCGAACCGTTGCCGCGCGGCAGCATCACACCGCCGACGGACGGGGCCTGCATGGCCTCGTACTCCTGGCGCTTCGCACGCTTCGACTTGCGACCGCGCGCCGGACGGCCGCCGGGGCCGCGACCGAACGCACCCTGCGTGCCACCACGGGCACCCGGGCCACCGGGACGACCGCCGAAGCCGCCGCCACCACCGGGACGGCCACCGCCGCCACCGAAGCCACCGCCGCCGCCGGCACCCGCGCCACCCGGACGCGGACCGCCGAAGCCGCCGCCACCGGCCGGACGCGAGCCCGGACCGGCCGGACGGCCCTGGAAGCCGGGACGAGCGCCACCCGGAGCACCCGGACGGGCACCCGGGCCACCGCCCGGACGCGGACCCGGACGCGGGCCCGGACCGGCCGGACGCTGCGGCATCATGCCGGGGTTCGGACGGGGCATGCCGGACGGGCTCGGAGCACCCGGGCGCGGACCGGCCGGACGGGGCATCCCGTCGGGACGCGGCGCGCCGGCGCCGGGAGCACCACCGGGACGCGGGGCGCCGCCACCGGGACGGGGACCGCGCTCACCGGCCGGGGCACCGCCCGGACGGGGACCACGCTCGCCACCCGGAGCACCACCCGGACGCGGAGCACCGGGACGCGGGGCGCCGCCACCGGGACGGGGACCGCGCTCACCGGCCGGGGCACCGCCCGGACGGGGACCACGCTCGCCACCCGGAGCACCACC
>NZ_JBFAQR010000036.1:0-34508 GCF_040678815.1 Kitasatospora sp. NPDC049285 | reverse complement strand
CCCGGACGCGGACCGCGCTCGCCGGCCGGAGCACCGGCCGGACGCGGAGCGCCCGGACGGGCCATGCCGGAGGCACCGCTGGAGGTGAAGGGGTTGTTGCCCGGACGCGGGCCGGCCGGACGCGGGCCCGGACGGGCCGCGGGGTTGGCCGGGGCCGGCCGCTGGGCGGCCGCCGGACGCGCCGGGGCCTCGCCGGCCGGAGCCGGGGAGGAGAACTCGGCCGCCGGGGCGGGGGCCGCCGCCGGAGCCGGGGTGGCCGGACGCGGACCCGGGGTGGGCGCGCCGGGCCGCGGCGCGGCACCGCCGCCCGCGGGGCCTGCGGCCGGAGTCGGACGGGGGCCCGGCGTCACACTCGGACGCGGGCCGGGGGAGGGCGCACCCGGCTTGGGTGCGGCCGCACCGGCGCTGCCGCCGGACGGCTGGGGCGCCGCGGGCTTCCGCGGGCCAGGCTTCGCGGAGGACCCACCGCCGGACGGCGGGGTCGCTCCCAAAGCGTCAGTCAACTTGCGCACGACCGGCGCCTCGATCGTCGAGGACGCAGACCGCACGAACTCGCCGAGCTCGGTGAGCTTGGCCAGCACGGCCTTGCTCTCCAAGCCAAGCTCCTTGGCGAGTTCGTATACCCGGACCTTAGCCACTTCGCTCCTGTCTATGAGTCCGGGGTGTCGTCCGCCGGACCGTCGCTACTTCATGGGCGTACTCATCGCGTACTCATCGAGTGCTCATCGCAATCTCGACCTACTTCCATCTCGCGAGGTACCTGACTGTGCGCACGGCGGCGCATACCGCTGCCGTGCGCTGGTGCATGTTGCCGGGCGGAGCCCGTCAGGGGGCCGACCGGCCGACGGCCGGAGGCGCCCCCGCCTCGACGTACTCCCGCAGCTCACCGGGCTCGAGCACTCCCTGGACCCGGAGGGCCCTGGGGAACGCCCGGCGGCGTACCGCGAGGTCGAGGCAGTTCGGGTCGGGGTGCAGATACGCGCCTCGTCCCGGCAGTGTGCCGCGGGGGTCGGGGACGCATTCGCCCTCACCCGCCACGACACGCAGCAGCTCGTGCTTGGCCGCCCGCTTGCGGCAGCCCACGCAGGTGCGTTCAGGGCGTGCGCGGACATGCGTCCGGCCAGACACGTTCAAGTCTACCCCTCCGAAGGGCCTCGCTGCCGCCGAGTAGATCTCCGGAGGCTCATGACAACGCTTGCTACTGGGGCGTCGATTCCCCGGCCGGGGCCTCGGTGTCCGGACGGATGTCGATCCGCCATCCGGTGAGCCGGGCGGCCAAGCGGGCGTTCTGGCCCTCCTTGCCGATGGCCAGCGACAACTGGTAGTCCGGCACGATCACCCGGGCGGAGCGCTGCGCGCGGTCCACGATCTCCACCTTCGTCACCCGCGCGGGGGACAGGGCGGCGGCGACCATCTCGGCCGGGTCCTCCGACCAGTCGACGATGTCGATCTTCTCGCCGTGCAGCTCGGCCATCACCGACCGCACCCGCATGCCGTTCGGGCCGATGCAGGCGCCCTTGGCGTTCAGGCCCGACTTGCGCGACCATACCGCGATCTTGGTGCGGTGGCCGGCCTCACGGGCGATCGCGGCGATCTCCACCGAGCCGTCCGCGATCTCCGGGACCTCCAGCGCGAACAGCCGCTTCACCAGGTTCGGGTGGGTCCGCGACAGCGTCACCGACGGGCCGCGCACACCGCGGCGCACGCCCACCACGTAGCACTTCAGGCGGGTGCCGTGCCGGTAGTCCTCGCCCGGGACCTGCTCCTGCGGGGGCAGGATGGCCTCCAGCTTGCCGATGTCGACCAGCACGCTCTTCGGGTCGTTGCCCTGCTGGACGACACCGGTGACGATGTCGCCCTCCTTGCCGGCGTACTCACCGAAGGTCTGGTCGTCCGCGGCGTCCCGCAGCCGCTGCAGGATGACCTGCTTGGCGGTGGACGCGGCGATCCGGCCGAAGCCGCTCGGGGTGTCGTCGAACTCCTTCGGCTCGACGCCCTCCTCCAGCTCCGACGCGTCCTCCAGGGCCCACACCGTCACGTGGCCGGTCTTGCGGTTCAGCTCCACCCGCGCCCGGCGGCGCGAGCCCTCGGTGCGGTGGTACGCGATGAGGAGGGCCGACTCGATCGACTCGACCAGCAGGTCGAACGGTACGCCCTTCTCGGTGACCAGCCCGCGCAGGGCACTCATGTCGATGTCCACGATTACGCCTCCTCTTCCTCGTCGTCCGTGTCCGCGATGTCAGCGGCGGCGTCGAGCAGTTCCTCGTCCTTGCGGTTGAACTCGACCTGCACCCGGGCCCGCGCGATCTCCGCGAACTCCAGTCGGCGCTCCTTGGGGCGGCCGCGCCCCTTGACCGGCTGCACCTCGACCAGCGCGCCGTCCTCGTCGCTCTCCAGCACCCGCGCGGTCAGTTCCGCGCCGTCCGCCAGCTTGATCGCCGCCAGTCGCCCGGTGGCGCGCCGCCAGTGCCGCGGCTCGGTCAGCGGGCGCTCGGCGCCCGGCGAGCCGACCTCCAGCAGGTAGGGCGCGTCACCCATCAGGTTGGATTCGTCGAGTGCCTGGCTGACCAGCCGGGAGAACTCGGCGATCGCGTCCAGGTCGACACCGCCGTCGGCGTCCACGTCGATCTGCACCTGGCGGCGGCTGCCGGCCTGGGCGATCACGACCTCCTCGAGGTCCAGCCCGGCTTCGGCGGCCAGCGGCTCCAACAATGCGCGCAGCCGGTCGGTGGGGGTGGTGCTCATCCGGGTGACTCCTCGGCCGCGTCTGCTGTTGTCAGGAGGTGCTAACTCATCGCGAAGCCTATCCGGTCAACCCCCGAACCCACGATTCCGACCCGAGCGCCGCCACGCCCCCGGCACCCCGCTGCGAGCAACGTCACAGCCGCCGGATAGCGTCCGAGATCCCTCCGGAGCCCACCGGCGTCCGGTAAAGATTCTCCCGACGGGAGCGGTACCGGCTCCCACGACCACGTTGGAGCGCTGATGCCCTCGCCCACCCGGCGGACCTTCCTGGCCCTCGGGGCGTTCACCGGCCTCCAACTGGTCTGCGGCTGCACCGACGACCACCAGGGCACCGCGCAGCAGCGCGCCGAGGACGCCGACCGCCCGCTGAGACTGCGTCAACTCGCCGCCACCGACGCCCTGCTGGCGGGTTACGACAGCCTCCTGGCCACCTCCCCCGCCAACGCCGACCGGCTGACCGACCTGCGCGAGGACGTGGCCCAGCACCGCACCGCCCTCGCGCAGTCGCTGCCGGCCTCCTCGGGCTCCCCGTCCGCCTCGGTCTCCGGCTCCGGTTCCGCCTCGGCGTCCGCGGGCGCGATCCGCAGCGTCGCCGAGCTGGCGGCGGCCGAACGGCAGACCGTGGGCATCCGACTCGGCGACCTCGCCGCGGCCTCCCCCGCGCTCGCCAAGGTGCTCGCCGCCGTCGCCGCGTCCGGCGCCGCCCACGCGGCCACCCTCGGCGACACCACCCCCATCACCCTCCCCACCGGCGCCTCCGCCTCCCCGTCGGCGTCCGTCTCCGCCTCCGCTGCCACCTCCGCCTCCGCTGCTGCGGGGACCGAGAGTGCCAAGCCCAGCGCGATGCCCACGGGCGACGCCGACGCCCTGCAGGCCGTGCTGGCCGCGGAGCACGCCGCCGTCTACGGCTACGGCGTGGTCGGCGCCTTCCTCCCGACCGGACCCCAGCGCGAGGACGGCCGCACCGCGTACACCGCGCACCAGGCCCGCCGCGACGCCTGGCAGCGCCTGCTCGCCACCTCCGGTGTCTCCCCCACCGCCGCCGCCCCCGGCTACCGCCTCCCCTTCGCCGTGAAGGACGCCGCGACCGCCGGCCAGCTCGCCGCCTACCTCGAGGTCCAACTCACCGCCGCCTACGCCGACCTCGCCGCCGCCGGCCCCACCCTCCGCATGGACGGCGCCACCGCCCTCCGCGAGTGCGCCCTCCGCGCCACCCACTGGGGCGCAGACCTCCCCGCCCTCCCCGGCCTCACCCCCACCGAACCCACCCCCACCGCCTCCGGCGCCGCCCCCAGCCTCTAGGCAAGCCGTCCAGTTGCACTATCCAGGGGCCCGGGGAACGGCGGGAGTGCGTGGCGGCGAGGGTTCCAGGGCGCTGCAAGGTCTCGGCGCATAGAGGTCTCCAAGACGTACAGCCGCCCTAAGACCACCAGACACTCGCCTCGCAGTTCCCCGAGCCCCTGGATAGTGCAAGTTCCCCGAGCTCATGAGGTTTATGACCCACAATGAGCAGCATGTCCGCACAGCCCACCCCGTTCCCCGTGCCCGAGCGTCTCGTGGAGGCCGTCCGTCTCGAACAGGACCCGGCCGCGGCCGGGTGGCTGGCCGCGTTGCCCGGTGGCTTCGCCGATCGACTGGCGGCGTGGGGGCTGGTGTTGGAGCGGGTCGCGGAGCCCGGTGGGCGGGGGAGCCTGGTGGGGTACGTGCACCGGGAGGACGATCTGGCGCCGGCGGTGCTGAAGGCCGTCCGGCCCGCGCCCGAGCGCTCGCAGGAGGCCGCGGCACTGCGGCAGTGGGCGGGTCGCGGGGCGGCACTGCTGCTGGACGAGGACCACGCGGCGGGCATGCTCCTGCTGGAGCGCCTGCACGGCGACATCCCGTTGCGCTCGCTCGCCGAGGCGAAGGCGATGCTGGAGGCGACCAGCCTGCTGCAGCGGCTCTGGGTGGAGCCGGCCCCGGGCCACGCGTTCGCCTCGCTCGCCGACCGGGCCGCCGCAGCGGCCTCGCGGATCGCCGAACACCGCGCGCTGCCGGGCGCGGTGGACGCGGCGCCGCTGGTCGACGAGGCCTTGGAGGCGCTCGCGCTGGCGTCGGACGGCGGGGGGTGGCTGCTGCACGGGGACTTCCACCACGGGCGGGTGCTGGCCGCCGACCGGGCGCCCTGGCTGGCCGTCAGTCCCCGTCCGCTGGTGGGTGATCGGGCCTACGACCTGGCCCGGCTGGTGCTGGACCGGTTGGACACCCTGGCCGCCTCGCCGGGGCCGCGCGGGGCGGCCAGGCGTCGGCTGCAGCAGCTGTCCGAGGCGGTGGACCTGCCCGCCGACCGGGTCCGGGCCTGGACCCTGCTGCGGGCGGTGGACACCGCGCTGGCGGCGCTGGCGGCGGGGGACGACGCGACCGCCGAGCTCCATCTGGAGTTCGCGGCCTGGCTGTGAAGCCGGGGCACGGCGCTGCGCGCCGCCGCAAGTAGTAACGTCCCGGTCATGGAGCAGCTCACCGAGGTGACGATCGAGGCCATCGACCTGGCGGCGTGGGCGCCGGCCGTGCTGGAGGTCCAGGCGGTCGCCTTCGGGCTGCTGCCCGAGGAGGTCGCGGTGCGGCTGCCGATCGTCGGCCGGCACGCGCTGCAGCCGGGGGTGATCGCGCTGGGCGCGATGGCCGACGGCGAACTGGTCGGCTTCGGCTACGGGATGCCCAACCAGCGCGAGCACTGGTGGTCGACGGTGATCGAGCCGTACCTGGCGGCGCGCGGCCACGAGCACTGGCTGGACGGGGTGTTCGCCATCACCGAGCTGCACGTGCTGCCGCGCTACCAGGGCCACGGGGTGGGCACCCGGCTGATCCGCACCCTGTGCGAGCGCTCCGGGCGGGACCGTTCCATCCTTTCCGCGATCGACGCGGAGACCCCGGCCCGCCGGCTGTACCGCGCGCTCGGCTACCAGGACCTGGCGCGCGCGGTGCGCTTCCCGAACACGCTGCGCCCGTACGCGGTGATGGGCGCGCACCTGCCGCTGCGCGACCCCGCGGCGCGGGGCTGACCGGCCGTCAGAACAGCACGCTCATGAACGCGCCGACCTCGCGGAAGCCGACCCGGCGGTAGGCGGCGCGGGCGCGGATGTTGAAGTCGTTGACGTAGAGCGAGACCACGGGGGCGACCTCGGCGAGCGCGGTGTTGACCACGGCGGCCATGCCGGTCTCGGACAGGCCGCGGCCGCGGTGCTCGGGGGCGACCCAGACGCCCTGGATCTGGCAGGCCCCGGCGGTGACGGCGCCGATCTCGGCCTTGAAGACCACCTTGCCGTGCTCGTCGAAGCGGGCGAAGGACCGGCCGGTGGAGACCAGTTCGGCGACCCGGGCCTGGTAGAGGAGTCCGCCGTCGCCGGCCAGCGGGGAGATGCCGACCTCCTCGGTGAACATCGCCACGCAGGCGGGCATCAGCGCCTCGATCTCGCCGCGGTGCACCCGGCGCACCAGCGGGTCGGGCCCGACCTCGGTGACGGGGGTGGCGGTGGCCATCAGCGGCTGGTGGCCGCGGACCTCGCGGGCCGGGCCCCAGGCGCGCTCCAGCAGCGCCCACAGGGCGGCGGTGGATTCGGCGGGGCCGACGATGGAGGAGCAGCGGCGGCCCTGGCGGCGGGCGCGTTCGGCGAAGGCGCGGACGGCCTCCGGTCCGGCGTTGACCGGGACCAGGTTGGCGCCGGCGTAGCAGAGCGCGTCGAGCCGGCCGTCCGCGTCGTGCCAGCCCCACATCTCGCCGCCGAGCCGCCACGGGTCGAGGCCGACGGCTTCGACCCGGGTGGCGACGAAGGCGTTGGCGACCGGGTCGCGGTGCAGGATCTCCAGCGCCTCGTCCAGGTCCGGGGCCTCCAGCACGCGCGTGGCGGCCAGCGCCCGGGCGACCTGGAACGGGCCGGGCAGCATCACACCTCGGTCGAGCACGTCGGCACCTCTCAACGGTTGCGGGGCCGCCCGCTGTGGGCGGCCCCGCCGGGGGACTTCAGGCCGTCACTCGGCGGCCACGACGACGGGGGCGCCGGACTCGACACCCTCCTCCTGCATCTGCTCGGCCAGCTTGAGGGCCTCCTCGATCAGGGTCTCGACGATCTTCGACTCGGGCACGGTCTTGATCACCTCGCCCTTCACGAAGATCTGGCCCTTGCCGTTGCCGGAGGCGACGCCGAGGTCGGCCTCGCGGGCCTCGCCCGGGCCGTTGACGACGCAGCCCATGACGGCGACCCGAAGCGGCACCTCCATGCCCTCCAGGCCGGCGGTGACCTCCTCGGCGAGCTTGTAGACGTCCACCTGGGCGCGGCCGCAGGACGGGCAGGAGACGATCTCCAGGCCGCGCTGGCGCAGGCCGAGCGACTCCAGGATCTGGTTGCCGACCTTGATCTCCTCGGCGGGCGGGGCGGAGAGCGAGACCCGGATGGTGTCGCCGATGCCCTCGGCGAGCAGCGCGCCGAACGCCACCGCGGACTTGATGGTGCCCTGGAACGCGGGGCCGGCCTCGGTGACGCCGAGGTGCAGCGGGTAGTCGCAGGCGGCGGCGAGCTGGCGGTAGGCGTTGATCATCACGACCGGGTCGTTGTGCTTGACCGAGATCTTGATGTCACGGAAGTCGTGCTCCTCGAACAGCGAGCACTCCCACAGCGCGGACTCCACCAGCGCCTCGGGGGTGGCCCGGCCGTACTTCTCCAGCAGCCGCTTGTCGAGCGAGCCCGCGTTGACGCCGATCCGGATCGGCACGCCCGCGTCCTTCGCGGCCTTGGCGATCTCGCCGACCTTGTCGTCGAAGGCCTTGATGTTGCCCGGGTTGACGCGCACCGCGGCGCAGCCGGCGTCGATCGCGGCGAACACGTACTTGGGCTGGAAGTGGATGTCGGCGATCACCGGGATCTGCGACTTCCGGGCGATGATCGGCAGCGCGTCGGCGTCGTCCTGCGAGGGCACCGCGACCCGGACGATCTGGCAGCCCGAGGCGGTCAGTTCGGCGATCTGCTGCAGCGTGGCGTTGACGTCCGACGTCAGCGTCGTGGTCATCGACTGCACCGAGACCGGCGCGTCGCCGCCGACCGGCACGTTGCCGACCATGATCTGACGCGAGTGGCGGCGCTGGGCGAGCGGCTTGAGCGGCAGGGACGGGATACCGAGCGAGATCGCGGTCATGTGCGCAGTGATTCCTCTGCAGAGGTTCGATGATCCGGCGCGCGCCGCTACGGCGCGCCCGGCGTCCAACGGTACGGCACGGCCGGGTGGCGGAGCACACCCGGCCGCGGGTGGCGCGGCTAGTTCAGGCGCACCGGGTTGACGATGTCCGCGGCCATCACCAGGGCGGTGAAGCAGACGAAGACGCCGGCGACGACGTAGGCCAGCGGCATGAGGCGGGCCACGTCGAACGGGCCGGGGTCGGGGCGGCGCAGCAGGCGGGCGACGCCGCGGCGCAGCGACTCCCAGAGGGCGCCGGCGATGTGGCCGCCGTCCAGCGGGAGCAGCGGCAGCATGTTGAACAGGAAGAGCATCAGGTTGATGCCGGCCAGCAGCTGGACGAAGAAGGCGAGTTGCTGGGTGGCGGGCAGGTCCATGGAGAAGACGTCGCCGCCGAGCCGGGCCGCGCCGACCATGCCGATCGGGGAGTCGGTGTCGCGGGGGGTGCCGTCGACGACGGCGTGCCACAGGCCGGGGATCTTGCCGGGCAGCTGGGTCAGCGACTGAACGCCGTGCTCCGCCATGGTGGTCATCTGGCGGGCGCTCTCGGTCAGCGACAGGTGCTGCACGCCGACCGCCGGGGTGATGCCGAGGAAGCCCGCGGTGACGGTCTGGCCCTTGATCGCCGTGCCGTCGCTCTTCATCGCCGGGAGCGTGTTGGTCTTGATGTCGGCGGGGAGGGTCGCCTCGGTGCCGTCCTTGTGGCGGACCTGGACGTCCACGTGCTTGCCGGCGGAGTCCCGGATCAGGCCCTGCAGCTGCGGGTAGTCGTGGATCGGCACCCCGCCGAAGCTGAGCACCGTGTCGCCGGCCTTGAAGCCGGCCAGGTTGGCCGGGGACTTCTCGGCGTCGGGCTTGCAGCCGTCCGCGGCCTGGCTGACCGGGACCACGCACTCGCTGACCGACTCCACGGTGGGCACCGCGGTCCGCAGGCCGATGCCCATGAACAGGGCGAGGAACAGCGCGACCGAGAGCACCAGGTTCATGAACGGCCCGGCGAACATCACGATGACGCGCTTCCACGGCTTGCGGGTGTAGAACAGCCGGTCCTCGTCGCCGGGCAGGATCTCCTCGTAGGAGGCCGAGCGGGCGTCCTCGATCATGGTCCGCCAGGGCGAGCTGGAGCGCTTGGTTATCCGGCCGTCCGCGCCGGGCGGGAACATGCCGATCATCCGGATGTAGCCGCCGAACGGGATCGCCTTCAGGCCGTACTCGGTCTCGCCGCGCCTGGTCGACCACAGCGTCCGGCCGAAGCCGACCATGTACTGCGGTACCCGGATGCCGAAGAGCTTCGCGGTGGACAGGTGGCCGAGCTCGTGCCAGGCGATCGAGAAGAGGAGCCCGACCACGAAGATCAGGACGCCCAGCACCCACATCAGCTTGTCCACCGCGTCGCCTCCGTCGTACCTAACCTGCCGCCAGTTCCCGGGCCCGGGCGCGGGCCCAGCGCTCCGCCTGGAGTACGTCCTCCACCGTGAGCGAAGTTCCCGCCTGCGGGGCGCCGTGTTCGGCGACCACCTTCGCCACAGTGTCCACGATTCCGGTGAAGGGAAGCGCGCCGTTCAGGAAAGCGTCCACACATTCCTCGTTGGCGGCGTTGAACACCGCCGGGGCGGTCCCGCCGAGCGTACCGACCTCGCGGGCGAGGTCGACCGCGGGGAAGGCCTCGTTGTCGAGCGGGAAGAACTCCCAGGTCGCGGCCTTGGTCCAGTCGCAGCCGGGGGCGGCGTCGGGCACCCGGTCCGGCCAGCCGAGGCCGAGCGCGATCGGCATCCGCATGTCCGGCGGGCTCGCCTGGGCCAGCGTGGAGCCGTCCGTGAACTCCACCATCGAATGAACGACCGACTGCGGATGGACCACCACCTCGATGCGGTCGAAGGGGACGTCGTACAGCAGGTGCGCCTCGATCACCTCCAGGCCCTTGTTGACCAGGGTGGCCGAGTTGATCGTGACGACCGGGCCCATCGCCCAGGTCGGGTGGTTGAGCGCGTCGGCGGGGGTGACCTGCGCCAGCTGCTCGCGGGTGCGGGTGCGGAACGGGCCGCCGCTGGCGGTGACCACCAGCTTGCGGACCTCGGCGCGGGTGCCGCCGGCCAGCGCCTGGAACAGCGCGGCGTGCTCGGAGTCCACCGGCACGATCTGGCCGGGCTGGGCGACCGCCTTCACCAGCGGGCCGCCGACGATCAGCGACTCCTTGTTGGCGAGCACCAGGACCCGGCCGGCGCGCAGCGCGGCCAGCGTCGGCGCCAGGCCGATCGAACCGGTGATGCCGTTCAGCACCGAGTGGCAGGGCAGGCCGGCCAGCTCGGTCGCCGCGTCCGGGCCGGCCAGGACCTCCGGCAGCGCCGCGCCGGCCGCCCGGGCCGCCAGGGCGTCGCGCAGCGGCCGCACGGCCGCCGGGTCGGCCACCGCCACGGTGTGCACGCCCAGCGTCAGGGCCTGCTCGGCGAGCAGCTCGACCCGCCCGCCGGCCGCCGAGAGGGCGACCACCTTGAACCGGTCGGGGTTGCGCAGCACCACGTCGATGGCCTGGGTGCCGATCGAGCCGGTCGAGCCGAGGATGACCAACTCCCGGGGCCCGTCCGGGTCGGCGACGGTCGGGGTGAAGCGCAGCTGCGGGTGGGCGAGCGAGTTCATGCCCCCATTGTGTCGTGCGCTACGGCGTGCTCACTTCCAGGCCCAGAGCCGGCCCGCCGCCTTCCCGTCCGCCGCGGTCTCCCACTCGAACACGCCCGCGACGCCGCGCAGGCCCTCGAACTCCGGGGAGTCGCTCTCGTAGACGATCGAGCCGCGGAAGCTGTTGCCGCCGCTCTCGGTGAAGGTGCCGACGGCCAGGCCCTTCCAGCTGGCGTGCGCGCCGCCCGGGCCCATCAGCACGCCGCTCCCGGCGCCCTCCAGGGTGCCGTCGGCGCGTAGTCGCGCGGTGTAGGTGCCCATGTCCTGGACCTGGACGCCCAGCAGGGTGCCGCTCGCCGCGAACGAGGTCTCCACGGTCGGCGGCAGCCCGTGTTCGCCGCCCAGCACCCGCTGACCGGTGATCTGGCCCTGTTCCTCTCCGATGAGGTCGCCCAACATGACGGGGCCTCCCTTCCTTGCCTGTCTCCCGGACTACGCCGGGCCCCCAGGGGTGTCAAGGCAGGGCGACGCCCCGCCGCCGCAGGCACGGTGACGGGGCGTCAGGGTTCGTGTCTCAGAGGTCGAGGCCGGTCAGCACCAGGACCTTCTCGAAGGTGAAGTCCTCCATCGCGTACTTGACGCCCTCGCGGCCGACGCCGGAGTCCTTCACGCCGCCGTACGGCATCTGGTCGGCGCGGTAGGACGGCGCGTCGCCGATCACCACGCCGCCGACCTCCAGCTCCCGGTGGGCGCGGAAGGCGGTCTGCACGTCGTGCGTGAACACGCCCGCCTGCAGGCCGAAGGCGGAGTCGTTGACCGCGGCGAAGGCCTCCTCGGTGGACTCCACGCGGTGCAGCGACAGCACCGGGCCGAACACCTCGGCGGTGGCCAGGATGGCGTCCGCGGGCAGCTCGGCCAGCACGGTCGGCGCGTACGCGGCGCCGTCCCGGGTGCCGCCGGTCAGCACCTTGGCGCCCTTGGCGACGGCGTCCTCCACCCAGGCCTCGACGCGCTTGGCGGCGTTCTCGTCGACCAGCGGGCCGACGTCGGTGGCGTCGTCGTTCGGGTCGCCGGTCACCTGCGCCTGCACCTTGGCGACCACCTTCTCCACCAGCGCGTCGTACACGCTCGCGTCGGCGATCACCCGCTGCACCGAGATGCAGGACTGGCCGCCCTGGTAGTTGGCGAACAGCGCGATCCGGCTCGCCGCCCACTCCAGGTCGGCCTCCGAGCTCCAGTCCGCCAGCACCACGGCCGCGGCGTTGCCGCCGAGCTCAAGGGTGACGTGCTTGCGCGGCACCGAGTCCATGATCTGGTAGCCGACCTTGTCCGAGCCGGTGAACGAGATCACCGGCAGGCGGGTGTCCTGCACCAGCGCCGGCATCTTCGCGTTCTCCACCGGCAGCACGCTCCACGAGCCGGCCGGCAGCTCCGTCTCGGCCAGGATCTCGCCCAGCACCAGGGCGGAGAGCGGGGTGGCCGGGGCGGGCTTGAGGATGATCGGGGCGCCGACCGCGATCGCCGGGGCCACCTTGTGGGCCACCAGGTTCAGCGGGAAGTTGAACGGGGCGATGCCCAGCACCACGCCGCGCGGGAAGCGCCGCACGATCGCGTAGCGGCCGACGCCGCCCGGGTCGGTGTCCAGCCGCAGCGTCTCGCCGTTGGTGCGCCGCGCCTCCTCGGCCGCCCAGCGGAACACCGACACGGCGCGGCCGACCTCGCCGCGCGCCCACTTGATCGGCTTGCCGTTCTCCGCGGTGATCAGCCGGGCGATCTCCTCGGTGCGCTCGGCCAGCCGCTTCGCCACGTGGTCCAGCGCGGTCGCCCGCACGTGCGCCGGGGTCCCCGCCAGCGCCGGGGCCACCGCGGCGGCGGCCGCCACGGCCTCCTCCACCTGCGCGTCGGTCGGCACGCTCACGCTCGCCACCAGGCTGCCGTCGTGCGGGTGACGGACCCCGAACGCCGTCTCGCCGCTCGCCCGCCGCCCGGCCAGCCAGAACTCATGAGTGGTGGTCACGGTCGCACCGGCCCTTCCCTCGGAAGACATCTCGCTCACCCCGCCACGGTAGGGCGGAGGCGGCGGGTTTCCGATTGGCCGCCGGGGACGAAAGAGCGGCCCTGATTACTACGGAACGGCGCGCCCTCAGTCCTCGCCGGCCCGCAGGGCCAGCCACAGCTCCATCCGGACGTCGGTGTCGTCCAGCGAACGGCCGAGCAGTTCCTCCACCCGCCGCATCCGGTAGCGCAGCGTGTGGCGGTGCACGCCGAGGTCCGCGGCGGCGGCGTCCCACTGGCCGTGCCGGGACAGCCAGGCGCGCAGCGAGGCGACCAGGTCGCCGCGGGCGGTCCGGTCGTGCTCGCGCAGCGGGCGCAGCAGGCCCTCGGCGAACGCGGTGACGGCCTCCTCGCCGAGCAGCGGCAGCAGCGACCCGGCGCCGACCTCCTCGTGGTCGACGGTGCGGCGGCCGCCCCGCTGGGCGACGGCGAGGGCGCGCTCGGCCTGCGCGTAGGCGGTGCCGGCGTCCTCCAGTGCGGCGGGGGCGGAGACGCCGAGCGCCAGGCCCTCCTGCTCCTCGACGGCGCCGAGGCAGGCCCGGTGGACCGAGCCGTTGTCGAGCGCGAGCACCATCAGCCGCGGGCCGTGCGGCCCGTCCTCGCGGGCCACCAGCAGCTTCTCGCCGACCTTGCCGCCGGCCTGCTCGGCCCGGTCGCCGAGCTCGCCGAGCGCCTCGGCGGCCTCCGGGCCGGGCGCGGCGGCCGCGACCAGCACCCGTACGGTGCCCTCGGGCAGCCCGCCGAACAGGCCCGCCGCGACCTGCCGCGCGGTGGCGACCTCACCGGACAGCACCATCCGCAGCAGCGCGGCGCCCATCCGCTCCTCGGCCTGCCGCAGCTCGCGCGAGCGCTCCAGGGTGAGGGTGAGCAGCGCGACCGCGGCGTTCAGCACGTACCGCTCGGTCGGGGTGATGCGGTCCTCGGTGCCGACCGCGAGGAAGCCCCGCGGGCGGCGGTCCGCGCCGAGCGACTGGACCACCACGTAGTCCTCGTCGGCGGTGTCGATGGTCCCGGCCCGGCCCTGCAGGGCGGCGCTGGACGGGGCGGGTCTGCGGCGCAGCCGGTCGACCTCCGCGGCCAGCCGGCCGGCCCGGCGGGCCGCCCAGTCGGGGGCGACCGCGGACAGCGCGCCCGAGCCGTCGTACAGCGCGGCCCAGCCGCCGAGCCGGGCGGCGAGCCGGCGCACCACCGCGGTGGTGCCGTCCTTGCCCAGCGCGGCCCGGGTCAGCTCCTCCTGCGCCTCGAAGCTGGTGGTGACCGCCTCGTACTGCTCGGCGGCGAGCGCGGCGGAGACCGCCTTGGAGATGGCGATGAACGGCGTCGCCTCCGGGACCCGCAGCAGCGGCAGGCCGCGCTGCGCGGCGGCGTCCACCAGCGCCTGCGGCACCTCGGTGTGCGAGAGGCCGACGCCCAGGCCCAGGCCGACCACGCCGGCGTCGGCCAGCCGGTGCACGTACGCCTGCAGCTGCGCGGCGCTCCTGCCGAGCTTGATGCCCGTGGTCAGCAGCAGCTCGCCGCCCTCCAGGAAGGGCGTGGGGTCGTCCAGTTCGCTGGTGTGCACCCAGCGGACCTGGCGCTCCAGGTGATCCGCACCGGCCAGCACCGTCAGGTGGAGCGCGGTGTTGCGGGCGACGGAGGCGAGTGTGGGGGGCATGGCACCTTCGATGGTTCGACCTGGCTGCGCCGTTGCGGCCGGGCGAGTGAGGGTTCTCCCCCCATTATGGACGCTCCGGACAACCCGGGACGCCGGAATCCGCCGGTCCGTAGCTTCCGTGACCGAACCATGATCAGCGCATGCCCTACCCGTGAGTTCAGTGCCGCAGGTCCACCAGCAGCGGCGGCACCTGCTCGCCGTCCACCGCGGTCAGCGAGATCACCGCGTGCCCGGACGGCAGCGCGTGCGCCAGGTCCGACGGCGACCAGCGGTGCCGCTCGACGTCCCGGGTGGTCACCGACTCGGTCTGCGCCGTGGTGCCGGACAGCGCCTTGCGGACCAGCCGGCCGGCCCGGCGCAGCGTCCCGCCCGAGGTGTCGGGGGTGTGGGTGACCGCGGTCTCCCGCACCAGGTGGGTCCCCCAGGCCTCGGAGAACAGCCGGCCGTCCCACGGCGCGATGCCCGGGAACGCCATCCGGTTGCCGACCGCGCCGAACAGCGGCGCGCGCAGCGCCTCCGGCAGGTCCGCGAGGGTGCGCAGCACCAGCACCACCCCGGCGTTGGCGCCGCGCAGCCGCTGGATGCCGCGGACCGCCTGGGCGTCCACCGCCGCGGTGGCGTCGTCCAGCACCAGCCCGGCGAACAGCTCGCGCTCCGAACGGTCCGCGGCGGCCTGGGTGAACTGTCCGAGCAGCAGCCGCGACAGTATCCGCGCGGCCTCCGGGTGGCTGCGCTCGGGCAGCTTCACCCGCACCCGCAACGGATGCTCCAACGCCCGCATCGCGAACGCCGGCTTCGCGTTCGGCCCGCCGGAGAACCCCGGCGCCAGCGCCGGACGGTCCAGCAGCGCCAGCCGGTCGGCCAGCAGCGCCCCCGGATCGTCCGCCCGGCCGTGCATCCGCTCACGCTGCTGCAGGTCCGGCTCGAACTCCGGGTACCGCCCCGCCTTCCGCAGCAGCTCCGCCAACTCCGCCCAGCCCTCGGCGTCCCCCGCCAGCAGCCCGCGCAGCTCCCGCACCCCCGGGTAGCGCCCGTACGCCGCCCGGTACGGCCCCACCACCTGCTGCAACGCGGTCCGGGCACTCTCCGCCCGCGGCGCCAGCTCGTCCGGCAGCAGCGCGTCCGCCAGCCGGGCCGCCGCCTCGTCCGGGTTCGGCGCCGCCCCGTACAGGTCCAGCCCGTACGGCGCCGCCGGGTCGCCCGGCGCGATCACCACGTCGTACCACGCGTCCGGCCCGAGGTCCGCGTCGGCCGCGCCCACCACCACCGCGCACGCCGCGCCCGCCAGCGCCTGCAGGCACAGCGCCTCCGCCACCGGCCGGGCCAGCCCCGCCGTCTTCCCGGTCCCGGCCGGCCCGACCGCCAGCAACGAGGTGCCGAGCGTCGCCGGGTCCAGCGCGAACCCCGCGTTCCGGTGCGTCACCGGGTTCTTCACCACGTCCTGCGCCGTCCCGAGCCGCACCTGACGCACCATCAGGTCGTGCCGCACCCCCCGCCCCCCGGGCAGGTCCCGCTGCTCCGAGGGGTGCGCGCACGCCGCCGCCCCCCGCGAGGCCACCTGCGCGGCGAAGTCCTGCCACGCCGCCACGTCCCCGCCGACGCTCCGCCAGGCCTGGTGGATCCGCACGTAGTCCACATCCCCCACCGCCTCCCCCTCCAGCCGCCGCACCACATCCCCGGCCGGCCGCAACTCCGCCCACACATCCACCACCGACACCGCCTCGGGGGTGGGGGGTTCTTCGGTGACGGTGCGAGTGAGCAACGGCATCAGGAAACGCCGGCCGACCTCGCGCCAGCGGCCCATGCGGCCGAAGATCTTGATCACCGCGGCGATGATCAGGACGTTCACCGCGAGCGCCACCAGTATGGTCGGCACGCTCGGCAGAGACCCGAGTCCGAGCATGCCGAGGCCGGAGAGCGCGAGGTTGCGGCCGTAGATGAACACGAGCCAGGCCACCACCAGGTTGAGCCCCGCGCGGAGCAGTAGCGGTCCCGCCCCCGTCTCCGCGTCCGCGTCCGTCTTGGGGTCGTGGGGGACGTGGTGTTGGCGGTAGATGCCGGGTGGGGTTTCGGGGCGGGGGGCGGTGACCCAGGTGGGGAGGTGGAAGGACGGGCGGGGTGGGGGGAGGTGCGGGTGGGTGTGCTGGGTTCGCGCGTCGTTCAGTTCCACTTCGGGCCCCTCCTACGTTGCCGGCGGTGCCCTTACCCGCATCGCCGTCCCACCGACACACCCGGGGGCCAATGTAGTGGAGGGAGCCGGGGCGCGAGCCGATCTTCGGCCACTGGCCGCGTCGGACAATTCGGACGGCCCAGCAGTACCGAGTGGCGCATGCCGGGCCGGAGGGGGCCGCCGTAGCCTGCGGTTACCGCGACGAGAACTTGGAGAAGACAGATGAGCGCTGCAACGCCGCTCCCGCAGGAGCGCCGCCTGGTCACCGCGATCCCCGGCCCGAAGTCGCAGGAGCTGCAGTCGCGCAAGCTCGGCGCGGTGGCCGCGGGTGTGGGCACCACGCTGCCGGTGTACGTGTCGCGTGCGGGTGGCGGCGTGCTGGAGGACGTGGACGGCAACAGCCTGATCGACTTCGGTTCGGGCATCGCCGTGACCAACGTGGGCAACAGTGCCGAGGCCGTGGTGGCGAAGGCGTCGGCGCAGCTGGCCGCGTTCACGCACACGTGTTTCATGGTGACCCCGTACGAGGGGTACGTGGCGGTCGCGGAGCAGCTGAACGAGCTGACCCCGGGTGACCACGACAAGCGCACCGCGCTGTTCAACTCGGGCGCCGAGGCGGTGGAGAACGCGGTGAAGATCGCGCGTGCGTACACCAAGCGCACCGCGGTGGTGGTGTTCGACCACGGGTACCACGGCCGGACCAACCTGACCATGGGTCTGACCGCGAAGAACATGCCGTACAAGCAGGGCTTCGGGCCGTTCGCGCCGGAGATCTACCGCGTGCCGGTGGCGTACCCGTACCGCTGGCTGACCGGTGCGGAGAACTGTGCGGCCGAGGCCGCCGCGCAGGCGATCGACATGATCAACAAGCAGATCGGCGCGGAGAACGTCGCGGCGATCATCATCGAGCCGATCCAGGGCGAGGGCGGCTTCATCGAGCCGGCCAAGGGCTTCCTGCCGGCCATCGTGGAGTACGCGAAGGCGCACGGGATCGTCTTCGTGGCGGACGAGATCCAGACCGGCTTCTGCCGGACCGGCCAGTGGTTCGCGTGTGACGACGAGGGCGTCGTCCCGGACCTGATCACCACCGCCAAGGGCATCGCCGGCGGTCTGCCGCTGGCCGCGGTGACCGGTCGCGCCGAGATCATGGACGCCGCGCACGCGGGTGGCCTGGGCGGCACCTACGGCGGCAACCCGGTGGCCTGCGCGGCCGCGCTGGGCTCGATCGAGACCATGAAGGAGCTGGACCTCAACGCCAAGGCGCAGCGGATCGGCGAGGTCATGCTGGGCCGGCTGCGGTCGCTGCAGGAGAAGTACGAGGTGATCGGCGAGGTCCGCGGGCGCGGCGCGATGATCGCCGTCGAGCTGGTGAAGGCGGGCGGCAAGGAGCCGAACCCGGAGGTGACCGCGGCGATCGCCAAGGCGTGCCACGCCGAGGGCCTGGTGGTGCTCACCGCCGGCACCTACGGCAACGTGCTGCGTTTCCTGCCGCCGCTGGTGATGCCGGAGCACCTGCTGAACGAGGGCCTGGACATCCTGGAGTCCGCCTTCGCCGCCGCCGTCTGATCCGGCGCTCCGACCTGCGGTACCGGGGCCGGACGGGTTCGCCCGTCCGGCCCTTCGCCGTCCCCGCCGCCGACTCCACGCCGCGTCGCCCTCGGCCCTTCGCCCCCGCCACGCCGGCTCGCCGCCCACCCGTCTCCGGCCCTCCCCTGTCCCCTCTCCGATCCTTCCCTGTCCCCTCTCCGCCCCCTCCCGCCCCTCCCGCACCGGCCCCGTTACGCGTGTGCGACCCGGCGGTGGAGGTTGCCAGGCCGGTGGTGAAGATGCTGTGCACGATGGCCGGTCGCGCCGTGACGGCGCCGGTCTTTGACGTACTGTCATGGCAGATGGACAGCGCACCGCACCCATTGCCCGACACTTCGTCCGCCCCCGCGGCGGACGTACCCGACCGATCGACCGACCGTCCCGCCCATACCCCCCGGGCCGCACGGCGCGGCGATCGCCTTGGCCGCCCCGGAGCTCTCCCCCCTGCTCCGGGGCGGCCGGTTTTTGCTGTCCTGCCCATGACACTGATGCTGGCGCTGGTCCTGGCGGTGATCTCCTGGCAGGTCGCGGTGGACGGGCCGCTGCTCGGGGTGGACACCGCGGTGCGCGACGACGTCCGGGAGGTCCGCCGGGCGCTGCACAGCACGCTGCTGAACCACCTGGGCAAGTCGCTCTCCGATCTGGGCGGCGGGCAGGTGGCCGTCCCGGCGCTGCTGGCCGCCGCGGTCGCGGCGGCGTGGCTGGCCCGGCAGGGCGGCCGTCCGCGCTGGTGGGTGCCGGTGCCGGTGGCGTGCGTGGCGGCGGTGCTGATCCCTTTGCTGGTGGTGCCGGCCAAGACGTGGTTCGCCCGGCCGGGCCCGTTCGGGGTGCCGCTGGCCGCGGACCAGTGGGGCTGGTACCCGTCCGGGCACACGGCGACCTCGTCGATCGCGTACGGCACCGCGGCGCTGCTGCTGGCCCGGGTGCTGCCCGCGGAGCCGGCCCGCCGGCTGGGGTGGGCGACCGCGCTGCTGTGCTTCGGCGTCGGTACCGGGCTGGTGTGGAGCGACTACCACTGGCTGCTGGACGTGGTGGCCAGCTGGTGCCTGGCCGGCCTGCTGCTGCTCGCCCTGGACCGGCTGCTGCCGCGCCTGATGCCCGGCCCGCCGGTGGACTGACGGTCCGTCACCCGCCGGATCGGTCCAGACCATTGACGGCTCCGGCCGCCGCGCGCACCCTGTTGCCCACTTCATCAGCACGCGGCGCCGGGAGGCGGATGTGCGTTCCCCTGTGATGTCCAG
Source organism: Kitasatospora sp. NPDC049285 (assembly GCF_040678815.1). NCBI lineage: Bacteria > Bacillati > Actinomycetota > Actinomycetes > Kitasatosporales > Streptomycetaceae > Kitasatospora > Kitasatospora sp. NPDC049285. Next base: position 15,235 of record NZ_JBFAQR010000036.1, on the reverse strand, counting down.
AACGAGGTTGTCGGCGGCGGCCGGGCTGCTGGCCCTGGCGGCGGTGGCGGCGCCCGCGCCGAGCGCGGCGGCGGCCACCCCGCTCCAGGTGTACGGCGCCTGGCACTGCAGCAACGACGCCTGCACCTGGGCGACGGCACGGAACATGACCGACTTCGACGCCGCCAACCACTGGCTGGTCGACCGCGGCGACGGCCGCCCGTCGGTCAACCTGGTGGTGCTGAGCTTCGTCAACCCGCTGCGGCTGCTGAACGGCACCACCGACGCGGGGAACGCCGCCGGGGTGCCGATCGGAATGAACCAGCAGGTGGTGAACTACTTCACCGCGCACGGCGTCCGGGTGATGCTCTCGATCGGCGGCATCACCTACACCGGCGACTGGGACACCGCGCTCGCCCAGAACCCGGCCCTGCTCGGGCAGAAGGCCGCGGCGCTGGCCACCCAGCTCGGCGTGGGCATCGAGATCGACTACGAGAACAGCGCCGGCCCGAACCTGACCGGCCTGCAGTCCTTCGTGGACGCCTACCGGGCCGCCCACCCGTACGACGGCAGCGGCGCGGACCCGACCGCGCGGCTCACCATCGACGTCGCGGCCGGCGACCGCTGGCTGATCGGCCTCGACCAGTACGCCACCGCGCACTGGCTGACCACGTCGAACCCGGTGCTGGACTACGCCAACGCGATGGTGCCGAGCAAGCAGCCCTCGACCGCCACCGCGGAGTCGAACTGGCAGGAGCACCTGGACGGCAAGCCGAACTACAACCCGGCGATCCCGCCGCTGGCGCCCGCCAAGTTCACCGGCAGCCTGTACATCGCCGAGGGCTCCCAGGTCCGGCCGGAGTGCACCAGCTATGCGAACTCGGTACAGAAGGCCGCCTCGGGCTGGGTGGGCAGCGCCGCCCCGAACGGTGCGGGCACCAGCGCGGGCCTGCTCGGCTTCATGTTCTGGGCGGCCGAGAAGCCCTCCACCCGGGGCGTCACCACCGCGCCGCCGAACAGCTGCGAGGGCGGGGTGGGCGCGGGCGCGACCGCGCTCGGCGTCCCGGTGCCGATGCCGCCGCTGCGGCAGAGCTGAGCGGCGCGCCGGGCCGCTGACGGGGCGTCACTCCCCGTCGGCGGCCCCGCGCTGCACGGTGCCGGGCTCGCCGCTCTCGCGCTGCCACTCGACCAGCAGTTCGTCGCGGGTACCGAAGCGGACCAGGTGGCGGCCGACCACGTCCTCCAGGCCGGGCAGGGCCTCCTCGGCGCCCTCGACGGCGAGCAGCAGCGCGCCCTCCTCGGCGGTGAGTTCGGCCTGTCCGGCACCGAAGACGAGGCTGCCGCGGCCGTCCTCCTCGGACCACTCGGCGGGGACCTTGCGGCCCATGTGGGCGGCGAGCTGCTTGGCGTAGCGGGCGGGGCGGTCGGTGACGACGCGGGCGGTGGAGCGGGCCATGGTGACTCCTCGGACACGGGCGGCTTAGGTTGCCCTAAGCTACCCGATTGCTGAGCCAAGCTCAACAAGTTATCCAGGCGAGACAGATCCGCCTCCCCACCAGCCACTACCCTGAGCCCATGACCTCCCCTGGGCCCGCCGACACCGCCGCGGAACTCGCCGACGCGCTCACCCGGGCGATGAAGCGGATCCGCCGGCAGACGATGCAGCGGCTGGAGCCCTACGGCATCACCCCGGCCCAGGCCCGCGCCCTGCGCACCCTGGCGCACGCCCCGGGCTGCGAGAGCCGCGAGACCATGCGGCTGAGCGAGCTCGCCGACCGGCTGCGGATCGCCCCGCGCTCGGCCACCACCGTGGTGGACGCCCTGGAGGAGGCCGGGCTGGTGGCCCGCACCCCCGACCCGGTGGACCGCCGCGCGGTGCGGCTGGTGCTCACCGAGGCCGGGCACGGCGCGCTCGAGCGGATCGGCCGGGTCCGGCACGAGGTCGCCCAGGAGTACTTCGGCCCGGTCAGCGCGACCGAGCAGGAGGCGCTGCTGCGGGCACTGCGGCAGGCCGAGGCCGCCCACGAAGCAGCCGGCCCCACGCCGTAGCGGGCACCGCGCCCAGCCCGATCCCGGCGATCACCAGCACCGTCGCCCCGGCCGCCGCCGCACTGAACCGCTCGCCGAGCAGCAGCGCGGCCGAGGACATCCCGAACACCGGCACCAGCAGCGAGTACGGGGCCACCGCGGAGGCGTCGTAGCGGCGCAGCAGGTGGCTCCAGGCGACGAAGCCGAACAGCGTGGAGACCAGGCCGACGTAGAGGATCGCGCCGATCCCCGCCCAGCCGATCCCGGCCAGCGCGTCCAGGTCCGCGCGCGGGCCCTCGACCAGCAGCGACAGCCCCAGCAGCGGCAGCGGCGGCACCGCCGAGACCCAGACCATCCAGCGCAGGGCGTCCGGCGGCGCGGCCCTGCGGGTCAGCACGTTGGACAGCCCCCAGGCCACCGCCGCGCCGATCACCAGCGCGAACGCCCCGGCCGGGCCGCCCACGCCGTGGTCGACGGCGGCCAGCGCGATCCCGCCGAACGCCAGCGCCAGCCCGGCCAGCCGCAGCCGCCCCGGCCGCTCGCCGAGCAGCCCGGCGGCGAACAGCGCGGTGAACCCGGCCTGCCCCTGAAGCACCAGCGAGGACAGCCCGGCCGGCATCCCGGCGTGCATGCCGAGGAACAGCAGCCCGAACTTCACCACCCCCAGCACCACGCCGACCGCCAGCACCCAGCGCCAGGCCACCCGCGGCGGTCCGACGAAGAACACCGCGGGCAGCGCCACCACCGCGAAGCGCAGCGCGCAGAACAGCAGCGGCGGGAAGTTCTCCAAGCCGACGTGGATCAGCACGAAGTTGAGGCCCCAGACGGCGGCGACCAGCACCGCGAGGGCGATGTGACGGGGCGTCATGGCGTGGGTGGCAGGCATGGACCGAGCATCACCCACCGGGAATGTTCAGCACCAGCGACGATTCCTGAACCCGATGGTTTAGCATCACTGCATGATGGATCTCGGACGGCTGCGCGCCCTGCACGCGGTGGCCGTGCACGGCTCGGTCGGCGGCGCCGCCGCCGCGCTCGGCTTCACCCCCTCCGCCGTCTCCCAGCAGATCGCCAAACTCGAACGCGAGACCCGCACCGTCCTGCTGGAACGCCAGGGCCGCGGCATCCAGCTCACCGACGCCGCCCGCCGGCTCGCCGACACCGCGCAGCGCGTCCTGGCCCTGGTCGAGCAGGCCGAGGTGACCCTGGAGGAGCAGCGCGGCCAGGCCGCCGGCCGCCTGCTGGTCGCCGCCTTCGCCACCGCCGCCCGCGGCCTGCTCCCCGGCGTCCTCGCCGAACTGCAGTCCTCCTGCCCCGAGTTGGACGTCCGCCTGTTGGAGAGCGACCCCTACCCGGCGGCCGAGCTGGTGGCCCGCGGCGAGGTCGACCTGGCGGTGGTGCAGGACTGGGCGACCGTCCCGCTGCCGGTGCAGGACGGCCTGGCCCGGCTCGACCTCGGCACCGACCCGGTCGACCTGCTGCTGCCCGCCGACCACCCTCTCGCCGCGCTCGACCGCGTCCCGGTCGCCGACCTGCTCGGCCGGCGCTGGATCAGCGTCCCGCCCGGCAACATCTGCCACGACTGGCTGCTGCGCACCATGCGGGAGGCCGGCGAGGAACCGGACGTGGTCTACCAGGTCGGCGAGTTCCAGACCCAGATCGCCCTGATCGAAGCCGGCCTCGGCCTGGGCCTGATCCCCCGCCTCGGCCGCGGCCCCCTGCCGCCCGGCGTCGCCGCCCGCCCCGTCGTGCCCGAACCCACCCGCCGCGTCTACGCCCTCTGGCGCGCCCAGACCTCCCGCCGCCCCGCCGTCGCCCGGGCGCTGGCCGCCCTCCGCACCCACTGGGACGCGCTGCCGACCGGTGCCTGACGCTACGTCAGGCCCACGACCAGCCACATGAAGGCGACCCCGAGCAGCGTGCACAGCAGCGTGGTGCGCGAGGGGTGCGGGCTGTGCGCCTCCGGGAGGATGTCCGAGGTGGCCAGGTACATCAGGAACCCGGCGAAGAACCCCAGGTAGAGGCCGAGCAACCGCTCGGGGATGGTGAACAGCAGCGTGATCGCGGCACCGGTGACCGGCGCGACGGCGTCCGCGAAGAGCAGCGCGACGGCCCGCCGGCGGTTGTTCCCGTAGAGGCGGGTCAGCGTGTACGTGTTGAACCCGTCGGCGAAGTCGTGCGCGACCACCGCGATGGCCACCACCGTGCCCACCGTGGTGCCGGCCTGGAACGCGGCGCCGATCGCGAAGCCGTCCATCATGCTGTGCAGCACCAGCGCGGAGGCGGCGGCCAGGCCCACGCCCTGCTCGCGGTGGCGGTGCTGGTGGCCGTGGCTGTGCTCGGCGTACTCCCCCTCGTGGCCGCGGTGGATGGCGACCGCCCGCTCCACCACGTGGATGGCGAGGAACCCGGCGGCGAACATCAGCAGGGCGTCCGGCACGCCGTGCAGTTCCTCGCCGGCCAGCCGGATCGCCTCGGGCAGCAGGTCGAAGGCGACCACGCCGAGCATCAGTCCGGCGGCGAGGCCGAGCACCAGGTGACGGCGGTCCCCCGTGCGGTGGGCGACGAAGCCGCCGATCAGGGTCATCAGGAAGGCGCCCGCGGCGACCAGCACGGCGGTCAGTTCGGCCTCCCCCGGCTCGGTTCCTGCGGCCGGACGACTGCCCGGACCCTGCTCACCACCCTGCGGGCGGCGCCGCGGGGCCGCTCCCCGGACGGACCGTCAGGGTGAGCGCGGCGGTTCAGCCGTCGCCGGCCGCCAGGTAGACCGCGGACAGCTGCGGGGAGCCCTGCTCGGCCCAGCTGTGGCCGAGTTCGGTGACGTCCAGCTCGAAGCCGGTCGGCAGCACCAGCAGCGGACGGCCGTCCCCGGCGAGCCGCCAGACGGTGCCGGGGAGCTGACGGTGGATCACCGTGCCCAGGTAGAAGCCGGCGTCGGTGCCCAGCCACTGCGAGACCTGCGGGTCGTCACGCCAGCGCGGCAGCAGCTGGTCGAGCGCGGTCAGCGACTCCACCGAGTCGTCCAGCCGCACCCCCTCGGCCTCGGCGAGCTCGCGCAGCAGCCCGTACTCGGCGTACATCACGGCCATCGCCCCCTCCATGGCCTGCTCCGGCGACTCCTCCGCGGGCTCGTCGGCGGACGTCCCGGCCGGCTCCGCGGCGGGTTGCCCGGCGGCTTCCCCGGCCGCCCCGGGCCGGTCCGGACGGTGGCTCATGAATCCGTTTCCCACCCCGCCAGCCTGTCACCCCGAAGGGCCCACTGCCCGGCGAACCGCGGGAGACGTCCCGCGCTCACGGCGACACCGACAGCGACAGGTGGGTGTGGGCGAGTTCCTGGATGCCGCGGCCGTCGATCAGGTGGATCCGCTGGTAGCGCTCCTCGGCGGCCAGGTCGATCGCCTCGTCGGCGAAGAGTCCGCAGGTCATCCGCAGTCCGCGGTCGGCGCTCTCCTCGCGGACGGCGTCGGCGAGGGTGGCGATCTCCTCGGCCGCGACCGGCGCCGGGCCCCGCGAGGCCCACACCACCCAGCGGCCGGGCAGCCCGCTGCCGGGCTCGCCCTCGGCGGTGGCCACCAGCCCGGCCGGGCCGCGCAGCCGCACGCTCCAGTCCTCCAGGCCGCCGGCGGTGAGCAGGGTGCGCACCAGCTGGGCGAACTCGTTCGGCGACAGCTCGCCGAGCGCGGGCACCGCGGCCTGCGCAGTGCCCCACGGCACCACCGCCTCCCCCGCGAACGGGTCGGGGGTGACCACGGCGGCCAGCGCCCGCAGGCGCAGCACCGCCTCGTCGTGCTCGGCGTCCGCGTAGACGCCGTCGCCGCCCAGGTACCCGGCGTCCGGTTCGAGCCGGGTCCGGGCCAGCGCGTCGCGGTCGGCGTCGACGCTGAGCAGGCACTGCGGGGCCTGGCCGGGGCGGCGCAGCCAGCCGTTGAGCACCACGCCGGCGAGCACCTCCTCGGTGTCCACCGCGTCGGCGGCCTGCAGGGCACGCAGGGCGAGGCGGGCGGCGAGCCGCAGGTAGTCGGAGTGCAGGTCGGCGGCGGGCCGCGGCACCGGGGCGACCTGGCCGTCGTCGGCGAGCCGGTAGCCGCTCAGCGCGGGGACGGTGTCCAGCGGCGGCAGGTCCAGGTCGAGGACGGCGGTCCGGGTCAGCGGGCGGAAGACCGCCCGGCACGGGGCGGCCAAGTCCCGGGTGGCGCCTTCCGATGCGGCCAGCGCCCGTTCCAGCAGCGACTCGACGGCGGCGGGCTCGGCCAGCCGGTAGGCCCGGCGGCACTCCTCCAGGCTCTCGTTGTACTCCCGCACCGCGCGGGCCCGGCCCTGCTCGGCCTCCTCGTGGGCCCGCCGGGCGGCGATCACCCCGCTGTCGGCGAGTTCGGCCTGCCGGGTGCGCCACTCGCGCAGCGCCCGCTGGTGGCGCAGCCGGGCCTGGGCCAGTTCGCGCTGGTAGCCGGAGTCCAGCAGGCGGCGGGAGGGCGGCTGCTCGGGGTCCGCGTCGGGGGGCTCCGGCGGGGCGAAGTCCGCCCAGGCGGGCTCGGGTTCGGCGGCGGCGACCGCGTCCGGGAACGGCTTCGGCTCGTAACTGCGCAGCTGGCTCTCGAAGTCCATCGCGGAGACCGGCAGCGCGGCGCGGCGCAGCAGGTCGGCGAGGCGTTCGTGGTCGGCGCGGACGGCGAGCGTGCGGTGGTGGGTGAGCGCGGCGGCGCGGGCCTGCGCGGCCACCGGGTCCTGGTCGTCCTCGGCCGGACCGGGCTGCGACGGCACCACCGGCGGCGGGGAGTCGGCGGCGCCGGTCGGCGGGGGCGGCTGCTCGGCGGACTCGCCGTCCTCCACGCCGAGGTCGCGGAAGACCGAGGCGAGGAATCCGGGCTGGAGCAGCGCGGCGCCGCCCTCGGAGCGGCCATCGGCTGGATGCTGCATCGGCGGTCGTTCCCCCTGCTCGGCCCGTCCCACGCGGTCGGCTCACCCGACCCGATGACAGCATTGTCCCCCGTCCGGCCTCCCGGGTCAGCCAACCGCCTGGTTTGGCCGGAGCTTGACGCCGAATCAGCCGCCGGTGCGGGCCGACGGTCCGTCGGCCCGCACCGGCTCCGGCTAGTTGGTCCTGGTGTTGCTCAGGTGCAGCCCGATGTAGCCGACGTAGATCCGGCCGCTGCCCGAGCAGTCGTCCAGGTAGTGCACCCGGGGTGCGGTGCCGCCGCCGCCGATCCGCAGGTGGGCGCCCATGAAGGCGCGGCAGGAGGAGTCCACGCTGGCGGGGACGGGGAGCATCCGCTGGCGCTTCCACTTGCCGTGGCTGGCGACGGTGCGGGACTCGCCGCGGACCGCCTTGCGCGGCGGGAAGCGGTGGCAGCCCGGCGGGGTGCGTTCGCACCACTGCTTGAAGTCGCCGCCGGCCTCGCCGCGGACCGCCGCCGCCGCGTACTCCTGCAGCGCCGTCAGCCCCTCCCAGGTCAGCCGGGCCCAGCCGGGGCCCTCGCTCTGGCCGTCCAGCGCCAGTGCCTCCTTGGCGTCGCCGGTGAACTCCAGCAGCGGGAACTCGGTGAACCGGTCGACCAGTTCGCCGAAGCTCAGCGGGTCCGTGCCGCACCGCGCCCGGCGCACCGGCCGGGGCGGTTCCGCCCGCAGCCGGCACCGGTCGACGACCACCTGCGGCGCGCGGACCGCGGCAGCCCGGGGTTCGGGCTGCCGGGCCTCCGGCGGGAGGTGCAGGGCGGGGACGGCGTCCAGCGGGGCGGGCAGCGGCAGTTCGGCGGCCAGTCGGCGCGGTTCACGGGCCAGCAGCGCGGCGGCCCGCCGCGGATCGTCGTCGATCCGTTGGCGCGGCAGCACCGGGTGGCGGGCCGCGTCGGGGCGGGACGCCGGGTCGACCTCCGGCAGGAAGGTCCGCACCGCACCGCCGTAGACCTTGTGGAACTCCAGTGCCAGGTTGAACCGCGGCAGCGCGGCGTGTCCGAGCACGTACAGCGAGGCCAGGCCGGGGAGTTGGCGCAGCAGTGGCTGGAGCACCGTGGCCAGCCAGCGGTCGACCGGCACCGCGGGCGGCACGCTGGCCACCACGGTGGGCAGCTGCCGTTCGGGGTCGCAGAGTTCGTCGATCAGGCCGTCCAGGTCGGCCGGTCCGAGCACCCGTGGCGCCAGGGCCAGCGGGACCGGGCCCTCGACGGCGTCCAGCAGTGGCAGCAGGGTGCGGGCCAGCTCGGGGACGGGCACCCGGCCCTGGGCGCGTCCGGCGGCCGTCCCGGACGGCAGGTGCTCGGCCTCCAGGCGCAGCCGGGTGGGGCCGTCGGCGGTGTCCGCGGCCAGGGTCAGGGTCAGCTGGTGGGTGCCGAGGGCGGCGGGTGTGCGCAGTCTGCGGCGGCTGTAGCGGGACTCGGGTCCGTGGCCGGGCAGCGGGCCGCCGTCGCGGTCCAGCAGCACCCGGTCGCCGAGCCGCAGTCGCTCGGCCGGCGCGTCCGGCGGGCCGGGCGGTGGCTCCTCGTGGCCTTCCGCCTTCAGCCAGGCGGCCAGCAGTTGGTCGGTCAGGGCGAGCGTGTCGTGGTGCGGGCGTGGTGTCGCGGCCGTCAGCCGATAGGGCGGCTGGGCATGGTCGGTGGGCATACGCGGAACCTCCCGTGGAGCGTGCTGGGGTCTGGGAGCCCTCCTTCCGGCGTCGTGCCGAATCGTCGTGCCTGTACCAGTGGAGACGAAGCAGCCCGGAGTGGAAGTTCCTACTCCGGGCCTGCTTCCTTCGTTCGGGTGTCATCCGGCGGCAACGCGGCTGCCGAACGACCTCCCCTGCTATCCCCTTGACGCGGCGTCAGACCTCGACCTCGACGTACGTGCGCCCGGCCGGCGCGGCGCTCGCCGAACCGCCGGTCGCCTCCGCCAGCCAGGTGTGGAACCCCGCCACCTCCGGCTCCGGGACGCCCACTTCGATCCGCACGCCGTCCGCCCCGTACGCCAGGTCGGCCACCGCGTACCCGGCCGCTCGCAGCTCGTTCTCCAGCCGGCCCGCCCGGGTGTGGTCCACCGTCACCGCGAGCAGCGTCACCGGCCGGCGCTCCAGCAGCCCGACCTCGTCCAGCGCCTCCGACACCGCGGCGCCGTACGCCCGCACCAGGCCGCCCGCGCCGAGCTTGATCCCGCCGAAGTAGCGGGTGACCACCGCGACGGTGTCGGTCACCCCGCGCCGGCGCAGCACCTCCAGCATCGGCACGCCCGCGGTGCCGCCCGGCTCGCCGTCGTCACTGGAGCGCTCGCGCGGCTGCTCCCCGCCGACCACGAAGGCGGTGCAGTTGTGCCGGGCGTCCCAGTACTGCTTGCGGATCGCCGCGATGAAGGCCTGCGCCTCGTCCTCGTCGGCGACCCGCGCCAGGTGGCAGATGAACCGGGACTTCTTGATCTCGAGCTCGTGGCTGCCGGGACCCCGGACGGTCAGGTACGGCTTCGGGCTCGGCTCCGCCATGGCGCTGGTGCTCTCCGGGGTGCTCGGGTCTCGGTCCGGCCCGCCCGCGCGGCGGTCACCGGCTCAACCCGCCCAGCCTAGCCGGTGCCGCCCGGCCGCTCAGCGTCCGGCGAGGGCGTCCAGCCGGGCCCGGTCGAGGCCGGTCAGCGCGGCGACCTCCGCGAGGTCGACGGCGCCGCAGTCCAGGCCGCGCAGCACGTAGCCGCTGAGCGCACGGGCGGTGGCGGGCTCGTCCATCACGTCGCCGCCGGCCTTGGCCACGTACGCGGCCAGCCGGGCGCAGGCCGCCTCCAGGCCCTCGCGGTAGAAGGCGTACACGGCGGCGTAGCGGGTGGGCAGGTGGGCGGGGTGCATGTCCCAGCCCTGGTAGTAGGCGCGGGCCAGCGAGCGGCGGACCAGGCCGTGGTGCAGCTTCCAGGCAGCGTGCACCTGGCTGCGCGGGCCGGTCGGGATCACGTTGGTGGAGCCGTCCGAGAGGCGTACGCCGGTGCCGGCCGCGGCGACCTGCATGACCGCCTTGGCGTGGTCGGCGGCCGGGTGGTCCATGGACTGGTAGGCGGCGCTGACCCCGCAGGCCGCGCTGTAGTCGAAGGTGCCGTAGTGCAGTCCGGTGGCCCGGCCCTCGGCGGCCTCGATCATCCGGGCGACGGTGGCCCGGCCGTCCGGGCCGAGGATCGCCTGGGTGGTCTCGATCTGGATCTCGAAGCCGATCCGGCCCGCGGGCAGCCCGGCCCGCCGTTCGAAGTCCTCCAGCAGCCGCACCAGCGCGGTGACCTGCTCGGCGTAGGTCACCTTGGGCAGGGTCAGCACCAGCCCGTCCGGCAGCCCGCCCTCGGCCAGCAGCGCGGACAGGAACAGCTCCAGGGTGCGGATGCCGCGGGCCCGGACCGCCGCCTCCATGCACTTGACCCGGATCCCGACGTACGGCGGCGCCGTGCCGTCCGCGACCGCCGCCGACACCAGCCGCGCCGCGCGCACCGCCGCGGCGTCCTCCTCGGCGTCGGGGCGCGGGCCGTAGCCGTCCTCGAAGTCGATCCGCAGGTCCTCGACCGGCTCGCGCTCCAGCTTGGCCCGCACCCGGGCGTGCACCTCGGTCAGCAGCGGACCGGACTCCACCCCGAGGGCCTGGGCCAGCAGCTCCGGCGTCCCGGCGTGCTCGTCGAACGCGGCCAGCGCCTGCCGGCCCCATTCACGGACGGTGTCCGCCGCGAACGCGTCGGCCGGCACGTACACGGTGTGCACCGGCTGCCGCGAACCCGGCTCCCCGGGGTACCGTCGGGCCAGCTCCGCGTCGACCGGCGTCAGCAACGCCTCCACCGCGGCCCGGGCGGTATCCGAGAACGAGACGGGCTCCACCTGACCAGGCTGCGACATCCGGGCTCCTCCACACAGGCCGACGCTTCAACAAATTGTTGATGCGACGGTAGTGGCGGGCCCTCGGGACCGTCAATGGCCGCCCGCCAGAGGAACTGACGGACGGCCACCGCACGATTTGTGGTTATCGCCAAGCGCGACGGGTCACTCCGCCCGGCCGGACTCCATGTACCGCTCCCCCAGCGCCGCCCAGATCCGCTCGACGTCCTTCACCGTCACCCCGCCGTCCGGGCGCGAACCCGGCACCCCGCGCTGCGACAGGTACTCCGCGAACCGGCGCTCGTCAGGCTGCCGCTGGTTCTCCTCCATGTAGCTGACCAGCGCGTCGAAGCACTCGTCCGGGTCCAGCGGCTCCGCCCCGCCCGCGAACGGCAGCCGGGCCGGCGCCTCCTCCACGTCCTCGAACGGCAGCGGCTCCGGGTCCGCGAACGAGTCCAACCGCACCGGCCGGGCACCGATCCGGATCGGCTCGCCGTCCTCCGGCATCAGCGCCTGCTCCACCGGCAGCTGACGACCCCTCGGCGCCCCGCCGGGCTGACCGTTCGGCCCCGCACCGTATCCCGGCTGCGGACGAGCCGGCCCGCGGCCGTTCGCCGCCGGCCCGGCCGCCACCCGCTCGACCGGACGGCCCTGTTGCGGGTACCGCTCCTGGTAGCCCCGCTCATCCGGGTAGCCCGCCGCCTGCGGAGCCGCGTACGCCGCCTCCTGGTCCGCATCGGCCTGCCCGCGCGGCGGCTTGAACCACGGCGACGCCTGCCCGGGCACCCGCGCCGTGTGCACCTGGTCCGGCTCCGCCACGTGCGAACGCACCGGACGCGCCGTCCACACGTTCAGGTCCCCCGCGGCGTCCACCGGCGGGGCGGCCTGCGCCGCCTCCGGGTCCTGCTGGTCCCGCCGCCGCACCGCCGCCAACTTCGCCAGCGTGGGCACCGCCACCGCCGCCGACACCGACGGCACCGCGTGCGGCTCCCCCGCCTCCGCCGCCCCGGCCGGGTGACCGGCCACCGCCTGACCCGCGGGCGCCTGACCCGCGGGCGCCTGACCGGCGACCGGGTGACCAGCGGCCTGCTGCCCAACGGCCTGGTGAGCGGCGACCTGGTGAGCGGCAGCCGGACCGGCCACCGACTGACCCGCCGTCACCTGGCCCGGCCCGGCCGGGGCGATCGCCGCACCGGCCACCGCCGCATCCGCCGCCACGAACATCGGACCGTCGATCCGGTCCAGGATGCTCGGGTCCAGCGGCACACCGTACTTCGCCAGCTTCAACGGCAGCAGCGCCTGGAACGGCGCCGACCGGCGCCAGCCCCGCCCGTACCGGAACCGCAGCTGCGCCCGGTACACCAGCCGGTTCTGCTCCAGCCGCACCGTCTCGTCGTACGAGCGCAGCTCCCACAGCTTCATCCGCCGCCACAGCCGGAAGGTCGGCACCGGCGACAGCACCCAGCGCATCAACCGCACCGACTCCATGTGCCGGTCCGCGGTGATCGCCGCGATCCGACCCACCGCGTGCCGGGAGGCCTCCACCACGACGACGAACAGCACCGGGATCACCGCGTGCATAGCCATGCCCAGCGCATCGCCCCAGGACGCCGCCGCGTTGAACGCGATCGTCGCCGCGGTCAGCAGCCACGCCGTCTGCCGCAGCAGTGGGAACGGGATCCGCAGCCAGGTCAGCACCAGGTCCAGCGACAGCAGCACCACGATGCCCGCGTCGACGCCTATCGGGAACGCGTAGGAGAAGGCGCCGAAGCCCTTCTCCATCGCCAGGTCCCGCACCGAGTTGTACGACCCGGCGAAGCCGATGCCCGAGATGATGCACGCGCCGACGGCCACCACACCCAGCAGTGCCCGGTGCGCGCGGGTAAGGGACGGACGTGCCATTCGTTGATCAACCCCTGGGACTCGGCGATTCGCCGCTGACGACCTGTGGCCGCCGAGTACACGCCCCTGCCCGGGACGCGGCCTCACATCCGGACGCGGTACCGGTACGCCGTGGACCGACTCGGCCCACCGGATACTACTCGCACGCGCGTTCTGCCCCTCCGCCAACCCTTGCCGGCACCAGACCTCCACTGGTCCATACCGGCGCGCGCACTCCTCCCGAGCGCCCCCTGGCCTCCCTCAGGCCTCCATCGGACGGTCCGTCACCCCGTTCAGGTAGGCCAGCACCGCCAGCACCCGACGGTTGCCGTCCTCGGTCGGCGACAGCTCCAACTTCCCGAAGATGTTGGCGATGTGCTTGGCCACCGCACCGTCGCTGACCGTCAGCCGGGCCGCGATCGCCGAGTTCGAACAACCCTCCGCCATCAGCCCCAGCACCTCCCGCTCCCGCGGCGACAGCCGCCGCAACGGCTCCGACCCCGCGGTGTGCTGCAACAACCGCGCGATCACGTCCGGATCCATCGCCGTACCCCCCGCCGCCACCCGCCGCACCGCGTCCACGAACTGGTCCGCGTTGAACACCCGGTCCTTCAGCAGATAACCCACCCCGCCCGAGCCATCCGCCAGCAACTCCCGCGCGTACAACTGCTGCACGTGCTGCGACAGCACCAACACCGGCAGCCCCGGAATCTCCCGCCGCGCCGCCAGCGCCGCCTGCAGGCCCTCGTCCGTCAGCGTCGGCGGCAGCCGGACGTCCACCACCGCGACGTCCGGACGCTCCGCAAGCAACGCCGCCAGCAGGTCCGGACCGGTCTCCACCGCCGCCGCGATCGTGAAGCCGTGCGCCTCCAACAGCCGGGTCAGGCCTTGGCGGAGGAGGTAGAGATCCTCGGCGAGGACAACACGCACGGCAGCTCCATCGTGATCGTGGTCGGCCCGCCCGCCGGACTGTCGAGCGAGAGCACACCGTCGAAGGTACCCAACCGCTTCTCGATGCCCCGCAGCCCGCCACCACCGTCCATCCGCGCACCACCGTGCCCGTCGTCCGTCACCATCACCCGCAGCCGGCCCGCCCGATGCAGCACGTCCACCCAGACCTGCCCGGCCCCCGCGTGCTTCGCCACGTTCGCCAGCAACTCGCTCACACCGAAGTACACCGCCGTCTCCATCGACGGCTCCGGCCGACCCGGCAGACTCACCGTCACCTCCGTCGGCACCACCCCGCTCAGCGCCAACTCCCGTACCGCGTCAGCCAACCCGCGCTCCGCCAGCACCGGCGGGTGAATCCCCCGCACCAGATCCCGCAACTCCTGCAACGCCTTCGCCGACGCCTGCCGCGCCTCCGCCAGCAACTCCCGCGCCGCCCCCTGGTCGCTCTCCAGCAGGTGCTCGATCGTCCCCAACGTCAGCCCGATCGCCACCAGCCGCGCCTGCGCGCCGTCGTGCAGATCCCGCTCGATCCGTCGCAGCTCGGCCGCCTGCGCATCCACCGCGTCCGCCCGAGTCTCCGTCAGCTGCTCCACGCGCCGGCTCAGTTGCGCCCGGCTCTCCCGCGGACCCTGCCCCAGCACTCGGCACGCCAACTCCGCGTGGATCCGCACGGCCCACGTCATCGCCAGCAGCCCGACGCCCGCGACGCCCAGTCCGATCACCGCCGAGCACAGCACGTTCACCAGTTGGCTCTGGAGGCCGAAGAAGTCCCGCGAATCCACCGCCGAGGTCAGCAGGTACCCCACCCCGCCCCACACCAGCAGCATCGGCAGCCCGACCAGCGCCAGCACCGCCGCCGGATTCACCAGCAGCCACAGCACCTCACGCCGCGTCTGCCGATCCCGCACCGCCCACTGCGCGAACTGCACCGACCGCGCCACCGAGTACCCCCGGTGGTACGAGTACCCCGTCCACCAGAACCCCCGCGCGTCCTGCTCCAACACCGCGCGCGGCGAATACTCCGCCACCAGCCGAACCCCGAACCACCGCTCCAACCGCGCCCGCGACCACCCAGCACCACGCCGCGCGAACCAGAACGCCGTCGGAACCCCCGCCAGCAGCGCCCCCGCGAACGCCAGGTACGGCATGAAGCCGAAGTCCACCACCCCGGCGACCACCACGCCCGCCGTCACCGACGCCATGAACGGCACCATCACCGCGACCCCGGCCGCCAGCCCCAACAGCACAGCCCGCCCGAACGCCGCGACCGCCGGCCGGACCCACTCACCGAGCGCAGCCCTGACAGCCCCGCCACCCCACGTCGTCGTCGCCAAGGCTCACTCCCCGAGTTCGAACGGCATCACGCACATCTGCACTGCTCTGGACGCCTACCAGTTTTCCCCTTGGCCCCGCCCGAGCACATTGGCCGTGACACCCGTCTTTGAGGTGGACCTAGCACCACCCCCGGGCGCACGTCCGTCCCCTTCCGTCCCGGAATCTGTCCGAGAACGCGAAGAAGCCCCCTGACATCCCGTCAGGGGGCTTCTTCTGAAAGATTGTTCGGCGGCGTCCTACTCTCCCACAGGGTCCCCCCTGCAG
>NZ_JBFAQR010000035.1:0-74212 GCF_040678815.1 Kitasatospora sp. NPDC049285 | reverse complement strand
AGGGGCGGGGGCAAAGGTGTTCGCTCCTCCTACCGGGCCGCGGCCCGGGGTCAGCGCTGCTCCTCGGCGAGCTGGTGCTCGACGACGCAGTCGGGTCTTCGGGTCCACGCTTCGAGGTTAGTCGGTCGCACGGCGGGCCTCGGCACTGCCCCGCTCGGGGCCGTACAGCGAGGTCAGCTCCTCGGCGAGCTCGGCCGGGTCCACCGCGCGCAGCCGGCCGTCGCCGCGGTACTCGCGGGCCCGGAAGACGGTCGGGGCGACGCCGACCCGGCGGGTGAAGATCCGGGTGAAGTACGCGGGGTCCTGGTAGCCGACCCGGCGGGCGACCACCGCGACCGGCAGTTCGCTGGCGGCGAGCAGCTGCTTGGCCTCGTTCAGCCGGACGGTCAGCAGGTACTCCTTCGGGCTGGTCGCGCCCACCGTGCGCACCGCGCGGCGCAGCTCGGCGACGGTCATGCCGGCCCGCCGGGCGTGCTCGCCCACCGACATCGGCAGGCAGGCGTCCCGGCGCAGCACCTCCAGCACCGGCTCGCCCGCCGGGTCCAGGTCGGCGCGGTGCCGGTGCAGCTCGACCAGCAGCTCGTGCACCCCGGCGGCGGCCTCCACGCCCGTCAGCGGACCGCCGCGGCGGATCGCCCCGGCGATCCGGGCGAACACCCGCTGCGCGGACTCGGCGGCGTCCAGCGGCACCACCTCGACGTCCGGCAGCAGGCCCAGCTCCTGGTACCCGGCGGTGGCGCCGCCGGTGAAGTCGACGAAGGACTCCGACCAGCCGTCGGCGTCCGGCGCGTAGTGGTGCGGCACGCCCGGGCGCAGCCACAGGACCGCCGGCGCGACGACCGGCAGGCGCTGCCCGCCGGGCAGCGCGTACCAGCCGCGGCCGCTGCTCACCACCACCGCCACCCAGTGGTCCAGCACCCGTGGGCCGACCGTGGGCAGCCGGCCGCGCTGCATGCCGACGCCCAGGCAGGCCAGGCCGGTCCGCAGCTGCGCCGGACCGGGCGTGAGGTACTGCCACCAGCGCTCCATCGTCCTCCCGTCCTGCTCGTCCGTCACGACAATCCAACACGCCGCCGGACTTTGTCCATGGCTCTGGCCTGGGCCTTCTTGCACGCTAGGGGCATGCTCACCTACGACTCGACCGGCTTCCGCCTCGACGGCCGCCCGTTGCGCATCCTGTCCGGCGCGATGCACTACTTCCGCACCCGCCCGGAGCAGTGGCCCGCCCGGCTCGCCGCCCTGCGCGCGATGGGGCTGAACACGGTGGAGACGTACGTGCCGTGGAACCTGCACGAGCCCGCCCCCGGCCGGTTCGAGCGGCTCGACGAGCTCGGCGACTTCCTCGACGAGGCGCGCCGCCAGGGCCTGTGGACGATCGTCCGCCCCGGCCCGTACATCTGCGCCGAGTGGGACAACGGCGGCCTGCCCGGCTGGCTCACCGCCGAGGTCGGCCGCCGCGCCCGCACCTCGGACCCCGCCTACCTGGCCGCGGTCGACCGCTTCTTCGACGTGCTGCTGCCGCAGGTGGTCGAGCGCCAGTGGGGCCTCGAGGGCGGCACCGTCCTGATGGTCCAGGTGGAGAACGAGTACGGCTCCTTCGGCTCGGACGCCGACTACCTCGCCCACCTCGCCCGCGGCCTGCGCGGACGCGGCGTCACCGTGCCGCTGTTCACCTCCGACGGCCCCGAGGACCACATGCTCGCCGCGGGCGCCGTCCCCGGGGTGCTGGCCACCGTGAACTTCGGCTCCGAGCCGGAGGCCGCGTTCGAACTGCTGCGCCGCCACCGCCCCGAGGACCCGCCGTTCTGCATGGAGTTCTGGAACGGCTGGTTCGACCACTGGGCCAAGCCCCACCACACGCGCGACGCCGCCGACGCCGCTGACGCGCTGCGCCGCATCCTGGCCGCGGGCGGCTCGGTCAACCTCTACATGGCCCACGGCGGCACCAACTTCGGCACCACCGCCGGTGCCAACCACGCCGACCCGCCGTTCAACTCCACCGACTGGACGCACTCGCCCTTCCAGCCGGTCACCACCTCCTACGACTACGACGCGGCCCTGGACGAACGCGGCCTGCCCACCGCCAAGTTCGACGCCTTCCGGGAGGTGATCGCCGCCTTCGCCGAGGAGCACCCCGGGCTGGTCCGGTACCTGGACGACCGGGTCGCTCAACTCCCGCCCGCCGCACCGGTGGTGACGGCCCGTTCGGTTCCGCTGGACGAGTTCGCCGCGCTGCCGTTCGGGCCGGCGGTGGCCTCGCCGGTGCCGCCGCTCTTCGAGGAGCTGGGGCTGGAGCACGGACTGGTCCGCTACACCGTGACGGTGCCCGCGCTCAGCGCCGAACTGCCGCTCACCGTCGAGGGGTTGCGCGACCGGGCCGGCCTGCGGGTGGACGGCAAGCGGGTCGCCGAACTGGAGCGCGGCGTGCCCGCCGAGCCGGTCGCGGTCTCCGGCGGGGCGCAGCTCCAGCTCCTGGTGGAGTCGCTCGGCCGGGTCAACTACGGCCCGCAGGTCGGCGAGACCAAGGGCCTCACCGGCGTCCGCCACGAACGCCAGTACCTGCACGGCTGGCAGGCCGAACCCCTCGCCCTCGACCCGCTCCCCGCCGCCGCGTACGCCCCCGGCGAGCCCGGCCCCGAGCTCCTCGCCCGCGGCACCTTCGACCTCGAGACCACCGGCGACACCTTCCTCGCCGTCCCCGAGGGCGCCCACGGCTACCTGTGGATCAACGGCTTCCTGCTCGGCCGCTACGACCTCCGCGGCCCGCAGACCACCCTCTACTGCCCCCAGCCCCTCCTCCGCGAGGGCACCAACACCCTCACCCTGCTGGAACTCGGCGACGCCACCCCGTCCCGGGTGGAACTCCGCGAGGCCCCCGAGCTGGGCCACCAGAGCTCGCCCCGCTAGGGTCGCGCTCCCCAGTCCGCCAGCGGCCACTCCCCCACCGTGGTGTAGCGGGCGGGGCCGTAGCCGAGTTCGCTGCGCATCAGTTCGAGCCGGCCGGCCTGCCACTCGGTGCCGCGGAAGCCGTCCATCACCGCGGCCATCGCGTGCAGCTCGCCCACGGCCGCGCGCTGTTCGGCCCGGCGGCGCCCGCGGGTGGAGCCGGCCCGGGCGAGGGTGAGGTGCGGGTGGAAGCCGTGGGTGTCGTCCGTGACGTCGAGGGCTTCCCGCACCTGCTCCGCCAGCCGTCGCAGGGCCCACACCTCGCCGTCGACGCCCGACCAGAGCACCCGGTCGCCGAAGGTCCCGCCGCCCGCGAGCCGCAGGCGGTGGGCGCCGCACTCCCCGGCCACCCGCGCCAACCCGGTCTCCAGTCGCGGGACGTCGGACGCCGGCACCTCACCCAGGAAGGCCAGGGTGAGGTGCCAGCCGGCCGGCTCGCTCCAGTGCAGCCGGTCCGCGCCCGGCATGGACCGCAGCGGGGCGGCGGCGTCGGCGAGTTCCTGCAGGGCCGGGACCGGCGGGTTGACCGCGACGAAGAGCCTCATCCCGCCATCCTGCCGCAGCGCGTCCGGTCCCGACGGATCATCAGCAGGCGGGCGCCAGCTCGTCCTTGGACACCACCGTGAACACCCGTCCGCGGCGCCGCACCGGGTGCAGGTCGAAGCGCACCCGCAGCCCGCCGAGCCGTCCCAGCACCAGTGCCACCACCGCGGCCGCGGCGGCCGAGACCAGTCCGCAGGCGAGCAGGCCGAGCCGCGGGCCGTACTGGGCGGTGACCCAGCCGACCAGCGGGGCGCCGATCGGGGTGCCGCCGGTGAAGACCAGGACCAGCAGGCCCATCACCCGGCCGCGCATCTCCGGGTCGGTGCCGAGCTGCAGCGCCGAGTTGACCGAGGTGTTGAAGGTCAGTCCGAACACGCCGATCAGGGTCAGCAGCAGCGCGAAGCTCCAGTAGCCGGGGGCGAACGCGGCCAGCACCTCCAGCGCGCCGAAGGCGAACGCGGCGGCCACCAGGCGCCGCAGCCGGGGCGCGCCGCGGCGGGCGGCGAGCAGCGCGCCGGTCAGCGAGCCGACCGCCATCGCGGTGTTGAGCAGGCCGTACTCGCCGGCCCCGACGTGGAAGGTGTCGCGGGCGAAGCCGGAGAGCAGGGTCGGGAAGTTGAAGCCGAAGGTGCCGATGAAGCCGGCCAGCACCATCGGCCAGAGCAGTTCGGGGCGTTCCCGCACGTAGCGCAGGCCCTCCCGGAGTTGTCCGCGTTCGCGGGCGATCCGCTCGACGGGGCGCAGTTCGCTGGTGCGCATGGCGAGCAGGCCGCCGATGACCGCGGCGAAGGAGAGTGCGTTGACGGCGAACGCCCAGCCGCTGCCGACCGCGGCGATCAGCGCGCCGGCGACGGCGGGTCCGACCAGGCGGGCGGTCTGGAAGTTCGCGGCGTTCAGGCTGACCGCGTTGGCGAGGTCCTTGGCGGGCACCATCTCGCTGACGAAGGCCTGCCGGGTCGGGTTGTCGACCACCGTGACCAGGCCGAGCAACAGCGCGAACAGGTAGACCGCGACGGGCGTGACGAGGCCGGTGACGGTCAGGACGGCGAGGCCCGCGGCGAGCAGGCCCATCGCGCCCTGGGTGGCGATCAGCAGGCGCCGCTTGGGCAGCCGGTCGGCGAGGACGCCGCCCCACAGGCCGAACAGCAGCATCGGCAGGAACTGCATGGCGGTGGTGATGCCGACCGCGAACGGGCTGCCGGTGAGGCTGAGCACCAGCCAGTCCTGGGCGATGCGCTGCATCCAGGTGCCGGTGTTGGAGACGACCTGGCCGGCGAAGTAGTACCGGTAGTTGCGGATGCGCAGGGACGAGAACATCCCTCCCGGGCGGGTGAACCGGCCCGGCGGAGCGGCGGGGATCTCCGCCGCGGTGCGTTCCTCGGGGTCGTCGTCGCCGCTGCCGGGCAGCTCCACGGGGGTGGGTGCCTCGGTCCGGGCGGCGGGTGCGCCGGTCGGCGCGGTGTCGGTGGCGGCCGGCTCGTCGGTGAGCGGCTCGTCGACGCGGTACCCGGCGGGCCGGGTGGAGAGGCGTCGGGGGTCGGTGCGGAGGTCGGTGCGGATCGTCGCGGTACGGATGGCGGCGGCTCGGGTGGCCGGCGGTGTCACGGTGTGTTCTCCCCTCGACACGCCGCGGCCGGATGTGCCGGCCGCGGCGTGGTCTGTGCGCTGGTGGGTTCCTGCGGTGATGCGGTTCTCCTTCGTTCGCCCGGGAGGCTCGGATGCGTGGACCTGCGGATGCGTGGACGTGCGGATCGGGGACGGCGTGGACTACAGGTGGGCCAGCTTGTAGAGCACCGGCGCGGCCTGCTTCAGCCGCTGCCACTCCTCCTCGTCGAGGCCCTCGGCGAGCTCCGCCAGCCAGGCGTTGCGCCGTCGGCGGGACTCGTTGAGGATCTCCTCGGCCTGCTCGGTACTGCTGACCACCACCTGCCGGCGGTCCTCCGGGTGCGGCTCGCGCCGCACCAGGCCCTTCTCCTCCAGCATCGCGATGATCCTGGTCATCGACGGCGGCTGGACGTGCTCCTTGCGGGCCAGCTCGCCGGGTGTCGCCTTGCCGCAGCGGGCAAGCGTGCCGAGCACCCCCATCTCGGTGGGGCTCAGCGACTCCTCGACCCGCTGGTGTCGCAACCGTCGGGCCAGGCGCATCGTGGACGACCGCAGCTGGCTGACCGCCACCAGGTCGTCCTCGGACATCTCGGGCATGTCCTTAGCTTATGTCATTACTCTCGCTAAGGAAAATTGATTTCGATCACGCCCGGACCCGTGCCGCGCCGGAGGTCAGTCCGCGGTGAGCTGGAAGCCGAGCCGGCCGAACCGCAGCCGGTCGCCGGGGCGGACCACGATGCCGCCCGCCAGCCGGTGCTCGTTCACGTAGGTGCCGTTGCTGGAGCCCAGGTCGTACAGCACCCACTCGCCGGCCTCGAAGCGCAGCTCGGCGTGGCAGCGGGAGACCGTGCCGTCGCCGAGGCGCAGGTCGCTGCCGGTCATCCGGCCGATCCGCAGCCGGCCCGCCGCCGGGTCGGGCAGCCGCAGCCGGGTGAGCTGCTCGGCCTCCCAGGTCTGGCGCAGGCGGACGTTGAGCGCGGACACCCGGGCGACGGTGCGCAGCAGCAGCCGGGAGAGCGGGCCGTGGGTGCGCAGGTCGGCGACGACGTCGGCGAGTTCGGCGCTGCTGCGGGCGGTGAGCACCAGTTCCATCCGGTGCAGGAAGGTCTCGTGGGAGAGCGCGCCGCTGCCGACGCCGTCCCGGAGCAGCTCCAGCGCGCTGTCCCGCTCGGCCTGCGAGGGACGGGCGAGCCGGGTGCTGAACTCCTGAGCGCTCATGACGTGATTGTCGGCCGGGCGGCGGGGCACTGTCCAGGGACGCCGCGACGGCGGTCCACCCGTCCGGCCTGCGGCAGGACCCGGCCGATTTCGGCGAATCCCTGTCAACTCCGGTACCGGGCCGGGTCGGGATGGCAGGATCCGAGGAGTAACCGCGGCCGCCAGGGGGAGTGACGCCATGACCGTGATCGCCGTGACCGGACACCTCGACCTCACCTCGACCACCGCCTGCGCGGTCCGCTGCGCCCTCGCCGCGTTGCTCGCCCCTTACCCGGCCGCCGAGTTGACCGGCGTGTCCTGCCTCGCCCCCGGCGCCGACTCGGTCTTCGCCGACGCCGTCCTCGACCTCGGCGGGCGGCTGGTCGCCGTCCTGCCGGGCACCGACTACCCCGACCCGCAGGCCGACGCCGCCGAACGCGCCGAGTTCGCCCGCCTGCGGACCGCCGCCCACCAGGTCGTGGTACTCCCCGCCGAACAGCTGGACTCCGCCGCGTACGTCGCCGCCAATGACGAACTGCTGCGCCTCGCCGACGAGTTGGTCGCCGTCTGGGACGGCCGGCCGGGCAACGGCCCGGGCGGGACGGCGGACATGGTCGCCGCCGCCCGGGCCGCGGGCGTGCCGGTCCGCCTGGTCTGGCCGCCCGGCGCCGCCCGCACCCCGCACTGACGCACCGCCGGCCGACCTGAGGCTGACGCGCCGTCAGTCCCCGAGCCCGCTCACGGCTCCAGGCGGTTCGGGCCGCGGAACAGGAACACCGCCTCCCGCAGCGAGGGCAGCCCGAGCGCCAGCATCAGCAGCCGCCCCAGCCCGAGCCCGAACCCGCCGTGCGGCGGCATCCCGTACCGGAAGCAGTCCAGGTACCCGGCGAGCGGGCCGTCCGCCCGGGTGTCCATTGCTCGGGGCCGGTCTCCGGGGCGATCGGCAGTCTCGGCTCGGCCCGCGACGCCACCGCCACCCGCTCCGGGATGATCTCCACCGCACCGAGCTTCACCACCGGGTTGGCCACCACCGCGCCGGTGACCTCGACCGCCGACTCCACCGTCAGCCCCTGCAGCGCCGCCCCCGCGCCGGTGCGTCACCTGCACCATCCCGGCGTGGTCCCGCACCACCACGAACTGCACCTTGCTCTGCAGCCGCAGCGTGTTCACCCACCCCTTGACGGTCACCGTCTCGCCCGCGGCCCTCGCCACCTCCGGTTTTCCCGCGCCGCGGCCGCCGCGGCACTAGGCTCGACCGAAGCGGCCGGGTGACGAGCCGTCAGGGATCCGGGGGTGGACTTCCGTTGGTCGAGTCGGTCGAGAACGGGTGGGAACGGGCGGCGCCGGAGCAGACCCTGGACGGGGTGCTGACCCTGGTGGGGCCGCTGGTCGAGGTGGGGGCGGTGCCGCGGCCGGGGGTGGCGGTGGAGCGGCTGGCGGTGTTCGACCCGCTGGATCCGCAGGCGCGGCCCGGCACGCTGCTGGTGGCGGTCGGCGTCGACCCGGGGGCGACGGCCGCCGTCGCGCTGGTCCGCGCGGCCGGCCGGGACGGCGTGGCGGCGGTGGTGCTCCGCGAGGAGCCGGACGGCGCGCGCAGGGCGGCGCTGTCCGCGGCGGCGATCGAGGCGGGCACGGCCCTGCTGTTCCGGACCAGCTGGGCCGACTGGGGCCGGGTGATCGGCACCCTGCAGGCGGGCCTCGCCGCGGCGGGCGGACCCGGCCACGCCAACGTGCCGCTGGGCGACCTCGACCGGCTGGCCCGGGTGATCGCGTTGCAGGTCGGCGGCGCGGTGACGATCGAGGACATGGACTCCCGGGTGCTCGCCCACTACTCCAGCAGCCCGGAGCTGGACCCGATCCGGCTGGAGACCGTCACCACCGGCGAGGTGCCGGCGTCCCGGCAGAAGGCGATGAAGGAGGCCGGGTTCTTCACCGCCATCTGGACCTCCCGTGACGTGCTGCGCCGCCGCGCCCACGGCGACGTCCCCGAGCGGCTGGTGGTGGGCGTCCGGGCCGGCGACAAGCCGCTGGGCACCATCTGGGTGGCCGCCACCGGGCAGGCCCCGCTGCCGTCGACCGCGGAGGACGCCCTGCGCGCCGCCGCCCGGACGGCCGCCCCGCACCTGCTCCACCACGACTCGCGCACCACCGGCCGGGACGAGCAACTGCTCGCGGCGGCCCGCGCGTTGCTGGACGGCCACGGGTCCGCCGCGGCCCTGGCCGAGCGCAGCGGCCTGTCGGCGGCCGGCCGCTGCGCGGTGCTCTCGCTGGGCGCGGCCCCCGGCGGGACGGACGGCCCGGCGCGCACCAGGCTGGAGAGCCGTACGCACCGGAACTGCGCGGAGGCGGGACACGTCCCGATCGTGGTGCCGTCCGAACGGGGGATCCTCGTCCTGCTGGGCAACCTGGCGGAGAATCAGGCCCGGGCCGAACACCAGGTGGCGGTGGTCGGGAGCCTGCTGGCCCGCCGGCTCTCCGACGAACTGGGCACCCGGATCCGGGTCGGCCTGGGCGCGGTCGAGGCCCGCCTGGAGGACGCGCCGGCCTCCGCCCGCACCGCCGAACTGGCCCTCGGCGGACTGCTGTTCGGCAACTCGACGGCGGACTGCGCGCGCCTCGACGAGGTCGCCGACGCGGTCGCCCTCGGCCGGCTGCTGGCCGCGCTGCAGACCGTCCGGCTCCCGGTGGACACCCCGGTGGCGCGGCTGGTCGCACACGCCGAGCCGAAGGGCGAGCGCGTCCTGCTGGACACCCTGCGCGCCTACCTCGACCACTCGCGCGAGCAGGGCCGGGCCGCGGACGCGCTGGGTGTCGCCCGCAGCACGTTCACCCACCGCCTGCAGAAGGCCCTGAAGATCTCCGGCCTCGACCCGGACGACCCCGACGCCCGGCTGCTGGCCCAGCTCCAACTCCGCCTGCGCGACGGCTGACTCCGCCATCGCGCACCACCACGCCGCGCGCACCGACACAGGCCGGATTCGTCGCCGGGCACCGCGACCGGCCGCGTTCCTCGTCGGACCGCACGACCCGGGGCGCGACGGCGGGCCGGCGCCGCCGCCGGGCTCCGCCCCGTCCCGCCCGGGCCGCCCTGACGCGCCGTCATGTCACCGCCCGGTCCGGTCCGGCGTACGGCCGGGCGGCGGGATGTCGGCGAACCCGGGCCGTGGGACGAAGACCCGGGACCCGGCCCGCAGGCAGTCTGGACTCACGCCGGGCGACGGTCCCGGTCCTCCCGAGCCGACCCCGAGCGGAGCGTGCCACCATGACCGGTCCCCGCCCCACCGCCCTGCCGAGCCCCGAACGGCGCGAGCTGATCCTGCGCGCCGCCGTCCGCGAGGGCCTGCTGCACCCCGAGGACGCGCCGCTGGCCGCCTTCCTCGACCTGGACTCCGTCGAGCAGACCGTCGCCGACCTGCGGGGCGCCTTCCCGCCCGAGGTCGAGGTGCTGCACGCCTTCGCCGCCAAGGCCAACCCGCTGGTGCCCGTGCTGGCGCGCCTGCGCGAACTCGGGATGGGCTGCGAGGTGGCCAGCCCCGGCGAGTTCGCGCAGGCGCTGGCCGCCGGGTTCGACCCGGAGCGGATGGTGCTGGACTCGCCCGCCAAGACCCGCCGGGAACTCGCCGCGGCGCTCGACCTCGGCGTCGCCGTCAACATCGACAACTGGCAGGAACTCGAACGGGTGGACGCGCTCATGCGCGGCCGGCAGACCCGGTCGCGGATCGGCGTCCGGGTCAACCCGCAGGTCGGCGGCGGCACGATCGGCGCGATGAGCACCGCCACCGCCACCTCCAAGTTCGGCATCCCGCTCACCGACCCGGGCAACGCCGCCCGCCTGGTCGAGGCCTTCCGCGCCCGCCCCTGGCTGACCTGGGTCCACTGCCACGTCGGCTCCCAGGGCTGCCCGCTGGAGCTGATGGCCGCGGGCGTCGGCGCGGCCGTCTCCTTCGCCGAGAAGGTCAACGGCGAACTGGGCCGCCGCCAGGTGGTCGGCATCGACATCGGCGGCGGACTGCCCGTCAACTTCGCCGACGACCGCACCGCCCCGGGGTTCGCCGACTACGTCGACCAGCTCGCCCAGCACGCGCCCGCACTCCTGGGCGGGGACTTCCGGGTGATCACCGAGTTCGGCCGCTCCGTCCTGGCCAAGGCGGGATTCACCGCCGCCCACGTCGAGTACACCAAGCAGGTCGGCGGCCGCGACATCGCCGTCACCCACGCCGGCGCGCAGGTCGCCACCCGCACCGTCTTCATGCCCGACAGCTGGCCCCTGCGGATCACCGCCCACCACCCCTCCGGCGCCCCGAAGACCGGCGCCCCCGTCCCCCAGGACGTCGCCGGCCCCTGCTGCTTCGCCGGCGACCTCCTCGCCCGCGCCCGCCCCCTCCCCCTCCTCGAACCCGGCGACCTGGTCTGCCTGCTCGACACCGGCGCCTACTACGCCACCAACCACTTCGCCTACAACTCCCTCCCCGAGCCGGCCATCCACGCCGCCACCCTCACCCCCACCGGCACCGTCCACTTCACCCCCCTCCGCCCCGCCCAGACCATCCCCGACCTCCTCCCCCACACCACCGGCTGAGCCAGCCACCCGACCGGCCCCTTCCATGCCGTACGAAAGGGGCCTGAAGCCTGGCACCGGAGGGCCCGGGACGGATCAGTCCGGGACGACGTAGAAGTCGGCCGGCTGTTGAAGCAGATAGCGGGTCCCCCGCCGGACGAGTGTCCCGGTCACCGAAACCGTTGCTCCGCGATCGTGCGCTTGGGTGGCGATCCCGTAGCTCTCCTCGGGAAGTTCGAACCACACTCGCCGAAGCCGGTCGTTCAGGTCACCTTCCACGATTCCCGCGATGCTCACCTCGCCCGGCCCCGCGAAGCCCTCCCGGTGGAGCCGCACCACCGCTCCGACCACGCGGACGTCTTCAGTCGGCGTCTGCGCTCGCAACTCCCGGGCGGCTTCGCGTAGAACCGCGACGTGGTTGGAAGTGATCACCACTGGCCTGGTCGGCTCCATCGGTCGAGACAGCGCCCAGGAGAACTCGATGTCGGTGGGCTCCGGACTCCCGCCCGAAAATCCTGCCAGCGCCTCGCACAGGTTTGCGTTCACCCCGTGACCGACGCGGCCCGTGAACGACTCCATCCCGCGCCCCAGGCTGATCACCTCATCGGCGGCGGCCACCGCCTGCACCGTGGAGTCATGGAGGGAGAGCGAGACACGACGCTGGAACGGCTGCTCAGTCTCAGAGATCCCGCCCGCCGTCGCGTCGAGGCCGGCCTGGCCGATCAACGGCGGAATGGGGATGTAGACCGTGAGCACATAGCTGCCCTCAAGCGTCGGCCCCAATCTGACCGAGCGCATGAAGTCCGTGACCTGCGTCGGTTTCCGCGCAGGCTGCACGAGCCGCTGCCGATCGATGCCGGCCGAGACGGCACTGACCAGGACCCACTGATGCAGGCTCTCGAAGGCCCTCACCCCGTCTTCGATGGGCATGGTCCCCGGTTCCCCGGTCGGACGGGTTCGTACGTACTGGACGTCGGCGTCGGCACGGGCGATCTCGACGACAATCTGCGCAGTGCCCCGGTCCTCAGCGGTCGACAGGGTCTCCAGCATGCCCTGCACATAGGCGTCGTATCCCCGCATTCGCGGGCTCTTCGGAATGAAGACCTCGAACCCGTCGGCGTCCGACACCCAGAGCGTCCCGCCCGGCTCGGAAGATGGACGCCAGCCGCGCGAGGCGAGATACAGCGAGATGCGCCGGGGGTCGGACGCCTGGGACGTGCTGAACTCCCCGAATCCCGTGATCATCTCACTCACCGCCATTCGACAGAGATCCCACCACGAGCCCGGTGAGCGACTCCATGGTCAGCAGGTTGGCCACGGGCACGTGCACCGACTTGCTCGCTTGCCTGTCCGGGTCGATCGGCTCTTCCGCCATCATGTCGAGCCAGTAGACGGCGTGCCGGAACCGAAGGAACTCGGCAGATGATTCCACATACTCAGTCTTCTCGGCCGGAACGTGCACCAGGAAGAGGTACCGCCTACTCGGAAGGTCGTCGCCGACCACACCGATCAGATCGTTGTAGTTCTTGACCGGGATCGAGTACGAGAAGCACCCGTCGACATAGACGGGATTGCTGCAGGACTTGATCTGCGCCTCGATCAGTGGGTATCGCATCGTCCCGGCCCTGCCGGGAAAACCGATCTGGATATCCACTCCGTCGACGTCCAGCACTCGTCTGCCCGGATTCAGACCGGCCGCACAGGCCAGGGCCCAGACCACACCCTCCGCGAAATGGCCCTGCCACACCTCGCTGTTGAGCGTCACCCCGTCGCTCCCGAAGCTCCGTGACCCGACACCTGAGCACCACCCGTCCAAGCCCGGTTTCGTGCCCCGATCCTGCACCACGCGGACGAGGTCCGGTGGCCGATTGCCCTACGTTCACCCCCCTCGGCTCGCGCGCGAACAGCGCGACGGCCCTCCCTCGGTCCGGGGAAGGGCCGTTGGACGACCTGGAAGCAACGCTGCCGTCAGGTCGCGGCGGCAGTGGCGGCAGGGCGGCGGGACAGGGCGTCGGAGACCTTGGCGGTGGCGTACAGGGAGACCGCGAGGGCGGTCACCAGGGTGGCGCCGGCGGCGAAGACGCTGCCGTCGGAGACCGCCTTCGCGCTGCCCGCCTCGGTGCGGGCGGACCCGGCGAGGAACGGCAGGACCACCAGCACCGCGACGCCGAGGACGACCTCGCCCCAGACCACCTTCGGGAAGTGGCGCAGCGTCAGGTGGAGCAGCGAGGCGGAGTCGTCGGCCCGGCGGGCCTGCTCGATCCGCGGCATCAGCCAGAACTGGTTGAAGGCGCCGGCCGCGACCAGGCCCAGGACCAGCAGGATCTTGACCAGCAGGGCGATGCCGTAGCCGGTGGTCCACAGCTGGGAGACGGCGCCGACGTGCTTCCAGCCGAGCCACAGGCCGGAGACGGTGACCGCGCCGACGCACACCATGGCGACCAGGCTGAAGCGGCGCCAGATGTCGGCCCACACCAGGCCGGCGCCCGCGCCGAGGCGGCTGCGGGTGCCCGCGAGGGCGACCAGCAGGGCCAGGCCGCCGAGCCACACGGTGCCGGAGACGATGTGGGTCTGGTCGAACACCGGGTCGAGCCAGCGGTCGAGCTCGGTGGGAACGGTGGCCGGTGTGCCGGCGATCAGGGTGACCGCGAGGGCGGCGGGCAGCGCCGCGAGGGCGAGGCGGTCGAGGTGGCGGCGCACCGCCGGGACGAACAGCGCGATCAGGGCGACGGCGGTGGCGACCAGCACGACGTTCTGCAGCAGGTAGAGCGTGCCCTGCGCGATCCAGGCGCCCTTGGCCGCCGGGGCGTCGAGGAAGTCCGCGATCCGGCCGGGGGCCATGGCGTCGCCGAAGGGCATCCCTTTCCCGGCCCGGGCGACGCGCGCCACCAGCTGGAAGTACCCGGTGACCAGCAGGACGACGCCCGCCCAGGCCAGGTAGCCCGCCGACCGCCTGCGCAGCGCGGCGGCGTCCTCGGCGGTGGTGCTCTCGGCCCTGAGGGCCGGGCGCACCGCGGCGGCGTAGGTGACGGTGCTGCCGATGGCGCCGCTCAGGCCGACGAAGTAGCCGGTCTTGGTGAGGACCCGCCAGATTTCGGGCGTGGTGTATCCGGCCGTCTTCGCGGCCAGCAGCAGATGACTCATAAGGTTAGCCTAGCCTCAGTAAGGCTACCCTGTCCTTACCTGTGCTTTACCTCTCATGACCGACCGTCAGGCAGCAAGCACGACGGCGGCCCCGCACTCGTCCAGGAGTGCGGGGCCGCCGTCGTGGCCGTACGGCTCGGGTCAGAGCAGGCCGAGGGCCGGCATCAGGTAGTAGAAGGCGAAGACCGCGGCGACCGCGTAGAGCGCGATCGGGACGGTGCGGGCGCGGCCGGCGACGATGCGCAGGAGGCAGAAGGAGATGAAGCCGAAGCCGATGCCGTTGGTGATGGAGTAGGTGAACGGCATCATCACGATGGTGAGGAAGGCCGGCATCGCGATGGTGTAGTCGGCCCAGTCGATCTCCTTGATGGAGTTCGCCAGGATCAGGAAACCGACGGTGACCAGGGCGGGGGTGGCGGCCTGGGCGGGGACCATGGTCGCCAGCGGGGTGAGGAAGAGGGCGACCAGGAACAGCGCGCCGGTGACGATCGAGGCGAAGCCGGTGCGGGCACCCTCGCCGACGCCCGCGGTCGACTCGACGAAGCAGGTGTTGGCGGACGAGGAGGTCGCGCCGCCCGCCGCGGTGGCGATGCCGTCGACCATCAGGATCCGGTTGATGCCGGGCAGGTCGCCCTTCTCGTCGAGCAGGTGGGCCTCGTCGGCGACGCCGAGGATGGTGCCCATCGCGTCGAAGAAGCAGCTCATCAGCACGGTGAAGACGAACAGGATGCCGGTCAGCATCCCGACCTTGCCGAACCCGCCGAACAGGCTGACCTGACCGACCAGCCCGAAGTCGGGGGCGGCGACCGGGTTGCCGGGCCAGGCCGGGACGGTGAGGCCCCAGGCCTCGCCGGAGAGGCCGGCGAGCTGCTGGATCAGGACGGCGATGCCGGTCATCACGGCGATCGAGATCAGGATCGCGCCGGGCACCTTGCGGATCACCAGGGCCATCGTGAGCAGCAGGCCGAGGATGAAGACCAGGACCGGCCAGCCGTGCAGGTGCCCGCCGGTGCCGAGCTGGAGCGGCACGGTGGTGTGGGCGGCGTCCGGGACGCGGGTGACGAACCCTGAGTCGACCAGGCCGACCAGCGCGATGAACAGGCCGATGCCGATCGCGATGGCCTTGCGCAGGCCGAGCGGCACCGCGTTCATGACGCGCTCGCGCAGCCCGGTGGCGACCAGCAGCATGATCGCGAAGCCGGCCAGCACGACCATGCCCATGGCGTCGGGCCAGGTCATCTTGGGTGCGAGCTGCAGCGCCACGATGGTGTTGACGCCGAGACCGGCCGCGAGGCCGATCGGGACGTTGCCGATGACGCCCATCAGCAGCGTGGTCAGACCGGCGGTGAGCGCGGTGGCCGTGACCAGCTGGGCGCTGCTCAGGTGTGTGCCGTGCATGTCGGTCGCGGACGCGAGGATGATCGGATTCAGCACCAGGATGTAGGCCATGGTGAAGAACGTGGCGACACCGCCACGGATCTCCCGGGGCAGCGTGGAGCTGCGCTCGGAGATCCTGAAGAAACGATCCAGCGCGCCGGACGGGGGCTGCGGCGAGGTCTGGGAGGGCTCGGGCGACGCGGCGGTCGACTGGGCCTGCGGAGACATTCGGGGGCCTCGATCGGGGTGAGCACAGAGGGAGTGGGGGAGTTTCAGTATGGCGATCCCGATCGTGCACGCGCCATCTTCGCGCGTAGAGCAAGCCCCTTACGGCGAGCCCGCCCCGCTCATGCCCCACGCGGCCCGGGCAACCGCCGAAGCCTCTGCCGGGCCGCCCGCCCCGCCCCGTACGCTAGGGCGCATGCCCAAGACCGCGCTGCGCCCCGCTCCCCCGCCGCTCGAGGCGAACGACGTCGCCATCGTCGGCACCGGCACGGTGCTGTGGTTCGTCGGCTTCGTGGCGCTGCTGCCGTTCCAGGGCTGGCTGTCCGACCACGGGCACGGCACCTGGCCGTGGATCTGCCTCTCCGGCGGCCTGCTCGGACTGATCGGCCTCAAGTACTGCGTCGCCCGCCGGGACGCGATCCGCCGGGCCCGCGCCGCCGAGGCCGCGGCCGGGGCCGCCGCCGAACAGGGCTGATCCGGACCGCCACCCGTCCGGCCCGAATCGCCCCCGAGTGGGGCGCACCGGACATTTCACGCACCTAGAGTCGGTGCCATGACGCAGTCACCGGAAGGCACGGCCCCCAGCCCGCCAGGCGCCCACCCCTCCGGTGCGGGCGGGGTGCACGGCACCGGACTGAGCGCCGCCGAGGTCGCCGCGCGGGTCGCCCGCGGACAGGTCAACGACGTTCCGGTGCGCTCCAGCCGCTCGGTGCGGGAGATCGTCCGGGCGAACGTCTTCACCCGGTTCAACGCCATCATCGGCGTGATGTTCGGCATCATCCTGGTGGTCGGCCCGATCCAGGACGGCCTGTTCGGCCTGGTCATCGTCGCCAACACGGCGATCGGCATCGTCCAGGAGCTGCGCGCCAAGAAGACCCTGGACAGCCTCGCGCTGATCGGCGAGGCCCGCCCGCAGGTCCGCCGCGACGGCGCCGCGCAGCAGGTCCCCACCTCCGAGATCGTGCTGGACGACACCGTGCTGCTCGGCATCGGCGACAAGGTGGTGGTGGACGGCGAGGTCACCGAGGCGGACGGCCTGGAGATCGACGAGTCGCTGCTGACCGGCGAGCCCGACCCGGTGCTCAAGCACCCGGGCGACCAGGTGATGTCCGGCTCCTTCGTGGTCGCCGGGGCCGGCGCGTTCACCGCCACCAAGGTCGGCCGCGAGGCGTACGCCGCCAAGCTGGCCGAGGAGGCCAGCAAGTTCACCCTGGTCAAGTCCGAGCTGCGCAGCGGCATCGACCAGATCCTGCGGTTCATCACCTACCTGCTGATCCCCACCGCGATCGGCCTGATCATCAGTCAGCTCGCGGTGCAGCGCAACGACTGGAAGGAAGCCGTCCGCCGGATGGTGGCCGGCATCGTGCCGATGGTCCCCGAGGGCCTGGTGCTGCTCACCTCGGTGGCCTTCGCGATCGGCGTGATCCGGCTGGGCCGCAAGCAGTGCCTGGTCCAGGAGCTGCCCGCGATCGAGGGCCTGGCCCGGGTCGACACCGTCTGCCTGGACAAGACCGGCACCCTCACCGAGGGCGGGATGGACCTGATCGACCTGCGGCCGATCGCCGACCCCGAGCAGCTGCCGCCCGCCGAACGCCCGCTCGCCGAGAAGGCCGTGATCGCCGAGGCGCTCGGCGCGATCGGCGCCGCCGACGCCCGGCCGAACCCCAGCATGCAGGCCGTCATCGACGCGTACGGCCCGCCGTCCGAGGGCCGCTGGCGGGTACTGGAGGCGATCCCGTTCTCGTCCGCCCGCAAGTGGAGCGGCGTCCGGCTGCTGGAGCCCGGCGGCGGCGAGGGCAGCTGGCTGCTCGGCGCCCCAGACGTGCTGCTGCCCGCCGGCCACCCCGCACTCGGCGAGGTCGACGAACTCGGCGCCAAGGGCCTGCGCGTGCTGCTGCTCGGCCGCAGCCCGCTCGCCATGGACGACCCCGACCCGGCCGCCGAACTGCGGCCGCTCGCCCTGATCGTCCTCCAGCAGCGGCTGCGCGAGGACGCCGCCGACACGCTGCGCTACTTCCGCTCGCAGGACGTCCACGCCAAGGTGATCTCCGGCGACGCCGCCGTCTCGGTCGGCGCGGTCGCCTCGCACCTCGGCCTGCCGGGCGCCGAGACCGCGATCGACGCCCGCACCCTGCCGGCCGACCCGAAGGAACTCGCCGACGTCGCCGACCGCACCGCCGTCTTCGGCCGGGTCACCCCCCAGCAGAAGCGCTCGCTGGTCGGCGCCCTGCAGTCCCGCGGCCACACCGTCGCGATGACCGGCGACGGTGTCAACGACGTGCTGGCCCTGAAGGACGCCGACATCGGCGTCGCGATGGGCACCGGCTCCGACGCGACCCGCGCCGTCGCGCAGATCGTCCTGCTCGACGACCGCTTCGCCACCCTGCCGTCGGTGGTCGCCGAGGGCCGACGGGTGATCGGCAACATCGAACGGGTGGCCGGGCTGTTCCTGGTGAAGACGGTCTACTCGGTGCTGCTGGCCCTGCTGGTGGTCATCACCCAGGTGCCGTACCCGTTCCTGCCGCGGCACTCGACGGTGCTCTCGTCCCTGACCATCGGCATCCCCGCGTTCTTCCTGGCCCTCGCCCCCAACACCGAACGCGCCCGGACGGGCTTCGTCCGGCGGGTCCTGCGACTCGCCGTGCCCGGCGGGATCATCGCGGGCACCGCCACCTTCGTCGCGTACGCGCTGGCCCGCGGCGACGACGAGACCACGCTGGAGGCGGACACCAGCGTCGCCACGCTGACGCTCTTCATCGTGGCGATCTGGGTCCTGGCGATCGTGGCCCGGCCGTACACGTGGTGGCGGCTGCTGCTGATCGGCGCGATGTGCGGCGCGTTCGCCCTGGTCCTGGTGGTCCCCTGGCTGTCGGACTTCTTCCAGCTCCAACTGGTGGGCTGGCGCGATCCCCTGACGGGGGTGCTGATCGCGGTGATCGCGGGGTTGCTGCTGGAGGTCACCTCGCGGGTCTTCGTGCGGAAGGGCGAATAGGGGCTCTGGGGGTACCTCCCGGCCCCCCTTGGGGCTGGGGGCGGAACGGCGAGCCCGGGCCCCTGAAAGCTCATTCGTAGTCGCGGGCCGCGAGGAGTTCGTAGGCGCGGTCGGGTTCGGTGAGGGCGGTGAGGATCTCGAAGCGGCGGTGCCATTGGTTGACGGACCAGGCGAGGCCGGCGGCGAGGCCTTCGGGGGTGGCGGCGTGGAGGAGGCCGGGGACGGGGGGGACGTCGAATTCGTCGTCCTCGTCGGCGGGGTCGGTGTCGTCGGGGTCGTAGGGGCGTTCGGGGGCGGTGGCGGTGGGGTCCCAGCGCCAGGCGACGTGGGCGTCCTCGCCGTCGGGGCCGACGACCAGGAGTTCGTCGTGCTCCTCGTAGACGGCGGGGCAGCCGGGGAGGAGCTCGCGGACCACCGCGGGGGTGCGGTGCAGGGTGCCCTCGGAGAGGACGCGGCCGCCGGCCACCTCGCTGGCGAGGGAGACGTGCAGGCGTTCGGCGAGGGCGGCGGCGAGGGCGGGGTGAACCGGGAGGACGGCGTGGTCGTGGAGGAGTTCGACCAGGTCGGGGGCGTCGGCGACGACCGCGGTGGTGGCGTCGACGATGACGGTGCGGTCGTCGCGGCGGCCGGTGGCGTCGTCGAGCGGGGCGAGCGCGCGGACCACGTCGAGGCCTTCGACGCGGTCGGCGGGGAGTGCGGCCAGCGCGGAGTAGATGCCGTGGAGTTGACGGTGGGTCACCTCGGAGGCCGGGTCGACCAGGCGGTCGACCAGCTCGTCGGGGCCGTGCGGTTCGGCGAGCAGGGCGGCCAGCGTGGTGCGGACGCCGAGGGCGTGCAGGAACTGCGGGTCGAGGGTGGTGCGGGCCTCGTCGTAGAGGCCGCGCAGCAGCGGGTCGGCCCCGGCGGCGCGCAGGCCGGCGGGCTCGCGGCCGTCCAGGACGGGGTGGTCGCGCAGCCACCAGGCGGTGTACGGCGGGAGGTCGGCGTACGAGCCGTCGGGGAGCAGGGTGCGGACGGGGGTGATGACGGCGTCGCGGTAGGGCGGCCGGGAGAGCAGGGCGAGGGCTTCGGGCCAGGCGTCGTCGTCGACCAGGTCGAGGTCGCGGACGGCGAGCAGCTCGGCGGCGACCGGGGGGACGCCCAACTCGGCGCTGTCGTCGGCGTGCAGGGCTTCGAGGACGTCCTCGCACCAGTCGGCGAGGCCGTCGGGGGCCTCGTCGATCAGGCCGGTGGGGGCGCCGCCGGCGGCGCGGTCGGCGGGGACGGTGGGGTCGAGGCGGTCGAGGTCGTCGGGGTCGAGGACGACGTCCTCGGCGCGGACCAGGGTGAAGGTGGCCAGTACGCCGGCGGCGGCGAGGACCTC
Organism: Kitasatospora sp. NPDC049285; assembly: GCF_040678815.1. Classification (NCBI taxonomy): domain Bacteria; kingdom Bacillati; phylum Actinomycetota; class Actinomycetes; order Kitasatosporales; family Streptomycetaceae; genus Kitasatospora; species Kitasatospora sp. NPDC049285. The sequence continues at coordinate 54,262 of NZ_JBFAQR010000035.1, read as the reverse complement.
GGGGCCCCAGCGCTCCAGCAGGTCCTCGTCCACGAAGGCGGCGTCGTCCTCGCGGGCGAGCGCGGCCAACGGGCCGTCGGGGAGCAGGAGTTCGCCGGCCCGGGCGAGTTCTCCCTCGTCGTCGGGGAGGGCCAGGCGGGAGAGCCAGGGGTGTTCGCCGGGGGCCGGGGCGGCGGCCCTGACCAGGGCGAGGACGGCGTCGGCGAGGTCGACGGCGCCGTCGAAGTCGTCCTCGCCGACTTCGAGCGAGCGGGCGACGGCGGCCCTGACCTCCGGCGTGTCGAGGATGCCGGCGGGGGTGGCGCTGCCGGCGCCGAGCTTGGCCAGCAGCGGGTGGGCGGCGTCGGGGTGGGCGAGGCGCAGGTCGAGCAGGTCGAGGGCTTCGGCGAGCGACTCGGGGTAGCCCTCGTAGCCGGCCCAGTCGGCGGCGTCGGAGGGCAGCAGGACGCGGCGCGGCCCGGTGACGGTGCGGCCGTCGGCGAGCGGGACGGGCAGCGCGCCGAGCGACTCCGGGTCGGCGCCGCCGAGGGCGGCGTAGAGGCTGCGCCACCAGACGGGGTCGCGCTCCAGGCCGCCGAGCTGGTCGACCACCTCGGCGAGCGGGACGCGGCGGACGTCGAGGGTGCGCAGTTCGGTACGGCGTTCCAGGCCGGCCGGGAGCAGGCCGGGGAAGATCGGGGCGAGCGCCTCGACCACGGAGTGGTCGGCGCCTTCCAGCAGGACCGCGTCGCGCGGGCGCAGCGCCGGGGTGCCCTCCTCGGTACCGCGCGGGTGCGGCAGGAACGGGGTGCCGGGCAGGCGGTCCAGGATCGCGGCGCGCAGCGCGTTGTCGAGGGCGCCCTGGCCGAGGCGGGCGGGCACCAGGCTCAGCGAGTGGGTGTCGGCGCCGCGGGCGCGCAGCAGGTCGGCGTAGGCGTCGGCGGCGCGTTCGGTGAGGAAGTCGGTGAGCGGGCCGGGCGCGACGTGGCGGCGGGTCGGGTCGAGCGGGTAGGAGGCGATCAGCAGCGCGGGCACGCCGAGCGGCTCGTCGCTGGGGGTGGGCGCGTGGACCACGGCGGCGGTGCGGGTGCGCTGCGGGTGGCCGGCGTGGTTGACCGGGACGGCCCAGGTGAGCGACCACCAGGGGCGGCCGCGCTCCTCGGTGGTGCGGTCGGCGAGCAACGCGGGGTCGAGCGGGCCGCTGGCGCTGACGGTCTGCCAGGTGGTGCTGTCCGGGCCGTCGGTGACGGTGACGGTGGCGAGCGCGTCGGGCCGCGCCGGGTCGTCGGTGCGGGTGAGGGTGCGCACGCCGTCGGGGGTCTCCACGGTGACCTCGGCGAGGCCCGGGAGGGTGAGCAGCAGGGCGTCGTCGATCTCGGCGAGCAGCCGGCGGGTGAGGTCCTCGGCGGCGGCGTCGCGCAGCGGGAGGACGACCACGGTGTCGTAGCCCTCGGGGGCGCCGCCTTCGGCCTGGAAGGGCAGCCGGAGCAGCGGGACGTGGCCCTCGCGACGGGTCAACTCCTCGGCGAGCTGCGGGCGTTCGGCGACCAGCGCGCGGGCCTCGGTGAGCGACCAGCGGACTCCGCCGGCGGCGGAGAGCACCGCGGGCTCGTCGGTGACGGCGAGGACGGCGGAGAAGCCGACGCCGAACCGGCCGACCACCGGACCCGCGTCGCCGCGCTTGGCGGAGGCGCGCAGGGTGGAGAGCGACTCGACGGCGGCGGCGTCCAGCGGGACGCCGGTGTTGGCGGCGGCCAGCACGCCGCCCTGCAGGGTCAGCCGCAACCGGCCGGGGCCGTGGCCGGCGCGGGCGGCGGCGTCGGCGGCGTTCTGCGCCAGTTCGACGATCAGCCGGTCCCGGTAGCCGCCGAGGGCGAGCTCCTCCTCGGCGTTGGCGTCCTCCCGGAAGCGGGCGGGCGCCGCGGTCCAGGCCTCCAGCACGGTGTGCCGCAGCTGGGCCGTGTCGAACACGTCCGCGCCCTGGGGGGACGCCGCACTGCCGATGATCCGAGACTCCACGTGCCGGGCCGCCCTTCGCGGTTGCCATGCGAATGCCTGCATACGGTCGGCATTCTGCCAGGGGGTGGCGGCCCCGGCGGGCGCAGCCGGTGGGCGGCCCGACGGGGGGCCTACGAGTGGCCCAACTCCTCCGCCGGGGCGTCCGGTTCGACCGAGCCGGAGGTCCGGTCGGGGTGGATGTGGAGGGGTTCGACCACGGTCTCGTCGAGGATCAGCTCGGCCGGGACGGGCGGGGCGGGGAGGATCGCGGCCTCGGAGTGCGCGCCGCAGCCGTAGGCGAGCGAGACGACCTGGCCGTCGGCGGGGCCGAACTCGTTGCCGCAGACGCCGAAGGCCTGGCCGAGCGAGCCGCCGATCGGCACCAGGAAACCGCAGGTGGAGCAGGACGCCGGGGCGGACTGCGCCATCGGCGTCTGCGGGCCGTACGCGTGCTCCCAGCGCTCGGCGGCCTGGTGCAGGCCGAGCCGGGAGAGCACCCGGGGGCGGCCGAGGCCGAGTTCCTCGGCGACCGAGCCGATCTCGGCGCGGGCCGGCGGCGGCTGGATGCCGGGGTCGGCGACCACGACGTCCTCCTCGGCGGCCTCGGCCAGCGCCGAGTTGGGCGCGAGCTCGTCGTCGCCGGACCAGCCGACCTCCAGCCGGGCGTCGTCGGCGCCGGTGGGCAGCAGGTCGCCGGGGCCGAGGTCGCCCGGGCGCAGCCGCTCGCTCCACGGCACCCACTGCGGGGCCAGGACGGAGTCCGGGCCGGGCAGCATGACCACTTCGTCGAGGGTGATGTTCTTGGCGCGCGGCGCGCGGGCCACCGTGACCGCCCAGCGCCAGCCCCGGTACGCGGGGTCGAGGCACTCGAAGGTGTGGGTGACGACGCGGTCGGCGTCGGCGTTCGCGTTCAGGTGGAGGCCGACGACGGCCTCCCCGACGCTCTCCACGACTGCCTGGCGGGCGAGGTCGACGGCCTCGGCACAGAGCCGGTCAGGGGTACGGCTTCGCATCGCAGCACTCACGGCGTCGGTTCTCTCCCAGTCCTGTCATCCTGCGGTCTCTCCCGAGGCGGTCCGCTGGCGGGCTCGCTCGGACGCCGCTGCCACGTCTCTTCTATTCTGCTCGACCCGGGACCGCTCCGTGGCCGGGCCGCGCCGCCCCGGTCGGTCACCCCCCGCAGCGCCGCGCCGGGCATGCGCGTAGTGCAGGCTACCCGCCGGTCGGTGGTGGGGCACAGTCCGGGGCGGTGGGCCCGGGCGCGCCGAGCCCGCGGCAATCACTCGTACGGCGCGCCGATCTCAGGCAGGATGGGCATGTGGCGGAAGAGAAACCGCCGCAGCACGGACTGCACCCCGGGCAGGCCGAGAGCCGGTCGGAGGCGCACGCCGTGTCGCGGCAGCAGCCGACGGTCCCCGGCGCGCCGGAGGCGGGTGGGTCACACCCGACGGGCAGTCAGGACGTACCGGAACCGCCGACCGTCAAGCAGCGCGGCGCACTCGCCCGCGGGGCGTCGGCGGCGGGGGTGCGCACCGGGCGGGTGGTGCACGGGACGGGGCGGCGGATCCGGCGGGCGACCTCCGCGGAGGGCGCGGGCGAGTCCGGGCTGGCGAAGCTGATCGAGCTGCACGCCCTGAACTCCTTCGGCGACATGCTGATCACCGTGGCACTGGCGTCCACCATCTTCTTCTCGGTGCCGACCGGCGAGGCCCGCGGCCGGGTCGCGCTGTACCTGCTGATCACCATGGCGCCGTTCGCGGTGCTGGCCCCGGTGATCGGCCCGCTGCTGGACCGGCTGCCACACGGCCGCCGCACGGCGATGGCGATGTCGATGCTGGCCCGGGCGATGCTGGCCTGGGTGATGGCCGGGGCGGTGACCTCCGGCGGGCTGGCGCTGTACCCGGAGGCGCTGGGCGTGCTGGTGGCGTCCAAGGCGTACGGGGTGGTGCGCAGCGTGGTGGTGCCGCGGCTGCTGCCACCGCAGCTGTCGCTGGTGAAGGCGAACTCGCGGGTGACGCTGGCGGGCCTGGTGGCGACGCTGGTGGCGGGCGGGGTGGGCGGGCTGCTGCACCTGATCGGGCCGGGCTGGCCGCTACGCGGAGCCTTCGTGGTGTTCGTGATCGGCGCCCTGATGGCCTTTCACCTGCCGCACAAGGTGGACTCCGCCAAGGGCGAGAAGCGGGCCGAGCTGCACGCCGAGCCGCACGAGCCGCGGCCGCGCGGCGTGCTGCGTGCGGTCGGACCCTCGGTGATCATGGCGCTGCGCGGGGTGGCGTCGCTGCGCTGGCTGGTCGGGTTCCTGGTGATGTTCCTGGCGTTCCTGATCCGCAAGGACCCGATCGGCGGGCTGCCGGAGACGGCGGCGCTGGGCGTGGTCGCGGCGGCCGCCGGGGTGGGCAACGCGCTGGGCTCGGTGCTGGGTTCGTGGCTGCGCACCCGCGGCTCCGAGGTGATGGTGACCACCATGGTGCTGCTGGCGACGGTCGCGGTCGGCGCGGCGGCGCTCTGGTACGGGGTGGCGACGGTGACGGTGGTGGCGGCGACCTCAGGCATGGCGGCCTCGCTGGGGAAGCTGGCGCTGGACGCGCTGATCCAGCGGGACGTGCCGGAGGCGGTGCGCACCTCGGCGTTCGCCCGCTCCGAGACGGCCCTGCAACTCTCCTGGGTGGTGGGCGGCGTGGTGGGCATCTCGCTGCCGCTGAACGCGGTGCTGGGCCTGTCGGTGGCGGCCGCGGTGATGGCGCTGATGCTGCTGTGGACCTTCCACTCGCTGCTGCGGGTACGGCCGCGCGGCGCGGCGACCCGTCCGCGCGTGGCGTAACCCGCGGGCGACTCGGGCACCCCGGCGTCCCGTGATCGCGGAAGCCGGGTAGCCTCTTGCGCATGAGCCTCAGCACCCGCGTCATCGCCGGACTCGCAGGCGCCGCCGTCGTCGGCGCCGGTCTCGTCGGTTTCGGCATCTACCAGGCCGTCGACAACGGCAAGCCCGCCAAGAACGAGGCCACGATGGTCGTCGGCACCTCGTCGATCACCGCCGAGCCGTTCTGCTACGACGGCGGCAAGCCGCTCACCGAGGACTTCCTCAACGACTGCGCCACGAAGGCTCAGAAGGCCAGCGACGCGAAGAAGCTGCCGCGGCTGGACGTGCGCTCCAGCGACCGGATCGGCGTCGGCGTGCCGAAGGACCTGGCCGACAAGGGCTGGTACGCGATGACCGACGGCGGCTCCGGCTCCGGCCGTGCCTCGATCATCAGCAACGCCACCGGCGTCACCTACTCGGGCTCGCAGCCCGCCACCACGCTGATGTCGCAGACCGCCACCACCTCGGTGACCGTGGTGTCGCAGAACCCGGAGACCAAGGAGTTCTACGCGGTCTGGTTCTTCGACCTGAACAACAAGCGCTGACCCAGCCGGTCGATGACCGCTGAGCACCACGACGAGCAGTCCGGCCGCGCGGCCGGACTGCTCGTCGTCGTCGCCGTGCCCGCCGAGGCGGAGGCGGTGCTGCGCGGGCTGCGCGACGGCGCCCGGCCGCTGCCGCTGCCCGGCGGGGAGCTGCGCCGCGCCGTGCACCCGGACGGCACCGCGGTGGACGTGCTGGCGGCGGGCGTCGGCCCGGCCGCCGCGGCGGCCGGCACCGCGGCCGCGCTGGGCCGCTACGGCGGCTACCGGTTGGTGCTGTCGGCGGGCATCGCGGGCGGTTTCGCGCCGCACGCCCCGATCGGCTCGCTGGTGGTCGCCGACGCGCTGGTCGCCGCGGACCTGGGAGCCGAGACGCCGGACGGCTTCGCGGACGTCACCGAGCTGGGCTTCGGCACCGTCCGCCACGAGGTGCCGGCCGGGGTGGTGCGGCTGGCCGCGAACGCGCTGGCCGCGGCGGTCGGCGAGGTGCTGACGGTCTCCACGGTGACCGGTTCGGCGGAGCGCGCCGAGCGGCTGAGGGAGCGTCACCCGCGGGCGCTGGCCGAGGCGATGGAGGGTTTCGGGGTGGCCGAGGCGGCCGCCCGGCACGGGCTCCCGGTCGGTGAGCTGCGCGCCGTGTCCAACGCCGTCGGGCCGCGCGACCGCGCGGCCTGGCGGATCGGCGAGGCGCTGGGGGCCCTGGAGCGGGCCTTCACCGCGCTGCCGCCGAACCGTCTGCTCCAGGAGGTCTGAGATGGCCGAGCCGCTGTCCGTGGCGTACTCGCCCTGCCCGAACGACACCTTCGTCTTCCACGCCTGGGCGCACGGCCTGGTGCCCGGCGCCGAGGCGCCCGAGGTGCGGTTCGCCGACATCGACGTCACCAACGGCCTGGCCGAGCGCGGCGAGCTGGACGTCCTGAAGATCTCCTACGGCCAGCTGCCCTGGGTGCTGGACGAGTACGCGCTGCTGCCGTGCGGCGGCGCGCTGGGCCGCGGCTGCGGGCCGCTGGTGCTCACCGCGGAGCCGATCGACGCGGCGGCGCTGGCGGGCCGGCGGGTGGCAGTGCCCAGCGAGCGCTCCACCGCGTACCTGCTGTTCCGGCTGTGGGCGGCCGAGGCGGTGCCGGGCGGCTTCGGCGAGATCGTGGTGCTGCCGTTCCACGAGATCATGCCCGCCGTACGGGACGGGCGGGTGGACGCCGGACTGGTGATCCACGAGGCCCGGTTCACGTTCCGCAACTACGGGCTGCACTGCCTGGCCGACATGGGCGAGGCCTGGGAGGCGGCGACCGGGCTGCCGATCCCGCTGGGCGCGATCGTGGCCCGCCGCTCGCTCGGCGCGGAGCGGCTGCGCGCGCTCGCCGACACGATCCGCGCCTCGGTGCGGGCCGCCTGGGACGACCCGGCGGCCTCCCGCGGGTACGTGCTGGCGCACGCGCAGGAGATGGACCCGGACGTCGCCGACCAGCACATCGGGTTGTACGTCAACGAGTTCACCGCCGACCTCGGCGAGGAGGGCTACGCGGCGGTGCGCGGCCTGCTCACCCGGGCCGCCGGGCAGGGACTCGTCCCCGCGGTCGACCCGGGTGCGCTGGCCTTCGGCTGACGGGGGCTCAGGCCCCGGCGTCGAACTGGTCGGCGATGGCGCGCAGCACCATCGCGATCTTCTGGCCCTCGGCGCGGGCGGGGTAGCGGCCGCGCTGCAGGCCGGGCAGCACGCTGTCCAGCTTGGTGATCAGGTCCTGGACGATCGGGGCCATGTCGTCCGCGCTCTTGCGCTGGTTGGCGGCGACCGACGGCAGCGCGTCCAGCAGCGTCACGGTCATCGCCTGGTCACCGCGGTGGCCGGCGGCGATGCCGAACTCGACGCGCTGGCCCGGCCGCAGCGTGGTGACGCCCGCGGGCAGCGCCTTGGTGTGGACGAAGACCTCGCCTCCGTCGTCGCGCGACAGGAAGCCGTAGCCCTTCGTCTCGTTGAACCACTTGACCTGGCCGGTGGGCATCTCGAAAAGTCCTCGGTATCGGGTGCGAGCGACCCCGTCGGGTCGCGGATGGGTGGGCGGGCCGACCACGGTGTGCGGGCGGCCGGTATCGCTCAGTAGAGCAATGATCCCTCAGCGTCCGCCGGAACACCGAGGGGATTCCTGACCGGGGTGGGCCCGGGCCTCGCGCCTTCCGCGCCTTCCACTGGCTCACACCCCCGATCGGCGACGGGCGGGCGTTCGTGGACCAGCCGCTGGTCGACCCGCGCGATGGCTGCATACCCGGGGCGGGCGAGGGTCGAAACTCCCTGCGCGCGCGGAGTTGCGGGCAGTGACGCCGGGCCGGTCAGGACGGGTCCGCGAGGTGCCCGCCGAGCCAGCCGAGCGAGGCCGGGAGCATCCGCGACCAGGTGGTGAAGTTGTGCCCGCCGGTGTCGAGCGTGATCGAGGAGACCTTGGTGCCGGTGCCCTTCGCGGCGGCGGTGAACCGCTCGGTGTCGGCGAAGTAGTCGCCGTCGCCCTCCCGGCTGCCGCCGACCAGCAGTGCGGTGGCCGGCGCGGGCAGGTGGGCCAGCCGCCAGCCCAGGTCGGCCTCGTCCCGGCGCTGCGCGCTGCCGCCGAACAGGTCGCCGGTGGTGGCGTCCTCGGCCGCCCTGTAGTACCCGGACAGCGACACCGCCGCGGAGAACACCTGCGGGTGACGCATCGCCAGTTTCAACGCGCAGTACCCGCCGGTGGAGTTGCCGACCACGCCGAGACTGCCCGGCCCGTCCGCGATCCGGTAGGCGGAGCGCAGCGCGGCGGGCACGTCCGCGCTGAAGTACGAGTCGGCCTGCGGGCCGCCCGGGACGTCCTCGCACTCGGTGTCCCGGGGCATCGCCGGGGAGGGCCGCATCAGCACCAGCACGGTCGGCTTGGCCTTGCCCTCCCGGGTCAACTGCAGCTGCACCGCCGGGTAGTTCAGCTTGGTGATCAGGTTCTTGGCGTCGCCGGGGAAGCCGGTGATGGCGATCGCGGCGGGGAAGCGCCGGTGCTGGAACTCCGGCTGGAAGTACTGCGGCGGGAGGTAGACGTACCCCTCGGTGGCCAGGCCGGTGGTCGCCCCCGACAGCCGGACCTTCTCCAGCCTCCCGACCTGCGCCGGGTCCCGCCCGACCGAGTTGGTGCCGCGGACGTTCTCCGCCGCCAGCTTCTGCACGCCCTCGGTGCGGCCGCGCAGCTGGTTCTGGACGGTCACCGGCCCGGCGTCGCCGGTGCCCAGCAGGTCGTCCCAACTGCTGTAGAAGGCGAAGTAGTTGTTGGCCAGCAGCCCGAGCGTGCAGATCACCGCCAGCTGGGTGCCGACGATGGTGCCCAGCCGCCCCAGCACCGCCTGCCAGCTGCGCCGGGCCAGCCGCGGCCACAGCCACACCGTCCCGGCCACCATCAGCGCCGAGACCAGCGCGGACAGCGCCAGCACCTTGTGACTGGTCAGACCCACGCCCCGCTCCCACTTCTCGCACTCGCCGGTCCCAGCATGCCTGAGTGTTTCCTGGGAACCTTGAGCGTTCAGTCGGAAACCGGACGGCTCCGCCCCCGCCGATCGGCGGGGGCGGGCGGGGCGGGGCCGCGGTCGGTGGGAGACTGGGGGCGGCAGCCGCAGCAGGAGGAGTCGCAAGTGAGCCGTCAGTCCACCGATCCCGGTGACACCCTGGTCCGCGTCGGCGGGATCGTCTTCGGCGTCGGGATGCTCGCCACGATCGCCACCTTCGTGCCGCTCTTCCTCGACCTGCCGCGCCTGCCCACGGTGGCCTACTGGCTGTGCATGCTGATGCCGGCCGGGCTGCTGGTCTCGCTGACCGGGCTGTTCACCACGGCCCGCGCGGACGCCCGCAAGCGGCGCGCGGCGGCCGCCTCCGCCTGACGGCCCGTCAGCCCAGGTGGGCGGTGAGCCAGGCGGGGAACTCGGTGAGGTCGCGCAGCACCACGTCGGCGCCCGCCTCGGCCAGCTCCGCGGCGCTGTACGGGCCGGTGGCCACGCCCACCGCGACGGCCTCGGCGGCCCGGGCGCCCCGGATGTCGCCGAGGTGGTCGCCGACGTAGACGTGCGCGCCGTGCGCGCGCAGCGCGTCGCCCTTGGTCTCCGCCCACAGGTCGCCGACCAGGGCGTCCACCTCCAGCCCGATGCCGTCCAGGTGGCGGCGGGCGTTCGGCTCGTACTTGCCGGTGATCACCAGCACCCGGCCGCCCACCGCACGCACCGCGGCGACCGCGGCCAGCGCCCCGGGCAGCTCCAGGCTGCCGGACACCGCGTGTTCCGCGTACAGCTCGCGGTAGCGGTCGGCGACGACCTCCACCCGGTCCGCCGGGAACCAGTGCGCGAGCTCGTGGACCAGCGGCGGGCCGAGCCGGCTGACCGCGAGGTCGGCGTCGATGTACGTCGCGGTCTCGGCGGAGAGCACCTCGTAGGTGGCCTTGATGCCGGGCCGGGTGTCGAGCAGGGTCATGTCCAGGTCGAAGCCGACGGTGAGAGCCATACGGCCAGCCTAGTCAGCGGGGTTTCCCACCGGATGAGCCGGGCCGGGCGCGGGGGGACGGCGATACTGCCGGAAACCGCCCGCGACGTCGGAGGTCCCAGGTGTCACGCCCCCTCTCCCGCCGGGCCGCGTTCGCCGGGCTCGGCGCCGTCCTGCTGACCGGCTGCGGCCCGCGTCCGCTGCCCGTCGAACTGCCGCTGCCCGACCGGTCCGGCAGCGGCTCGCCCAGCCCCACGCCGACGCCCACGCCGACGCCGACGCCGAGTGCGACCGTCACCGGTGCGGACGGCCCGGTGGTCGTGCCCGGCGGACCGATCCGGGTGGTCGCGCTGGACACCGCCGAGCTGGACTCCGCGATGACGCTCGGCATCACCCCCGTGGGCGCGGCGAAGGCCCCGCTCGACGCCGGGCCGCCCGACTACTGGCCGGCCTCCCGGCTGGCCCGGGTCGCGGTGGTCGGCGACATCGCCGCGCCGCCCGACGCCGCCGCGATCGGCGCGACCCGCCCGCAGCTGATCCTCTCCAGCCAACTGCGCGACGGCGCCCACCTGGCTGCGCTGCAGGCCCTCGCCCCGACCGTGCTGACCCGCACCACCGGCGCCCCGTGGAAGGAGAACTTCCAGCTGCACGCCGCCGCGCTGGACCGCCGCGACCAGGCCGCCGCCGTGGTCGCGGGCTACGCCCGGCACGTCGATCAGGCGACCCGCACACTGGCCGCCGCCGGGGCGGCGGGCCGCCGGATCAGCCTGGTGCGCTTCGTCGAGGGCTCCCCCACCGTCCGCCTGTACGCCCGGCAGAACTTCCCCGGCTCGGTCCTCGCCGACCTCGGCCTGCCCCGCCCCGACCCGCAGAACACCGACCAGTTCGCCGTCGAGGTGACGCCCGACCAGCTCGCCCAGGCCGACGGCGACGTGCTGCTGTACGCCGGCTACGGCGACCCGGACCGTTCCGGCCTGACCGCCGCGCTGGCCTCCCCCGCCTGGCAGTCGCTCGGCGCGGTCCGCTCCCACCACGCCTTCCCGGTCGACGACCGGCTGTGGTTCCAGGGCATCGGCTACACCGGCGCGCACTTCCTGATCGCCGAGCTGCTGCACCTGCTCGGCGTGGCCTGACGACCCGTTCGGTGGCGGTGCGTCAGGCGGGCGCGGCGGTGCCCATGGCGAGCAGCGCCGCGCGGAAGACCACCACGTGGCGGGCGTTCTGCAGGATCCACACCCAGCGCGGGAAGCCGGACTCGGCGGCCTTCAGCAGCGCGGCCACGTCGATCCGGGCCAGTTCCTCGTCGCCCTTGCGGGCGAAGGCGGCCCGTACCGAGGGCGCGGCGGTCAGGTTGCTGTAGAGGATCACGCAGTTGATCGCCAGCACCAGGCCGAGGACCACCTGGTGCAGGACCACGGCCCAGCTCCGCCCGGTCAGGTCGAGCGCGGCGGTGGCGGCCAGCACGGCGGCGATCGCGACGGGCGCCCAGGTCTCGTGGCCACCCGCGTCGAAGCGCATCCCGTTCTCCTCCAGCACGGTGCCGCGCACGCCCTGGCGGCGCAGTTCGGCGCGGGCGGCGACGGTCGCGGCGGCGCCGAAGCGGGCCCGGACGACCGGGATTCCTGAACTTTGTGCAGGAGCCTCCGGCCGCCCTAGGGTGAGGCCATGGCACGCGACACGCTCACCCGCGAACAGATCGTCCGCACCGCCGTCGAACTGCTCGACGAGGACGGCCTCGAAGGCCTCAACATGCGCAGCCTCGGCAAACGGCTGGGCGCCGCCGCCACCGCCGTCTACTGGCACGTCAAGAACAAGGACGAACTCGTGCTGGCGGCCGGCGACCTGGTCTGGCACGAGATCCCGCTGCCCGAGCGCGACCCCGCCCAGTGGCGCACCGCCGGGACCGCCCTCGCCCTCGACCTGCACGCGATGCTCGCCCGCCACCCGTGGCTGGTGCAGGCCTTCGGCTCGTACCTGTTCCACGGCCCCGGCAAGGCCCGTTTCGACGACCACACGCTCGACCTGTACGAACGGGCCGGCTTCACCCCCGCCCAGGCCGACGTGATCGCCGCCGCCGTCTTCACCTACGTCCTCGGCAACGCGCTCGCCGTCGCCGCGACCGCCTCCCTGCACCGACGGCTCGGCCGCGACGGCCAGGACCCCGAGCAGGCCATCGCCGACACCATGGCCAAGGCCGTCGCCGTCGGCCGCGACTACCCCCGGCTGCGCGCCCGGCTCGACCGGGAGAGCCCCGCCGACTACGCGGACGCCCCCGAGGACACCCTCGAACTCGGCCTGCACGCGCTGCTCGCCGGACTGGAGACCCGCCTCGCCGCCTGACCCGGCGTCACAACGTCCGGGCCTCACTCCGGCTTGCCCGACGCAGCGTCACGACACCCGGTCGACCCTCACTCCGACTTGCGCCGACGCAGCGTCACCACCAGCAGGAACACCGCCGTGATCACCGCCGCCACCCGCAGCGCCCCCGGGGCGCCGGCCCAGGTGCTTGCGCCCGCGTCGCTGCCCGGAGCCAGCGCGGTGCCCCAACGGCCCTGCTCCCGGCCCCAGTTCCACACCGCGAAGCCGGTGAGGGTGGCCAGCGGGATGCCCAGCACGGCGAACTTCCGGGTCATGTCGGCCAGTCCGCGCGACAGGTACGACACGCCCCATCCGGCCAGCATCGCCAGCAGCGAACCGGTCACCGCGCCCGCCAGCAGCGCCGTCGCACCGAGCAGCAGCAGCGGCGCGGGACGCCGGGACGCGCCCGGCCCGGGCTGCGCCGCGGGCTCCTCGACGGGCGGGGCGTCGGCGGCCGGGGCGGGCCGGCCGAACAGCGCCTTCAGCGCGCGGCGGCCCAGGCCGGGCCGCGGCTCGGGGGCGGCGGGCGGCTCGGGCACGGCCGGGGTCAGCGGCTCCGCGGCGGGCTCCGGCGCAGCCGCCGGCTCCGGCGGGGCGGTCGGCAGGTCGAAGTAGACGGCGTCCCAGCCCGGGTAGGCCTCGGTGACGTCGGTGCGGCCGCGGCCCTCCGCGTACTCGGCGGCCCGCCGGACCTCCGCGTCCGTCGGCCCGGACGGCTCCGGGTCCGGCTTCTTCAGCTCCACCGCGGGCGTCTGCGGCGGTACGCCCGGCACCGGGGGCACCGCCGGCGGCGAGTCCACCGCCTGCCGGGGCAGGTACACGCTCTCCCCGCCGCCCTCCGCGGATCCGCCGTCCCGCCACCACGAGCCGCCCGCCATCGCCCCGCCTCACCTCAGCCGTCCCCGCCGCCCCTGACCGTACCCACCCCCGCCGCCCCCAAGCGAGCCCCGCGCCCCCGCACGCCCCACCCCGCACCGCGCGCCGGGACGGCCCCGGACGGGTGGCTGACGGTGGTTCGCGCGGAGTTCTTCCGCCGTTCTGGGCTCCATCGCGCCGGGTTGACTAGTCTGGACCGGATGACCGCACCGCAGAGCGCGCCGCGCGCCACCCGCGCCACCGCCCCCCGCACGCTGGCCGAGGAACTCCGCGGCCGGGGGGACGAGGCCGTCGCCGCGCTGCTCCGGCGCCGGCCGGACCTGCTCAACCCGGTGCCGAACGACCTCACCCAGCTGTCCGCCCGGCTCTCCAGCCGGGCCTCGGTGCTGCGCGCGCTGGAACGCCTCGACCGGTTCACGCTCCAGGTCGCGGAGGCGCTGGCGGCCGCGCCGGAGGGCGCGACGGACAGCGCGGTACGGAGCCTGCTGACCGGCCCGGCCCGGGTGAAGCCGCACCCGGGAGCCGACCCGGTCGACCGGGCCGCGGTGACGGCGGCCTTCCCCGCCGCGCTGGAGCGGCTGCGCGAACAGGCCCTGCTGTGGGGCCCCGACTCCGCGCTGCGCCTGGTCCTGGCCGTCCGCGAGGCGCTCGCCCCGAGCGCCGCCAACCCCGGTCGGACCGGTCTCGGCCCGACCCTCGCCGAGGCCACCGTCGGCATGTCCCCCGCCCGGCTCCAGCAGCTGCTCGCCGGGGCCGGTCTGCCGCCCACCCCGGACCCGGTGACCGCCGTGGCGGCGCTGACCGCCCTGCTGAACGACCGCAAGCGGCTCGGCGCACTGCTGGACCGGGCCCCGCAGCCCGCCCTCGGCCTGCTGGAGCGCCTGGTGTGGGGCCCACCGAGCGGCACCGTGCCGGACGCCGCACGCCAGGTCACCGCCGAGGAGGCGCACAGCCCGGTCGAATGGCTGCTCGCCCGCGGCCTGCTGCTCCCGACCAGCCCGACCTCGGTCGTGCTGCCCCGCGAACTCGCCCTGCACCTGCGCGGCGGCCGCACCCACCGCACCGTCGACGCCGCCCCGCCGCCGGTCGCCCCCGTGGTCGAGCGCGACCCCGTCCAGGCCGACCGCACCGCCGCCGGGCAGGCCGCCACCGCGGTGCGCACGGTCGAGGAGCTGCTGGAGTCGTGGGGCCTCACCCCGCCGCCCACCCTGCGGGCCGGCGGCCTCGGCGTCCGCGACCTCAAGCGCGCCGCGGCGCTCCTCGAATGCCCCGAGCAGGACGCCGCGTTCTGGCTAGAACTCGCTTACACCGCAGGCCTGTTGGCTCCCGACGGCGAGGTCGACGAGGCGTGGGCGCCGACCCCCGCGTACGACCAGTGGCTGCAGCAGGACACCGCCGAACGCTGGTCCCTGCTGGCCCGCAGCTGGCTCACCGCCACCCGGGTCGGCCGGCTGGCCGGCACCCCCGACGGCAAGGGCAAGCCGCGCGCCGCCCTCGGACCCGAACTCGACCGCACCCTCGCCCCGTCGGTGCGCCGCGCCGTCCTCACCCGGCTCGCCGAACTCCCGCCCGGCACCGCCGCGAGCCCCGCCGCCCTGCTGCCCGCGCTGCGCTGGCACCGCCCGCTGCGCGGCGGTCCCACCGGCCCCGACGGCCGTGACCTGCGCGAACAGCTCACCGACTGGACCCTGCACGAGGCCGAACTACTCGGCGTCACCGGCCGTGGCGCACTCGCCGCCGCCGGCCGCGCCCTGCTGGAACACCGCGAGCCCGCGGACGTCCTGGCGCCGCTGCTGCCCGAACCGCTCGACCACGTCATCCTGCAGCCCGACCTCACCGCGATCGCCCCCGGCCCGCTGCTCACCCCGCTCGCCCAGGCCCTCGCACTCTGCGCCGACATCGAGTCCAAGGGCGGCGCCACCGTGTACCGCTTCACCCCCGACTCGGTCCGCCGCGCCCTCGACGCCGGCCGCACCGCCGCCGACCTGCAGGCCTTCCTCGCGCAGCACTCCCGCACGCCCGTCCCGCAGCCCCTCGCGTACCTGATCGACGACGTGGCCCGGCGGCACGGCGTGCTGCGGGTCGGCGCCGCCTCGTCCTACCTGCGCTGCGACGACCCGCAGCTGCTCGGCGAGGTGATGGCCGACCGGCGGGCCGCCGAACTGCGCCTGCGGCTGCTCGCCCCGACCGTGCTCGCCGCCCAGTCCGGACCGGAGACCCTGCTCTCGGTCCTGCGCACCATGGGCTACGCGCCCGCCGCCGAGTCCGCCGACGGCGACGTGATGATCACCCGCCCCGACAGCCGCCGCACCCCGCCGCGCACCGCCCCCGCGCCGGTGCCCGACGGCCCGGCCCGGCCCGACGACACGCTGCTCGCGGCCGCCGTCCGCGCCATCCGGGCCGGCGACCGGGCCGCGACCGCCGTCCGCAAGGAGACCGTCCCCGGCCCGGCCGCGGCCGCGCTGCCCCGAAGCGCCGCCGCGGACACCCTGGCGGCCCTGCAGACCGCCGTCCTGCTCGGCGAACGCATGTGGATCGGCTACGTCAACGCCGAGGGCCTCGCCTCCCAGCGCGTCATCGACCCCGTCCGCGTCGAAGGCGGCTTCGTCACCGCCTACGACCACCTCTCCGACGAGGTCCGCAGCTTCGCCCTCCACCGCATCACCGGCGTCGCCGAGGTCGACGAGCCCGCGTGAGCACACACGCACAACCAGGGGCGCGGGAACTGCGCGAAGCGGGAGGCACCCACCAGCAAGATCGCGACGCCTGACGGTGGCCTGCACGTGGGCGCGACCTGGCTGTGCGTGATCCGTTGCTCGCGCAGTTCCGCCCCCAGCCCCAAGGGGGGCCGGGAGGTGCCCCCAGCGCCCCTGTCGGTGCGCTCGCGCTTCGCGACTAGTGGCCGGAGGCCTTGTCCTGCTCCGCCTTCTGGTGCTTCGCCTCCTCGACGATCGCGTGCGGGTCCGGCATCTTCGGCTCGACGCCGGTGAGCAGGCCGGTGCCGGTGAAGGCGACGGTGCCGAGCAGGCCGCCGGGCTGGCCGATGTCGGCTACCTGGTCGAGGGCGGCGGTGTCGGTCGCGGCCTGGGCGGGGGCCGCGCCCATCGCGGTGGCGAGGGCCGCGCCGGTGAGCGCCAGGCCGGCGAGGAATCGGTTGCGCTTCGTCATGGGCTGCCCAACGAGCGTCCGCCGTGCCGGTCACCCTTCCGGAGGCCGGGTCACCCTTCCGGTGCGCGGGCGTCCGGTTCGGCGAACGTCCGGGGGCGTTCAGGGACGGAGGTTAGACTGCCGAACGAACAGAACAGGGGTGGCCGCCGGCGTCCACCTGGCCGACCGGGGCCCAGCGGCCCCCCGACGGGACCAGAGACGTGACCACTGCCTCCGCTCCGCCGAGCACCGCCGCCCCCGCGGCGCCGGCCCGCACCGCGGGGGCGCGGCTGACCCGCCGCCACCGCACCGTCCTGTTCACCCTGCTCTGCTTCGCGGTCTGCCTGGCGCTCGGCCTGCAGCAGTGGAGCGCCCTGCAGCTCGGCGGGTTCGACCTCGGGATCTTCGACCAGGGCGTGCGCGGCTACGCGCACTTCGAACTGCCGGTCTCCACGTTGAAGAGCGTCCACCACGAGTTCCCGGCGGGCTTCTCGCTGCTCGGCGACCACTTCTCGCCGGTGCTGGCGCTGCTCGCCCCGCTGTACTGGGTGTGGGACGACCCGCGGATGCTGCTGATCGCCCAGTCCGCGCTGTTCGCGGCGGGCGTCCCGCTGGTGCGCCGGATCGCCGACCGGTCGTTCGCCCGCGCCGACGACGGCGTGCGCCGCCGGGTCCGCGACCTGGGCGCGCTGGTGTACGGCCTGGGCTGGCCGCTGCTGATCTCGGCACGCGGCGGCTTCCACGAGGTGGGGTTCGCCGTCCCGCTGTTCCTGGTGCTGTTCGAGCGGGCCGGGGCCCGGCGCTGGGTCACCGCCGGACTGGCGGCGCTGCTGCTGTGCGCGACCAAGGAGGACCTGGGGCTGGCGGTCGCGGCGTTCGGCGCGGTGGTGCTGCTGCGCGAGCGGGGCGGCGGCGACCGGCGGGCGCAGGCGTTCGGCTGGGCGCTGCTGCTGGGCGGTCCGCTGGCCAGTGCGGTCGAGATCGGCTACCTGATCCCGGCGATGGGCGGCGAGCCGGGCTACTACTGGAACTACGGGCAGCTCGGCGCGAACGGCGGCGAGGCGCTGCGGCACGTCCTGGGCCATCCGTGGCTGCTGGTGGAGTCCGCGTTCTCCAGCCCGCTGAAGCCGGTCCTGCTAACCTGGCTGGTCGTCACCACGGCCGCTCTGCCGCTGCGCTCCGCGACCTCGCTGGTCGCGCTGCCGCTGCTGGCCGAGCGGATCCTCTCCGACAACCCCAACCACTGGTCGATCGCCCGGCACTACGACGCGTTCCTGTGGCCGATCCTGGTCACCGCCGCGATCGAGGCGCTCGGCCTGCTCTGGGCTCAGGACCGCCGGGTGCTCGCCCGCCGGCTGGGCGCCACCGCCGCCGCCCTCACACTCGCCGCCTCCGCCGGACTCGGCCTCTACCACCTGCTGCTGCCGTACGAGTGGCAGCCGAAGCCGGAGCTGGCCGCGCTGACCCGGGCCGCCGCGCTGATCCCGGACGGCGCCACCGTGGAGGCCGACAACCAGGTGGCCCCGCGCCTGACCAACCGCACTCAGGTGGTGCTCGCCGACGGCGTCCCGCGCGGCCAGGAGTACGTGGTGCTGCGCTACACCCACCGCGCCTTCCCGTTCCAGCGCGACCCCGAGCAGGCCGAGTACCGCGCCTCGCTGCTGGCCCGCGGCTACCGCGAACTCTTCGACCAGGACGGCGTCACCCTCCTCCAGCACCCCGGCGGCCCCCTCCCCGGCGCCCCCCTCCCCGCCCCCGGCGTCACCAAGCCGGTCCAGGAGGTCATCCCGCCGGACGTCGGCCACAACTTCTTCATGGGCTGATGCGGCACACTGGAGGTTTGGCCCGGCCGGAAGGGGATGCACGGACGTGAACGGACCGCTGATCGTCCAGAGCGACAAGACGCTGCTGTTGGAGATCGACCATCCGCAGGCGGCGGAGTGCCGGCGGGTGATCGCGCCGTTCGCCGAGTTGGAGCGCGCGCCGGAGCACATCCACACGTACCGGGTGACGCCGCTGGGGCTGTGGAACGCCCGGGCCGCGGGGCACGACGCGGAGCAGGTGGTGGACGCGCTGGTGAAGTACTCGCGCTACCCGGTGCCGCACGCGCTGCTGGTCGACGTCGCGGACACCATGGCCCGGTACGGGCGGCTGCAGTTGCAGAAGCACCCGGTGCACGGGCTGGTGCTGAGCACCACGGACCGGCCGGTGCTGGAGGAGGTGCTGCGGTCGAAGAAGATCGCGCCGCTGGTGGGGGCCCGGGTCGATCCGGACGCGGTGGTGGTGCACCCGTCGGAGCGCGGGCAGATCAAGCAGGTGCTGCTGAAGCTGGGCTGGCCGGCCGAGGACCACGCCGGGTACGTGGACGGCGAGGCGCACCCGATCGACCTGGACGAGGACGGCTGGCAGCTGCGGCCGTACCAGCGGCAGGCGGTGGAGGGCTTCTGGCACGGCGGCAGCGGCGTGGTGGTGCTGCCCTGCGGCGCCGGCAAGACGCTGGTCGGCGCGGCCGCGATGGCGGAGGCGAAGTCGACCACGCTGATCCTGGTCACCAACACGGTCTCGGCCCGGCAGTGGAAGCACGAGCTGGTGAAGCGGACCTCGCTGACCGAGGACGAGATCGGCGAGTACTCCGGTACCCGCAAGGAGATCCGTCCGGTCACCATCGCCACGTACCAGGTGATGACCACCAAGCGGAAGGGCGTCTACCCGCACCTGGAGCTGTTCGACGCCCGCAACTGGGGCCTGGTGGTCTACGACGAGGTGCACCTGCTGCCCGCGCCGGTGTTCAAGTTCACCGCCGACCTGCAGGCCCGTCGCCGGCTCGGCCTGACCGCGACGCTGGTGCGCGAGGACGGCCGGGAGGGCGACGTGTTCAGCCTGATCGGCCCGAAGCGGTTCGACGCGCCGTGGAAGGAGATCGAGGCGCAGGGCTACATCGCGCCCGCCGACTGCTGCGAGGTGCGGGTGACGCTCTCCGACTCGGAGCGCCTGATGTACGCCACCGCCGAGCCGGAGGAGAAGTACCGCTTCTGCTCCACCACGGCGACCAAGCGCCGGGTGGTCGAGCGGCTGGTGGAGAAGCACAAGGGCGACCAGACCCTGGTCATCGGCCAGTACATCGACCAGCTGGACGAGTTGGGCGAGGCGCTGGACGCCCCGGTGATCAAGGGCGAGACCTCCAACGCCCAGCGCGAGAAGCTGTTCGAGGCGTTCCGCACCAAGGAGATCAGCGTGCTGGTGGTCTCCAAGGTGGCGAACTTCTCCATCGACCTGCCGGAGGCCACCGTCGCCATCCAGGTGTCCGGCACCTTCGGCTCCCGCCAGGAGGAGGCCCAGCGCCTCGGCCGGGTGCTGCGGCCCAAGGCCGACGGGCACGCCGCGCACTTCTACTCGGTGGTCGCCCGGGACACCGTCGACCAGGACTTCGCCGCGCACCGCCAGCGCTTCCTGGCCGAGCAGGGCTACGCCTACCGGATCGTCGACGCCGACGACCTGTAGGGGCTGCTACAGCTTGACGCCGTCGCGCCCGAGGAAGAGCACGCGCGCGGCGGTGTCGAGCACGATCCCGACGTTGCGGACGGCCGCCGCCACGGGGCTCCGGCGGCGGCCGGTGGCGGCGCTGCCGCCGCTGACCTGGGGGTTCACTCGTTCGGTCGTCATGCTTCCACGCTAGGTCGGGGCGCCCCGGCCGGGCATCAGCCCGAAGACCCGAGCCGGTGGGACCGAAGTCGTCCTCGCGGCGTACCGCCCCTGAGACCAGGGGAGGGGTGAACCCCGAGTGGAAAACGATTCGCACCCCGAGCACCGCAGGTCTAAGATCGTCCGTCTGCCCCTCCCGAACCGTGGTGCCTGTGCCGTCGGCAGCCGTGGGAGTACCGACCGCTCGGCAACCGGCCGGTGTCCTTCACCGTGAGCTCTCCCGACGAGTCGGCCGCCCCTGTTGCGCGCGGCCGGGAAGGTCCGCCGTGCACTCCCCCACCACCGAAACCGCCACCGACGCCGATCCGCTGGGTCGCGAGCGCGCCCACCTCTCCTCCTCCCGCGCGGCGCTGCGCGCGATGCGCGAGGACGTCGAGGCCCTCGACCTGCGCGACGTCACCGGCACCTGGGTCTCCTCGCTGGTCCTGCAGAGGCAGATCGACGAGCGGATCAAGGCGCTCGCCGACCTCGCCCACACCCCGCTGTTCTTCGGCCGCCTCGACTACCTGCACGCGATCAGCGAGGCCGAGTCGGAGGGCAGCGGCGGCGAGCGCTTCTACATCGGCCGCCGGCACGTCCACGACGCCGGCGGCGACCCGATGGTCATCGACTGGCGCGCCCCGGTCTCCCAGCCGTTCTACCGGGCCAGCCGCACCGAGCCGATGGACGTCGCCAAGCGCCGCCGGTTCGGGTACACCGGCGGCGAGCTGACGGCCTACGAGGACGAGAACCTGTCCGACCCCGCGGAGTCCGACACCAGGTCGGCGCTGCTCGCCGCGGAGATCGAGAAGCCCCGTGTCGGCCCGATGCGGGACATCGTCGCCACCATCCAGCCCGAGCAGGACGAGATCGTCCGCGCCGACGTCACCGGCACCGTCTGCGTCCAGGGCGCCCCCGGCACCGGGAAGACCGCGGTCGGCCTGCACCGCGTCGCCTACCTGCTCTACGCACACCGCGAGCGCCTCGCCCGCACCGGCACCCTGGTGGTCGGCCCGAACCGCTCGTTCCTGCAGTACATCGAGCAGGTGCTGCCCGCCCTCGGCGAGCTGGACGTCGCCCAGGCCACCGTCCAGGACCTGGTCGGCCACGTCGAGGTGCGCGGCGTCGACGCCGCCGGCACCGCCAGGATCAAGGGCGACGCCCGGATGGCCGAGGTGCTGCGCCGGGCCGTCCGCTCCGGGATCACCGTGCCGACCGAGCCCTGCGTGGTGGTCCGCGGCTCCCGCCGCTGGCGCGTCCCCGCCTACGAACTCGAGGAGATCATCCGCGAGTTGATGGACCGTGAGATCCGCTACGGCGCCGCGGCGGAGGCCCTCCCGCAGCGCATCGCGCACGCCGTCCTGGTCAAGATGGAGCAGGGCGGCGAGGCCCCCGACGACCGGGTCCAGGACGCCGTCGCCCGCAACGCGGCGGTCAAGGCCGTGGTCAAGGCCTGCTGGCCGCCGGTCGACCCGGTCAAGCTGGTGCACCGGCTGCTCTCCGACCCCGTGTTCCTGGCCGCCGCGGCGGAGGGCATCCTCGCCCCGGACGAGCAGCAGGCGATCCTGTGGGCCAAGCCGCCGCGCTCCGCCCGCACCGCCCCGTGGTCCGCCGCCGACGCCGTCCTGATCGACGAGACCACCGACCTGGTGCACCGCACCGCCTCGCTCGGCCACGTGGTCATCGACGAGGCGCAGGACCTCTCCCCCATGCAGTACCGGGCCGTCGGCCGCCGCTGCACCACCGGCTCCGCGACCGTCCTCGGCGACCTCGCCCAGGGCACCACCCCCTGGGCGACCGGAAGTTGGCAGGAGGCCCTGCACCACCTCGGCAAGGACGGCGCCCACATCGAGGAGCTCACCCAGGGCTTCCGCGTCCCCGGCGAGGTGATCGCCTACGCCTCCCGGCTGCTGCCCGCGATCGCCCCCGGGCTGGCCCCCGCCACCTCCGTCCGCGACGCCCCCGGCTCGCTGACGATCCGCCAGGTCCCGGACGGCGGGCTGCCGGACGCCGTGGTCGAGGCCTGCCGGGCGGCGCTCCGGCACGAGGGCTCCGTCGGCCTGATCGCCGCCGACGACCGCATCCCGGCGCTCGCCGAAGCCCTCACCGCCGCGGGCCTGCCCCACCTCGCCCCCGGCACCGAGACCACCGCCGAATCCCGCCTCACCCTGGTCCCGGCCTCCCTCGCCAAGGGCCTCGAGTACGACTACGTGGTCCTCGACGAACCCACCGCGATCATCCACGGCGAGCCCGACCACCGCACCGGCCTACGCCGCCTCTACGTCGCCCTCACCCGCGCCGTCTCCGGCCTGGCGGTCCTCCACACCGACCCCCTCCCGGAGGAACTGGCACCGTAGCCGACTCCCCTGGTGGCTCACTCGCCGATGAGCGTCCGCCACTGCGCGACCTTCGCCGGGTCGACGGCGCCCTCCCAGCCGCCGGTGCGGACGGCGCCGCCGATGTGGAAGGCGTCGAAGCCCGCGGCGCGGAGGGCGGGGACGTGTTCGGCGCGGAGGCCGCCGCCGACCAGGATCTGCTGGCGGTAGCCGGGTTCGCCGGACTTGGCGAGTTCGCCGGCGAGGACTTCCTGGCCGGCGTCGACGCCGGTCGCGGCGCCGGAGGTGAGGAAGGTGTCGAGGCCGGGCAGTTCGGCGACGGCCGCGCGGACCTCGGAGCGGTCGGCGCTGTGGTCGATGGCCCGGTGGAACGTCCAGGCGCAGCCGGCCGCGGCGTCGGCGACGGCGCGGGTGGCGGGGAGGTCGACCTGCCCGTCGGCGGTGAGGAAGCCGAAGACGAACTCCTCGGCGCCCTCGGCGCGCAGGGCGGCGGTGCGGGCCAGCAGGTCGTCGAGGTCGCCGGGGGTGAAGCCGTCGCGGATGCGGAGCATGACCCGCAGCGGCAGCGACACCGCGGCGCGGATCGCGGCGAAGTCCGCGACCGAGGGGGTGAGCCCGTCGGCGGCCATGTCGGTGACCAGTTCGAGCCGGTCGGCGCCTCCCGTCTCGGCGGCCCGGGCATCGTGAGGGGTCAGCGCGATGACTTCGAACATTGGTCTAGACATATCCGATAGCCTGCCACATCGACCCGCCCCGGGCGACCCCCCGCCGTCGTTCGGCCGAGCTTCCTCCCCCGTTCGCGCCCCGTTAGCCGAGCGCCCGGCGCGCCCGGCTGCGCGCCCGCCCGGCCTGACCGGCCGCCAGCAGCCGTCCGGCCGCCGCCAGCCCGAGCGCGACGCCGGCCGCCCACGGCAGCAGCCGCGGGACCCCGCCGACCTGCTCCCACAGGCTGAACAGGCTGAACGCCCCGGTCAGCGGCAGCACCGCGACGCCGACCGCCGCGGGCAGCAGCCGGCCCCGCGCCGCGCCCAGCACCGTGAGCGCCGACGGGACGACCAGCAGTCCGACCGGCCACCAACCGTCCATCAGGTACCGGGTGTCGAAACCACCCTGAGCCTGCGTCAGCAGCCAGCCGCCCACCGCCCCGACGGCCACCCACCACCGGCCGGGCCGCTCCAGCAGCTCCGGCGGCGCGGCGACCAGCAACGCCGCACCCGCCAGGTACGGCACCAGCGCGGTGGCCCCGTACAGCAGCAGCCACCAGTCCGCGGCGGAGCCGACGAGCAGGCCGAGCCGCAGCGCCGCGAGCAGCGCGACACCGAGGGCCAGCACCCGGGCGGCCCGCCAGACGCCGAGCGCCGCGGCGACGGCGAGCAGCGGCGGGACCACGGCGAGGCCCAGCACGGGGAGTTCGAGCCCCAGTCCGGCCCGGGCCGCGCTCAGCACCTCGCGGGTGCGCGGGTCTCCGGGGAAGGCGCCCAGGCCGACCAGGGCTCCGGCGAGCAGCGGCGCGGCGGCGGCGAGCAGGCGGCCGCCGGGGGTGGTGGCGGTCAGGCGGGTGCGCAGCCGCAGGCCGTAGGCGGCGAGGTCGAGTGCTTCGCGGGCGGTGGCGAGGCGGCCCGCGCCGGCGGTGGTGTCGGCGAAGACCTCGGCGAGTTCGGTGCCCCGGTCGCGGCGGTAGCGGGCGGGGTAGAGGGCGAGGGCGGTGCGCAGGGCGACCGGCCGGGCGGTCACGCGGTGGCCCCGTGCGGGCGGGCGTGGCCGCCGAGGCGGCGCTGGGCCTCGGCGGCCACGGTGCGCAGGCGCTCGGCCTCGGCGGTCAGCAGCTCGCGGCCGGCACCGGTCAGGGCGTAGCTGCGGCGGGCCCGGCCGTCGACGATCTCCTCGGCGGCGACCTCGATCAGGCCCTGCTGGAGCAGCCGGTCGAGGGCGCCGTAGAGCGTGCCGGTGCGCATCCGCACCCGCCCCCCGGAGATCGCGTCGACCTCCTGGATCAGCGCGTATCCGTGCCGGGGGGCGTCCGCGAGGGCGGTGAGCAGCAGCAGGGTGGGCTCCTGCAGGGCGCGTTCGGTCATGCACCTACATATATCGCCGACCGGCCTATCCGCGCCATCCCCGGCGCCCACTGACCGGAGCCCACCGCCCACCGGTCGCACCGTGCGCACCCGCACGCCGCGGGCGCCACCGCCCACCGGTCGCACCGCCCTCGCCCGGCCGGCGGGCCGCGGCGAGCAGTCCGGCCAACACCGGCAGCGCCAGCACGAGCAGCGCGATCGTCGGCCAGGGCGCGTCCGCGAGCCGGACCGCGGGCGCGCCGAGCTGTCCGGCGGCGCGGGAGCGCAGCAGGGCGAACGCGGGGACGGCGCCGCCGACCGCGCCGAGCGCCGCGCCGAGCAGCGTGATCAGCCCGGCCTGGAGTCCGGCCAGGGTGCGCCGGGTGCGCGGCCGGGCGCCGATCGCGGTGAGCACGGCGGCGTCCCGGCGGGCGTCGGCGGCCGCGAGCGCGGTGGCGACCACGGCGGCGCCGAGCACCACCAAGGCGGCGAAGGCGCTGAGGGCGACACCGATCAGGCTGTCGGCCGGCCGGTAGCCGCGCTCGACCTCCAGCACCGCGTACGGGGCGAGCCGGGCCACGGTGGCGGCGGCCCGCCGTTCGGCCTTCTCGACGGGCGGTGCGGCCGGCAGCCAGATCGACCCGGTCGGCTCGACGGCCAGGCCGAGCCCGCGGACCGTCTGCGCGCCGACCACCAGCGGCGCGTACCGCTGCGTGGCGGGCCGCTCGACCAGCACGCCCGGGATGCTCTGCTCCCGCTCCGCCGTCCCCGCGGCGCCCTGCATGCGCAGCCGGACCTGGCCGTCGTGCAGGTAGGCGGGGTCGGTGACGACGACCTTCCCGGCGGCCAGGGCGGCTTCGGCGGCGGGGTCGTGCAGGGCCAGCAGGTTGTGCAGGACGGCGGCGTCGCCGACCACCAGCGGGCTGGTGTCGGGCCGCCCGTAGCGCTGGCCCCCCTCGGCGTGGACGGTGGCCTTGCAGCCCTGGCAGAAGACGTACACCGCCTGGCCGAGGTCGGCGCGTTCGCCGAGGTCCGGCAGGTCCTGGGCGAGGGCGGTGCGCAGTTGCGGCAGGGCGGCGCTCTCGCCGAGGGCGTCCAGCTGGACCGAGTTGACGGGGCGTCGGAGCTGATAGGCGGCCCGGTCCTGGGCTTCGGCGCCGGTGGTGTGCACGCCGACCGCGACCGCTCCGGCGACCGCGGCGAGCACGGCGGCGACCGCGGGCGCGGTGCGGGAGCGGTGCCGGGCGGTGTCGCGCAGGGCGAGCCGGGGGCCGAGCGGCAGGCGGCGGGCGAGCCGGCCGCACAGGGCGAGCAGCGGCGGGGTGAACAGCAGCAGGCCGAGCTCCGCGGTGACCGCGCCGGCCAGCACCGCCAGGGTGCGGACGGACAGCCCGGCCAGCACCGCGGCCCCGCCGGTCGGTTCGGCGACCGCCCCGTACAGCGCCAGCGCGACGCCCGCCGCGACCACCGCCGCGCCGAGCAGCGGCACCCACCGGCCGGGCGGACGGACCTCGTCGCGGCCGGTCAGCCCGGCCAGCACCTCGCGGCGGCCGGCCTGGACGGCGGGCAGCAGCGCCGCCAGCACCGCGGTCGCCACGCCGATCGCGGCGATCGGCAGCAGGTCGGCCGGGTGCAGCGCCAGGTGCCCGAACCGGCTGCCGCCCGCCTGTTCCAGCCAGGGCCGCAGGACGGCGACCAGGGTGCAGCCGAGCACCGTGCCGAGTCCGGCACCGGCCGCCCCCAGCAGCAGGCCGCCACCGAGCACCACCGCCCGGACGTGCCCGGGCCGGCCGCCGGCCGCGCCCAGCAGGGCGAGCTGCCGCCGGGCCTGCCGGGCGCCGATGGCGAACGCCGGGCCGGCCAGCAGGGCCACCTCCAGCAGCGCCAGGCCGGCCGTGGTGGCCACCGTCATCGCGGTGCGCTCGCGCTGGTCCGCGGCGCCGACGGCGTCCTGCCGGGCCATCGCCTCGGCGGGCGGGTGCAGCGCCACCTGACGGGCGGTCACCGTGTAGCCGTGGCGGTTGAACTCCTGGACCTGCGGCCAGTCGAGCCGGGCGCCGGCGGGCAGTTCGACCAGCCAGGCGGCCTTCCGGGCGGCGGCGTCCTCGGCGTCCGCGCCCAGCGGCGCGACGCCCGCGGCGGCCTGCGCGGCGTCCAGCGGGCCGTACAACTCGCCGGGCCGGGCGACCAGTTCGGCCTTCCGCAGGTCACCGGGGTGCTCGACGGTGCCGGTCAGGGTGAACGGTGCGGACTCCAGGCCCTTGACGGTGACGGTGTCGCCGAGCCGCAGCCCGGTCTGCGCCAGGAACGCCGGGGTGGCGGCGGCCTCGTGCGGGGCGGCGGGCGCCCGGCCGGCCACCAGGTCGACCTTGCCCTGCCAGATCGGGCGGGTCAGGTCGGCCTCGAAGGTGTCGGTCGGGGTCAGCCCGTCCCGGGTGTGCACGGCGGCCGCCGGTCCGGTCCTGGCCGGCACCAGGGTGCTGCCCGGGGGCAGCAACTCCCCGATCAGGCGGGCCGGTTCGGTGGTGGCGGCGCGCAGCTGGACCGCGCTCGGCGGGGCGGCGGGGTCCTGCGGCAGGGTGCGCACCCCGTCGTCGGGGAACACCGCCTGCTCGATCGTCCGGCCCGGGGCGTACGCCCCGATCAGTGCGTCGCCGTGGCCGAGCAGCCGGTCCGAACGCTCGGCGGCGGTCAACTGCCCGCTGCGGTAGACCACATCGGCCCCCGCCACGCCCAGCACCGGCAGCGCGACCATGGCCAGCACCAGGGCACTGCGACCGGCCGCCCGCCGGGCGTCGCGGCGGGCGATCCGCAGTGCGGCCCGCCAGGCCCGGGCGCTCACCGGGCCACCTCGATCCGCTGCTGCACCGACTGGTCGGTGATCCGGCCGTCGCGCAGGAAGACCACCCGGTCCGCCCAGGCCGCGTGCCCCGGGTCGTGAGTGACCATCACCGCCGCCGCGCCCGCGTCGCAGCGGGCCCGCAGCACCCCGAGAACGGCCTCGCCGGTGGCCGAGTCCAGCGCGCCGGTCGGCTCGTCGGCGAGCACCAGCCGGCGCTCGCCGATCAGCGCCCGGCCGATCGCGACGCGTTGCTGCTGGCCGCCCGACATGTCGTCGGGGAACCGGTCGGCCAGCTCACCGATGCCCAGCTCCGCCAGCGCGGCCAGCGCCTCGCGGCGCGCCGTCCGGGCCGAGGCGCCGTCCAACTCCCGTGGCAGCGCGATGTTCTCGGCCGCGGTCAGGGCCGGTATCAGGTTGTAGTCCTGGAACACGTAGCCCACCGCGCGGCGGCGCACGTCGGCCAGCCGGGCCCGGCTCAGGCCCTCCAGCGGCGTCCCCTCGACGAGCACCCGGCCGGTGCTGGGCCGGTCCAGGCCGCCGGCCAGCGCCAGCAGGGTCGACTTCCCGGAGCCGGACGGCCCCATCACCGCCACGAACTCCCCGGCGCTCACGGTCAGGTCCAACTCGCGCAGCGCGTGCACCTCGGCCGCGCCGCGACCGTGCACCCGGCCGACTCCCTCCAGGCGCAGCACCGGCTGCGCACTCGGTCCGGACATGGCTCCCCCTTCGAGCAGCGAAACGTCTTGCATACCGAGTATGTATAGCTCGCGATCGAGAGATGCTCAAGTGTGCGACATAAGTCGGTGAACTACATATAGGCTAGGCGATGTCGGCCGGTCCGGGCGAGGGAGCAGAATGACCGTCATGACCGCATCGCCGTCCGAGCGCTGGCACGCCCTGCTGACCCGCTGCGGTGCCACCGCAGACCCCGAGCCGTACGGCCGCGACCTGCTCGGCCGCTGGGCCGAACCGCAGCGGCGCTACCACACCACCGACCACCTGGTGGCCGTCCTCGACCACGTGGACACGCTGGCCGCGCACGCCGAGGACGCGGACGCCGTCCGCCTCGCCGCCTGGTTCCACGACGCCGTCTACCGGCCCGACCGCTCCGAGAACGAGGAGCGCAGCGCCGCCCTCGCCGAACGCGCGCTGCGCGAGGCCGGCCTGCCCGAACCGCTGGTCGCCGAGACCGTCCGGCTGGTCCGACTCACCGTCACCCACCACCCCGAACCCGGCGACCGCAACGGCGAAGTCCTCTGCGACGCCGACCTCGCCGTCCTCGGCGGCGCCCCCGACCGGTACGCCGCCTACGCCGCCGCCGTCCGCGAGGAGTACGCCTTCGTCCCGGACGACGCCTTCCGCGAGGGCCGCGCCGCGATCCTGCGGCAGCTGCTCGCCCTCCCCGCCCTCTACCGCACCCCGGAGGCCCGCGAACGGTTCGACGCCCGGGCCCGCGAGAACCTGGCGGAGGAGCTCAGGACGCTGGAGAGCTGACCCGCGCTACCGCTTCCTGCGCCGCAGGCCCGCCGCCGTCAGCCGCGCCACCAGCTCCTTGCTGCCGACCGGGCTCGCGCCGAGCGCCACTGCCTTGTCGTACCAGGCGGCCGGGATGTCGTAGTGGTCGCGTTCGAAGGCCTTCGCCGGGGCGCCCAGGGTCGCGGCGAAGGCGTGCAGTTCCTCGTACGAGACGTCGCTGACCAGGTGCGACCACCACTTGCCGTGGCCGGGCCAGTTCGGCGGGTCGACGAGGATCACGTCAGCCCGCCGACGGGGGCGACGACCACCCCGCGCTGCCCGCACACCCAGTGCGGATCAGGCCCCAACTCCGGCTCCACACTCAACGCGTGGGGATCGTCGTCGGCCGCGCACGAGGCACACAGCGGCCACCGCCCGTAGCCCTCCAGCAGCGCGTCCTGCACGTCCTGCGCGATCAGCCCCAGCACGAACTCGGTCCCGTCCGGCCACTGTTCGAGCCACCACCGCCGATGCGTCACCGCATCCTCGACCAGCGAAACGATCGCCGCCTCCGCCACATCCCGGGCAGTCAGGTCGGCAAGGATCAGCGCCCGAGCGCTGTGCAGGGCGGATTCGATCTCAGAACTGGCCATCCACCCATTCTCCCGCAGCTCACCCCACCGCCGGGAACCCCTCACTGCTCAACTCCACCCCGAACGGCTCCGGCAACGCGACCTGGATCTGCCCTCCGTCGATCTCGGCGCGTCGGCCCTCGGAACGTCCCGCTCCCGCCGGCGGTCCGGCAGAGACCGTTACACCTGCCCAGCCTCCCGCGCAGCGAACGCCGCAGGGGCGGCCTCCCCGTGAAGGGAGACCGCCCCTGCGAAGCGATCAGGACTCGCCGATCCCGGGCGGGATCAGAAGTCCATGTCACCGCCCGGCATGCCGCCGCCGGCGGCCGCGGCGGCCTTCTCCGGCTTGTCGGCGATGACGGCCTCGGTGGTGAGGAAGAGCGCCGCGATGGAGGCGGCGTTCTGGAGGGCGGAGCGGGTGACCTTGGCCGGGTCGATGATGCCGGCGCCGATGAGGTCCACGTACTCGTTGGTCGCGGCGTTCAGGCCGTGGCCGGCGGGCAGGTTGCGGACCTTCTCGACCACGACGCCGCCCTCGAGGCCGGCGTTGGTCGCGATCTGCTTGATCGGGGCCTCGAGCGCCACGCGGACGATGTTGGCACCGGTGGCCTCGTCGCCCTCGAGCTCCAGCTTGTCGAACGCGACACCGGCCTGCAGCAGGGCGACGCCACCACCGGCGACGATGCCCTCCTCGACGGCGGCCTTGGCGTTGCGCACCGCGTCCTCGATGCGGTGCTTGCGCTCCTTGAGCTCGACCTCGGTGGCCGCGCCGGCCTTGATGACGGCCACGCCGCCGGCCAGCTTGGCGAGGCGCTCCTGGAGCTTCTCGCGGTCGTAGTCCGAGTCGGAGTTCTCGATCTCGGCGCGGATCTGGTTCACCCGGCCGGCGACCTGGTCGCTGTCGCCGCCACCGTCGACGATGGTGGTCTCGTCCTTGGTGATGACCACCTTGCGGGCGGTGCCCAGCAGGTCGAGGCCCGCGTTCTCGAGCTTGAGGCCGACCTCCTCGGAGATCACGGTGCCGCCGGTGAGGATGGCGATGTCGCCGAGCATGGCCTTGCGACGGTCGCCGAAGCCCGGGGCCTTGACGGCGACGGACTTGAAGGTGCCGCGGATCTTGTTCACGACCAGGGTCGACAGGGCCTCGCCCTCGACGTCCTCGGCGATGATGACCAGCGGCTTGCCGCTCTGCATGACCTTCTCCAGCAGCGGGAGGAGGTCCTTGACCGAGGAGATCTTGGAGTTGGCGATGAGGATGTACGGGTCCTCGAAGCTCGCCTCCATGCGCTCCAGGTCGGTGGCGAAGTAGGCGGAGATGTAGCCCTTGTCGAAGCGCATGCCCTCGGTGAGCTCGAGCTCCAGGCCGAAGGTGTTGCTCTCCTCGACGGTGATGACGCCTTCCTTGCCGACCTTGTCCATCGCCTCGGCGATGAGCTCGCCGATCTGGGTGTCGGCGGCGGAGATCGAGGCGGTGGAGGCGATCTGCTCCTTGGTCTCGACGTCCTTGGCCTGGGCCAGGAGCTGGTCGGAGACGGCGGCGACGGCCTTCTCGATGCCGCGCTTCAGGGCCATCGGGTTGGCGCCGGCGGCGACGTTGCGCAGACCCTCGCGGACGAGCGCCTGGGCGAGCACGGTGGCGGTGGTGGTGCCGTCACCCGCGACGTCGTCGGTCTTCTTGGCGACCTCCTTGACGAGCTCCGCGCCGATCTTCTCGTAGGGGTCCTCGAGCTCGATCTCCTTGGCGATGGAGACACCGTCGTTGGTGATCGTGGGGGCGCCCCACTTCTTCTCCAGGACGACGTTGCGACCCTTCGGGCCGAGCGTGACCTTCACGGCGTCGGCAAGCTGGTTCATGCCACGCTCAAGGCCGCGGCGGGCTTCCTCGTCAAAGGCGATGATCTTGGCCATCAGAAGTGGTCCTCCGGGACACGGTCGACTGCTCGGACCAAGGGGTGCCCGCGACGGACGGCCCAGCGAGCGGGGGTCCCTTCCCCTACCGCTCCCGGGGCCTCACCGGCCCGGTCCGTTTGTCACTCTCACACTGTGAGTGCTAACGCCAATGATTAGCACTCTCGGGTGTCGAGTGCAAGCCCATTCGCGCACCGCGCCCGGGCGTCCGCGGGCGCTCCCGCCTGCGCCCGGGAACGCGGACAGGCCCGCACGACCGTGGTCGTACGGGCCTGTCGGCGTGTGTGTGGACTACCGGGCCGGATCAGGCACCCGAGGCCGCGCGGACCATGTCGGCCTGCGGACCCTTCTGACCCTGCGAGATCTCGAACTCGACCCGCTGCCCTTCCTCCAGGGTGCGGTAGCCGTCCATCTGGATCGCGCTGTAGTGGACGAACACGTCCGCTCCACCGTCGACCGCGATGAAGCCGTAGCCCTTCTCGGCGTTGAACCACTTGACGGTGCCCTGAGCCATTCCGAACTCCCCTTGTGCTGTGCTGGCCCTTCAGAGATCCGCGGGACCGCGGACCCAGAGGTCTGGAAGGCCGCTCCTGGGGACTCCCCCCCTAAGGCGCAGCCTCTGTCGCGGCTGAATGTATCCGGATAAGCGCCCTCTGCAACAGGCCCAACTTTCGGGGAATGGCCGTCCGCCGATGGGGATATGACGGGGCGAAAGGCGCAGAGCTGCACAATTGCCACCGGACATAACGGACCTGTCACCGCAAATTGCCGGAAGAATTCTGACGGCGGCCTGACAGAAGTGGCGGTATCCGGTCCTACGCGCGTCTCAGAGCGCGGGACGAAGCGGCGTCGGCGCGGAGCGTGGTGCGCAAAAACGAAGGATTGAAAGGCGCCGAGGAGGGGAACGGCCCTTGCCCGGCACTCTACTCCCCCGCCCCCGCGGGATTTCCAGCGCCCCGCCGGGCGGATAGCCGCAGGTGTGCGGCGCATTTCCGCGGGGACCACGCCCGGCCGCCGCCGGCCACCGGAAATCGGAATTCCGGGCCGACGGCGGCGGGGCGGAAAGTGACGCGGCCTCAGCAGCCGCCGGCCACCGCCGGGATGATCGACACCGAGGAGCCGTCCTTGATCTCGGTCTCCAGGCCCTCGGCGAAGCGCACGTCGTCGTCGTTCACGTAGACGTTGACGAAGCGGCGCAGCTTGCCGGTGTCGTCCAGGATGCGGGCGGAGATGCCGGTGTGGTTGGCCTCCAGGTCCGCGATGACGGCGGCCAGGGTGGCGCCCTCGGCGGTCACCTCGGCGGCGCCGCCGGTGTAGGTGCGCAGGATGGTCGGGATGCGGACGGTGGCGCTCATGGCGGTGGCTCCTCGGGGGGCTGGGGGGATGGGCCGGGGGATCAGGCGGAGGCGAGGCCGGCGGCGCGGAAGGACTCCAGCGTCGGGCGGATCACGGCGGTCATGCCGGCGTCGGAGACCGCGTCGAGGGTCTTCAGGCCGTCGCCGGTGTTGATCGCGACGGTCTCCTTGGACGGGTCGAGCTGACCGGTCTCGACCAGCTTCTTCAGCACGCCGACGGTCACGCCGCCCGCGGTCTCGGCGAAGATGCCCTCGGTGCGGGCCAGCAGCTTGATCGCCTCGACCACCTGCGCGTCGGTGACGTCCTCGACCGCGCCGCCGGTGCGGCGGGCGATGTCGAGCACGTACGGGCCGTCGGCCGGGTTGCCGATCGCCAGCGACTTGGCGATGGTGTCCGGCTTGACCGGCTTGATCACGTCGCGGCCGGCCTTGAACGCGGCCGACACCGGGGAGCAGCCCTCGGCCTGGGCGCCGAAGATCCTGTACGGCCGGTCCTCGACCAGGCCGAGCTTGATCAGCTCCTGCAGGCCCTTGTCGATCTTGGTGAGCTGGGAGCCGGAGGCGATCGGGATGACGATCTGCTCGGGCAGCCGCCAGCCGAGCTGCTCGCAGATCTCGAAGGCCAGGGTCTTGGAGCCCTCGCCGTAGTACGGGCGGAGGTTGACGTTGACGAAGCCCCAGCCCTCGCCGGCCGAGTCGCCGATCAGCTCGGAGCAGAACCGGTTCACGTCGTCGTAGTTGCCCTCAATGCCGACCAGCTCGCCGCCGTAGATGCCGGCCATCACGACCTTGCCCTGCTCCAGGTCGCGCGGGATGAACACGCAGGACTTGAAGCCGGCCCGGGCGGCCGCGGCGCCCACCGCGCCGGCCAGGTTGCCGGTGGAGGAGCAGGACAGCGTGGTGAAGTCGAAGGCCCGGGCGGCCTCGATCGCGCAGGCCACCACCCGGTCCTTGAAGGAGTGGGTGGGGTTGCCGGAGTCGTCCTTGATGTGCAGCTGCGCGGTGAAGCCCAGCTCGCGGCCGAGGTTGTCGGCCTTGACCAGCGGGGTCCAACCCGGGTTCAGGTTGGGCTTGTCCGCGACGTCCGCGGGCACCGGCAGCAGCGGGGCGTAGCGCCAGATCGACGCCGGGCCGGCCTCGATCCGCTTGCGCAGCTCCTCGGCGTCGTAGCCGTCGTAGGCGTAGGCGATCTCCAGCGGCCCGAAGCACTCCAGGCAGGCGAAGCTCGGGCCGAGCGGGAAGCGGGTGCCGCACTCGCGACAGGACAGCGCGACGGCGGGGCCGAGGTCGACAGTGGGTGCGGAAGTGTCAGAAGCCATGGTGGCGAGGCCCTTTCTCCTCATCTTCCCCGGATCGCGGTCGCGTCCGGGACGGAATTGGCACCTGTCCCGCCGGCCTCGAAACGGCCGTACGGGAGGGTTGCCGGGACTTCAACGGGCCGTTCCCTCAGTCCCTCTGGATGAGCTCTGTGAAGTTGTGGTCTTACGCTGCGGACGACCCCGGCGTGCGAAGGTCGGAACGCAGTACGAAGACTGTATCCGAAGGCCCGCACTGCGGACCCACACCGTCCGATACCCGAGACGATGCGAGACAGGGAGCGAGATCTTGGCCGAGCAGCCCGTGCCCGGGGTACTGCCGGAGGTGGCCGAGTGGCTGCGCCGCCGCTCGTGGACCGCGGCCGACCGGCCGCTCGACCGGCTCCTCGCCGCCAAGCGCGCCGCCGGGCCGGCCGGAACCGTCAGCGTGGTGCTGCCCGCGCTGGACGAGGAGCCCACGGTCGGCGAGATCGTCACCGCGATCCGCACCGAGCTGATGGAACGCGTGCCGCTGGTCGACGAGTTGCTGGTGGTCGACTCCGGCTCGGTGGACGGCACCGCCGCCGCGGCGGCCGCCGCCGGCGCCAGGGTGGTGCACCGCGACGCGATCCTCCCCCGGCTGCCCGCCGAGCCCGGCAAGGGCGAGGTGCTGTGGCGCTCGCTTATGGTCACCCGCGGCGCGATCGTCTGCTTCGTCGACGCCGACCTGCGCGAGTTCGACCCCGCCTTCGTCTCCGGCATCGTCGGCCCGCTGCTCACCGACCCCGACATCCACCTGGTCAAGGCCATGTACGACCGCCCGCTGGAGGTGTCGATGAGCGGCTCCGCCGCGGGCGGCGTCGCGATCGTCCCGGCGGGCGGCGGCCGGGTCACCGAACTGGTCGCCCGCCCGCTGCTCAACCTGCACTGGCCGCACCTGGCGGGCTTCGTCCAACCGCTCGGCGGCGAGTACGCGGCCCGCCGCACGCTGCTGGAGCGGCTGCCCTTCCCGACCGGCTACGGCGTCGAACTCGGCCTGCTGGTCGACGCGTTGGAGCTGGTCGGGCTGGACGCGCTGGCCCAGGTCGACGTCGGCATCCGGCACCACCGCCACCAGGACGGCCAGGCCCTCGGCCGGATGGCCGCCACCATCTACCGCACCGCGCTGGAACGCCTCGACCGCACCCACCGCCTCAAGGCCGATCCGGACCTGCTCCGCCCCCTGCTCACCCAGTACACCCGCACCGCCACCGGCTTCGCCCCCACCACCCATCCCGTCCCGGCCACCGAACGGCCCCCGATGACCGCCATCCCGGAGTACCGGGACCGCTGAACGCCGGACCCGCGGCGCCGGGTCCGCCCCCGACTGTTCACCCCCGCCCGTCGTGCCGAGTGGTTTGGTCACGGGGTCGCACGGCAAGGTTGGCTGTATGGCCGATCACGCGTCCGAACGCCCCACGCAGTCCGGAGCCGCCCCGATCCTGGTGGCCTCCAACCGCGGTCCGGTGTCCTTCAGCAGCGGGGACGACGGCACGCTGACCCTCCGCAGAGGCGGTGGCGGCCTGGTCTCCGGGCTGTCCGCGATCGACGACCCGTCCGCGGTCTGGGTCTGCGCCGCGCTCTCCGAAGCCGACCGCACCGCCGCCCGGCAGGCCCCCGACGGCCGCCTCGACCTGGCCGGACACGACGTCGGCGGACAGGCCGTCCGGATGCTGGACATCGACCCCGGCACCTTCGCCCGCGCCTACAACGGCGTCGCCAACTCCACCCTGTGGTTCGTCCACCACCTGCTGTACGACACCCCGACCAGCCCGTCCTTCGACGACCGGTTCCGCCGCGAATGGGACTCCTACCGGGCCTACAACACCGCCTTCGCCGAGGCGCTGGCCGCCGAGGCCGCCCCCGGCGCGGCCGTCCTGGTGCAGGACTACCACCTCTCGCTGGCCCCCGCGCTGCTCCGCGAGCTCCGACCCGACCTGCGGATCGGCCACTTCT
The DNA here is from genome assembly GCF_040678815.1 of Kitasatospora sp. NPDC049285. Lineage (NCBI taxonomy): Bacteria > Bacillati > Actinomycetota > Actinomycetes > Kitasatosporales > Streptomycetaceae > Kitasatospora > Kitasatospora sp. NPDC049285. The sequence goes on along the minus strand of NZ_JBFAQR010000035.1, from coordinate 18,472 downwards.
CGCACACCCCCTGGGCCCCGCCCGAGTACTACCGGATGCTCCCCGACGACGTCGCCGCCGCCGTCCTGGCGGGCATCCTCGGCGCCGACCGGGCCGGCTTCCTCACCCGCCGCTGGGCGCTCGCCTTCGCCGACTGCTGCGAGGCCGTCCTCGGCGCGAGCGTGGACCGCGAGGCGCTGGCCGTCACCTACCACGGCCGCACCACCCGGCTCGGCGTCCACGGCCTCGGCGCCGACGCCGACTTCCTGCGCGAGCGCGCCCACCGGCCCGACGTGGACGCCCGGCTCGCCGCCCTGCGCGAGGCGGTCGGCGACCGCCGCACCATCGTCCGGGTCGACCGCACCGAGCTCAGCAAGAACATCGTCCGCGGCCTGCTCGCCTACCGGCACCTGCTGCGCACCCGCCCCGAGTGGCAGGGCCGGGTGGTGCACATCGCCTTCGCCTACCCCTCGCGGCACGACCTGCCCGAGTACCGCGAGTACACCGCCGCGGTGCAGCGGGTCGCCCAGGAGATCAACGACGAGTTCGGCACCACCGAGTGGCAGCCGCTCATCCTGCACGTCAACGACGACTTCCCGCGCTCGCTGGCCGCCTACCGGATCGCCGACGTGGCCCTGGTCAACCCGATCCGCGACGGCATGAACCTGGTCGCCAAGGAGGTCCCCGTGGTCTCCGACGACGGCTGCGCCCTGGTCCTCTCCCGGGAGGCCGGCGCCTACGCGGAACTCGCCGACGACGCGATCACCGTCAACCCCTACGACGTCATCGCCACCGCCGACGCCCTCGCCGAGGCCCTCACCATGCCCCTCGCGGAACGCGCCGAACGCACCAAGCGCCTGGCCGCGGCGGCGACGGCGCTGCCGCCCCAGCAGTGGTTCCTCGACCAGCTGAACGCACTCTGAGCAGCACCCCAAGCGCTACCGCAGCAGTTCCGCGACAGCGCTGAGCACGTCCACCACCCCCGCCGGCCCCGCGACCACCAGGTCCGCGCGGTCGGCGAGGGCCCGGACGGGGGGCTCTCCGGTGACCGGGCCGCTGCAGACCAGGAGGCCGGGCAGTCCGGCCTCGCGGCGGCGGTCGACCTCGTCGTAGGCGGCGAGGTCGCCGAGGTCGTCGCCGGCGAACAGGACCGTCTTCGCGTCGCGCTCCGCCAGGAAGCCCCGCAGGGCGACGCCCTTGTCGACGCCGGGCGGTCGCAGTTCCAGCACCATGCGCCCGGGTTCGACCACCAGCCCGTGGCGGTGGGCGAGTTCGGCGAGCGGGCCGCGGAGCAGGTCCAACAGGCCGTCAGGATCGGCGGTGCGCCGGGTGTGCACCGCCACCGCCCGCCCCTTGTCCTCCGTGAACGTCCCGTCGGGCGCCCCCAACGCGGCCAGCAGCGCGGGGAGTTCGTCGCGGACCGCGGACACCCCGGCGGGCGGCTCGGGGGCGGTCACGGCGCCGGTGGCGGCGTCCCAGCGCTCGGCGCCGTAGTGGCCGAGGATGGTGAGGTGTTCCAGGCCGGGAGCGTCGGCGAAGCCGCCGTACGCGGCGGCCGTGGCGGCGGGGCGGCCGGTCACCACGACGACCGAGCCGACCAGCGGGGCCAGCGCGGTGAGGGCGGGCAGCACGCCGGGATGGGCGCGGGCCCGGTCCGGGTCGGCGACGATCGGGGCCAGCGTGCCGTCGAAGTCGAGCCCGACGACCGCGGACCGCGGATCGGCGAGCAGGCCCGCCAGTCCGGCCCGTCCCGCCTGGGACGTGATCTGCTCAGCAATTCCCATGGCCCCGACGCTACCCGCCGCCCGCCCGCCACGGGCGGCATTCGCCGTGGATCCGCCCTACCGCGCGGCGCGCCGCTCCTCGCGGATCCGGCGCAGCCGGTTGACCAGCACCGGGTCGGCGCGCAGCGCCTCCTCGCGGTCGAGCAGGGCGCCCAGCAGCTGGTAGTAGCGGGTCGCGGAGATGCCGAGCTCCTCGCGGATCGCCTGTTCCTTGGCGCCCGCGGTCCGCCAGCCGCGGGCCTCCAGTGCGAGCACCGCCCGGTCGCGTTCGGTCAGTTCGGCCACGCCCCCAGGCTAGCGGCAGCCGCCGACGGCACGTCGCCGCAGCCGTCGGCCCTCGACCGCGGCCCGCGTCAGCCCTTGCGGGCGCGCGCGGCCTCCGCGGCGGCGGCGCCCTGCAGCTCGGCCAGCACGTCGTCGCCGCCGGGCTTCACCGCGGTGCCGATCCGCTGCTTGATCATGCTGCTGACCTTGTCCCAGGACGGGTCGCCGAGCGGGTAGAAGTTGGCGTTCGGCAGTGCGTTCAGGAACTCGGTGAGGTCGTGGTGGTTGGGGTTGGAGGCCATGTCCTCGAGGGTGTCCTGGGTGACCGGCAGCATGTTGTACTGCTCGTCGAACTTGAGGGTGTTCTCCTTGGTGTACAGGAAGTTGAGGAACTTCTTGATCTCCGCCTTGTGCCCGCCCGCCTTGAACGCCATGACCCAGTCGGCGACGCCGAGCGTGGTGGTCTTGACGCTCGCGTCCTTGCGCGGGATGACGGTGGTGCCGTACGGGACGTTCGCGTTGACGGCCTTGGCGATCAGGCCGGGGTGGCCGTTGAGCATGCCGACCTTGCCGGCCGTGAAGTCGGCGAAGGCGGTCTTGCGGTCGACCTTGGCGGGGTCGTCGTAGGTGAGGTGCTTGTCGACCAGGTTGGTGCGCAGCCAGGCGAAGGTGGCGCGGTTCTGCGCGCTGTCGATGGTGTAGTTGCCGGCGTTGTCGGAGAGCCCGCCGCCGCCGCTCATGGTCCAGATCATCGACTCGCCCTGGGCCTCCTCGGGGCCGAGCGGGAGCGCGTACGGGGTGACGCCGGGGACCTTGGCCTTGATGAGTTCGGCGTCCTTGCGCAGCTCGTCCCAGGTGGCGGGCGGGTTGGCGATGCCGGCCTTCTGGAAGATCTCCTTGTTGTAGACGAACACCCGGCTGGAGGCGATGAACGGTATGCCGTACTGGCTGCCGAGCACCTGGCCGGCCTTGGCGAAGGAGTCCAGGATGTTGGCCTGGGTGTCGATGGAGAGCACGTCGCCGGCCGGGTAGAGGCGGTCGGCGGCGACCTGGTCGGCGTAGCCGCCGGTCTGGACGATGTCGGGGGTCTTGCCCTTGGCGATCAGGTCGGCGACCCGCTTGTCGATGTCGGTCCAGCTGACCACCTCGACGTTGACCTTGATGTCGGCGTTGGCGGCCTGGAACCGGCGGGCCACGTCGTTCCAATAGTGGGTACTGGAGTTGGCCTCGTTGTCGCCGTAGTCGGCCGCCACCACGTTGAGCGTCACACCCCCCGTCGCGCTCGACAGGATGCCGCAGCCGGAGAGCAGCAGGCACCCGACGACGGGCAGGGGGAGCAGCGCTGATCGCTTCACGGGGGGACCGCCTTCCGGAGGGATGATGCGGCGACCCTGGCAGTCCCAGGTCAAGTGGTACATACCTGTTGTGCGCGAAGTTATCGAAGTGTCAGTTCCCGTTGCGCTCAGCGCAACGGGAAAGACACAACACTCCGATAACCGGACGGAACTGTCGGACCGTCAGGCGGTGAGGACCTCGACCCCGGCCTCGGTGAAGGCGTCCGCCAGGTCGGCCGACAACTGGTCGTCGGTGACCAGGGTGGCGATCCGGTCCAGGCCGCAGATCCGGGCGAAGGCGCGCTGGCCGAGCTTGGAGGAGTCGGCGGCCACCACCACCCGGCGGGCCCGCTCGGCGAGCATCCGGTTGACGCTGGCCTCGCCCTCGTGGTGCGCGGTGGCGCCGTGCTCGACGTCGAGCGCGTCCACGCCGAGCACCGTGACGTCCAGGGCGAGTTCGCCGAGCACCAGGCCGGCCAGCGGGCCGATCAGCTCGTAGGACTGCGGCCGGGCGACACCGCCGGTGACCACGATCTTCACCTGCGGACGGACCGTCAGCTCGTTGGCGATGTTCAGCGCGTTGGTCACCACGGTGAGGGCCTGCCCGGGGCCGGCCTCGGACCGCTCGGCCAGGTCGGAGCGGACCGCCAGGGCGCGGGCCACCTCGGTGGTGGTGGTGCCGCCGTTCAGCCCGACCACCTCGCCGGGGGCGATCAGGGTGGCCACCAGCGCGCCGATCCGCTGCTTGGCGTCGGCATTGCGCGCGGTCTTGTAGCGCAGCGGCAGGTCGTACGAGACGCTGTGCGCGACCGCGCCACCGCGGGTACGGGTCACCATCTGCTGCCGGGCCAACTGGTCGAGGTCGCGCCGGATCGTGGCAGCCGACACGTCCAGCGCCTCGGCGGCCTCCTCGACCTCCAACTTGCCGTGCTCCGCCAACAGTTCCAGCAGCGCGTTCCACCGCTCGTACCTGGACAAACCCTCGCCCTCCCGGGTTCTCGCACGCGCCCAGCGCGCGGTGCGCACAGCTTGGCACAAGTCCATGCCTCGAACAGCATTGCGCAATGATGCGCGAAACGGCTATAAAACAATCAGGTTTGCGCACGCAGCCTCAAGGGAACCCCAAAGGAGCCCGCACTCATGCCGCACCCGTCCCTGACCGGCGAGGAGATCGCCACCCAGCCCGCCGACTGGCGCACCGCCGCGGCGCTCGCCGAGACCGCGGGCGCCGACCTGCCGCAGCGCGGCGAGCGCGTGGCCGTGGTCGGCTGCGGCACGTCCTGGTTCATGGCGCAGGCCTACGCCGCGCTGCGCGAGAGCGGCGGCCACGGCGAGACCGACGCGTTCGCCGCCTCCGAGTTCCCGCACGGACGCCGCTACGACCGGATCCTGGCGATCACCCGCTCCGGCACCACCACCGAGGTGCTGCGCCTGCTCGCCGACACCGACCTGCCGAGCACCGCGATCACCGCCTGCACCGACCAGCCGGTGGCCGCGGTCGCCGACCGCCTGGTCGACCTGGGCTTCGCCGACGAGCGCTCGGTGGTGCAGACCCGCTTCGCCACCACCGTGCTGGCGCTGCTGCGCGCCCACCTGGAGCTGGAGGGGGCGCTGCCCGCGGGCGTCGCCACCATCGCCCAGGCCGCCGCCGACGCCGAGCAGGCCGTCGCCTGGCAGGTGCCGGCCGAGCTGGTGGAACTGGAGCAGATCTCCTTCCTCGGCGCGGGCTGGACCAACGGCCTGGCCCAGGAGGCCGGGCTGAAGATGCGCGAGGCGGCGCTGGCCTGGACCGAGGCCTACCCGGCGATGGAGTACCGGCACGGCCCGATCTCGATCACCGCGCCGAACCGTGCCGCCTGGGCCTTCGGCGAGCTGCCGACCGGCCTGGCGGAGGAGGTCGCCGCGGTCGGCGGCCTGCTGGTGGCCGGCTCCGGCACCGGCGGCCTGGACCCGCTGGCCGACCTGGTGCGGGTGCACAAGCTGGCCGTGGCGCTCGCCGAGCACCGCGGCCTGAACCCGGACGAGCCGCGCAACCTGACCCGTTCGATCATCCTCGCCCAGCCGAGCTGATTGTTCGCCAGAAGACGATCAGCCCGCCGCAGCGGGTCGCAAAACCCCTAGGAGACCCCAAAGAGCGATAAAGCTCACCTCTCAGGACCAGACCAATCGAGCAACTGGACTAGACCTCTTCGACCTGGCCAAGGGAAACTGTCCCCCGTGAAGCACGTCATCGCACTCGATGTAGGCGGCACCGGCATGAAGGCCGCGCTGCTCGCCCAGGACGGCTCCGTGCTGTTTGAGGCACGCCGACCGACCGGGCGGGAGCACGGCACCGACGCCGTCATCGCCACCATCCTCGACTTCGCCGCCGACCTGGCGCAGGAAGGCCGCGACCGGTTCGGCGTCGGCCCCCTCGCCGCGGGCGTCGCCGTGCCGGGGACGATCGACGAGAAGAACGGGATCGCGGTCTTCTCCGCCAACCTCGGCTGGCGCGACCTGCCGATGCGCAAGCTGCTCGGCGAGCGCCTCGGCGGGCTGCCCGTCGCCCTCGGCCACGACGTCCGCTCCGGCGGGCTGGCCGAGGGCCGGATCGGCGCCGGCCAGGGCGTGGAGCGCTTCCTGTTCATCGCGCTCGGCACCGGCATCGCCGGCGCGATCGGGATCAACGGCACCATCGAGGCCGGCGCCCACGGCTACGGCGGCGAGATCGGCCACGTGGTGGTCCGCCCCGGCGGACCGCGGTGCGGCTGCGGCGCCCGCGGCTGCCTGGAGACCCTGGCCTCGGCCTCCGCGGTCTCCCGCGCCTGGGCCGACGCGGTCGGCGACCCGGCCGCCGACGCCGCCGCCTGCGCGCTGGCGGTCGACGCCGGCGACCCGCGGGCGATCGAGGTCTGGCGGACCGCGGTGGACGCGCTCGCCGACGGCATCGTGCTGGCGCAGAGCCTGCTCGACCCGTCGACGGTGATCGTCGGCGGCGGGCTCGCGGAGGCCGGTGACACCCTCTTCACGCCCCTGCGCGCGGCGATCGGCGAGCGGTTGACCTTCCAGATGCCCCCGAAGGTCGTACCGGCCATGCTCAAAGACACCGCGGCGTCCCTGGGCGCTGGCCTGCTCGCCTGGGATCTGCTCTCGATGGAGGTGTCCGCGTGACAAGCGCACGCAACCGACCGGCGGCTGGGCCGCGGGGTACTGCACTGGCCGGCGGCCGACTGGTCCTGCCCGGCGGGGTGGTCGAAGGCGGTCGGCTGACCGTCGAGGGCCCGCGCATCGCGGGCCTGGGCGGCGAGCCGGAGCCGGGTGACCTCGACCTCACCGGCTACACCGTCGTCCCGGGCTTCGTCGACCTGCACGTGCACGGCGGCGGCGGCGCCTCGTACGCCTCGGGGATCGCGGAGGAGGCGCTGGTCGCCGCCCGCACCCACCTGGAACACGGCACCACCACCACGGTCGCGTCCACCGTCACCGGCGAGATCGACGAGGTCTGCCGCCAGGCGGCGGTCCTCTCCGAACTGGTCGAGGACGGCGTGCTGGCCGGCGTGCACTTCGAGGGCCCGTTCATCTCGCACAACCGGTGCGGCGCCCACCGCCCCGACCTGCTGCGCGACCCCGACCCGTCGCTGGTGCGCAAGCTCGCCGACGCCGCCCGCGGCCACGCCAAGATGTTCACCCTCGCCCCGGAGCTGCCCGGCGGCCTGGAGTCGGTGCGGATGCTCACCGACAACGGCATCATCGCCGCCGTCGGCCACACCGACTCCGACTACGACCGGACGCTCGAGGCGATCGACGCCGGCGCCACCGTCGCCACCCACCTGTTCAACGCGATGCCGGGCATCCAGCACCGCGCCCCCGGCCCGATCGTGGCCCTGCTCGAGGACGAGCGGGTCACCGTCGAACTGATCAACGACGGCATCCACCTGCACCCCTCGGTGCTGGAACTCGCCTACGGCACGGCCGGCGCCGACCGCGTCGCGCTGATCACCGACGCGATGGGCGCGGCCGGCATGGGCGACGGCCTGTACCCGCTCGGCCCGCTCCAGGTCCGGGTCGAGAACGGCGTCGCGCGCCTGGTCGAGGGCGGCTCCATCGCGGGCTCCACCCTCACCCTGGACGTCTCCTTCCGACGCGCCGTCACCGTCCTCGGGCTCAGCCTCGACCAGGCCGTCACCTCGCTGTCCACCGTCCCCGCCCGACTGCTCGGCCTGGCCGACACCATCGGCACCCTGGAGGCAGGCAAGAACGCCGACCTCGTCGTCCTCGACTCCGACAGCTACGAGCTCGTCGCGGTGTTGCGCCGCGGCGAGTGGATCGTCGGCGCGGACCGCTTCGCTCAGGTCGGCAACCCGGCCTGACCCGGGCCGCCCGCCGCGACGCGGGCGCCCCGGACTCCCGCCACGGGGGTGAGCAGCGGAACCTGCGCCTCGCTACTCACCCCACCGGGAGCCCCGCCTTGCCGCTCGCCCGTACCTCCGACCTGCTCGCCTCCGCCGCCGCCGACGGCCGCGGACTGCCCGCCTTCAACGTGATCACGCTGGAGCACGCCGAGGCGATCGCCGCCGGCGCGGAGGCCGCCGGCACCCCCGCGATCCTCCAGATCAGCCAGAACGCGGTCGCCTTCCACGGCGGGCGGCTGCTGCCGCTGGCCCGCGCCTGCGCCGAGGTCGCCGCCGCCGCGCACGTCCCGCTCTCGCTCCACCTCGACCACGTCGAGGACTTCGACCTGCTGCGGACCGCCCCCGCCGCCGGGTTCTCCTCCGCGATGTTCGACGCCTCGCACCTGCCGCACGCCGAGAACGTCAAGGCCACCGCGGAGGCCGGCGCCTGGGCGCACCGCCACGGGCTGCACCTGGAGGCCGAGCTCGGCAAGGTCGGCGGCAAGGACGGCGCACCGCCGCTCTCCGCCCACGCCCCGGGCGCCCGCACCGACCCGGCGGAGGCCGCCGCCTACGTCGCCGACACCGGCGTGGACGCGCTCGCCGTCGCGGTCGGCTCCTCGCACGCCATGACCACCCGCACCGCCGCGCTCGACCACGAGCTGATCCGGCGCCTCACCGCGGCCGTCCCCGTCCCGCTGGTGCTGCACGGCAGCTCCGGCGTGCCGGACGCCGAGCTCACCTCCGCGGTCGCCGCCGGCATGGTGAAGATCAACATCGGTACGGCCCTCAACCTGGCCTTCACCCCGGCCGTCCGCGACCACCTCGCCGGCGACCCCGCGGTGACCGACCCGCGCAAGTACCTCGCCCCGGCCCGCACCGCGATGGCGCGGACGGTCGAGCACCTCGCCAGGGTCGTGGCCGGGAGCTGACGACCCGTGAGGGGGCGCGGTCGACCGCGCCCCCGACGGGCCTACTTCGTCGGGTAGCTGTTCACCGACATCGGCGTCAGGGCCACCTGGTCGAGCAGCACGCTGCCGGACGTGCCGGCCGGCAGGGTCACCGTCAGGGTGTTCTGCCCGGCCTGCAGGTTGGGCCATATGTTGGTGCTGTACCAGGACTGGGCCGGATCCGGCGTGCCGGACTTGGAGTAGTTCTTGAACGTGACGCCGCCCTTGTGGTCCTGCCCGTTGACGGAGACCGCGGCGGGGGTGTCGGCGCCGGTGTTGTTGAAGTGCAGCCAGAACTTGTACTGGCCCGCGGTGGCCGCGTTGACGGTCCAGGTGAAGGTGGAGCCCGCCTGCAGGGTGAGGTAGCTGCCGTCAGCGGAGATCGCGCCCTTGACGGTGGAGTCGGTGGCGGCGCCCTGCGCCTGCAGCTTGGTCGCGTCGGAGAGCGGGTCGCCCGCCGCGGTCGGGCTGGGCGCGGCGCTGGAGGCGACCGGGGCGGAGCTGGCGGGCGCCGCGGTGCCGGAGTGGCTCGCACCGGCGTCCGGCTTGCCGTCGCCGTCGCCGGTGGAGAGCGCGATGCCCGCGCCGACCGCGATCGCGGCGACCACGGCGACGGCGCCGATCACGGTCGCCTTGCCGCGCCCGGCCGGGCGGTCCTCGCCGGGCCGCGGACGGGAGCGCTCGGCGTACCGCGGCTGGTGGGGCAGCGCGGTGGTGGTCTCCTGACCCGGCTGACCGGGCTGGGCCGGCTGCGGGCGGGCGGCCGGCGGCTGCGCGGGGCGCTCGCCGTAGCTGGCCCGGCCGACCTCCATGGGGCGGCTGTACGAGCTGCGCGGCTGCGCGGGTGCGGCCTGCTCGCCCTCGGCGGGGCGGTACAGGTACGCGAAGGGGTCCTCGTCGCCCGCGCCGCCCGCGGGCGCTTCGTTGCTGCCGGCCGTGGTCACGGTCAACTCCCCAGTGCTGGACGCTCTCGTACCCAGGGCACCCTACCTGGCATTGCTGAGCTGGGGGAAAGCCGGATCAGCCCGCGCGGCGGTGCGAGCGCTCCCCGCGCGAGCCGCGCACCGCTCCGCCGCGCGCCCGTTTCTCGTCGTACATCCGCTCGTCGGCCGCGTGCAGCACCTCGTCGATGCTCATGCCGCAGCCGGCCCAGCCGATGCCCAGGCTGACGCCGACCCGCATCGCCCGGTTGTCGATCCGCATCGGCGGGAGGATCGCGCCGCGCAGTCGGCCCGCCAGGTCCTTGGCCTCCTCGCGGCCGATGCCGTCGGCGAGCACCACGAACTCGTCGCCGCCCATCCGGGCGACGGTGTCGCCCTCCCGGACGGCCTGCTGGAGGCGGCGGGCGACCTCGATCAGCACCGCGTCCCCGGCGTTGTGGCCGAACCGGTCGTTGACCGACTTGAACCCGTCCAGGTCGCAGAAGAGGACGGCCAGGCCCTTGTCGCCGGGCGGCTGCGCGGCCCGGCGGTGGCCGGCCCAGGCCTCGCTGCCGGGCGACTCGGCGGGGACCACCGCGTGCACGTGCGCCACCGCGGCGCCGCTGTGGCGCAGCACCTGCCCGGCGGCGAAGGCCTCGCGGTCCCGTTCCAGTCCCTCGTCAGGGGCCGCGTAGCCGTGGGCCAGCGCGGCGGGGGCCCCGGGGCCCGGGTAGGCGGCGTGCGCGGCGTACGAGGGCGGGTAGGGGGCACCGGGCGGGGGCAGGGCGTGGCCGGACGGCGCCTGGTGGCCGAGTTCGCCGGGGTGCGCGACGGCGTGCGCGGGGAGCGAGCAGAGCCGGCGGCCGAGCCGGGCGCGCAGTTCGGCGCCGTTGGGCAGGCCGGTGAGGGCGTCGTGGCTGGCGCGGTGGGCGAGCTGGAGCTCGTGTCGCTTGCGGTCCTCGATGTCCTCGACGTGGGTGAGCAGGAAGCTGGGGCCCTCGGCGGCGTCGGCGACCACCGAGTTGCGCAGGCAGACCCACTGGTAGCCGCCGTCGCGGCGGGCCAGCCGCAGTTCGGCGCGCCCGCCCTCGGCGCTGGTGCGGCGCAGCAGGTCGAGGTCGTCGGGGTGCACCAGGTCGGCGAAGCGCTGCTGGCGCAGGGTGGCCCGGGGGCGGCCGAGCAGTCGGCACAGGGCGTCGTTGACGCGGGTGAGCTGGCCCATCGCGTCGCCGTGCAGCTCGGTGATGGCCATCCCGCTGGGGGCGTACTCGAAGGCCTGCCGGAAGGACTCCTCGCTGGCCCGCAGGGCCTGCTGCTCCTTCTCCAGGCGGGCCAGGGCGCGCTGCATCTCCGCGCGCAGCCGGGCGTTCCCGATCGCGATGGAGGCCTGCAGGGAGAACATCTCCAGGGCCTCGCGGGTCCACGCACCGGGGCGCTTGCCGCTGCGCGGGCGGTCCACCGACAGGACGCCGAGCAGGTCGCCGCCGGCGCTGTACATCGGGGCGAGCAGCACGTCCTGCGGGTGCCAGTCGTTGGAGTAGACCGGCAGCGGGCCGTCGCCGGTCCAGGTGGGCACGTCGGTGGCGATCGCCCAGCCGCGGTCGTGCGGGATGAAGCGCAGGGTGCCCCAGTGGTCGGCGACCTGCAGCATCCGCTCCCAGGACTCCCGGGAGCCGACCTGGCCGAGCAGCACCGCGGGACCGCCGAAGGCGCTCTCCTCTATCTCCCACACCGCGGCGACCACCAGGTCGCCGTCCGGGCGGACCAGGCTGACCGCCGCCGCGTCGAACCCGAGCCCGTGCACCGCGCCTTCGACGACCGCCTGCAGGGTCCCCGCCAGGCTCCGGGCAGCGTTGAGGTCCGCCACGACCCGGTGCAAGGTGCGGAGGGTCGCGAGGCGGACGTAGGGCTCCGACTCGGCTTCCATGCGGGGGCTCCCCGGCTGTTCGGATAGTGCTTGAAAGGTTGTCGTCCGATTGCCAGAAGAACTGAATCACAGGGAGCACTGCGATAGGCACGCTCGGTCAGCAATAGCCTGTCAGTGTGACTCAAATCACATAATGCTCATGCCGAGGAATGCTCCGGAATCCGGCCGTACCGGGAGCTTCCCCAACAAACGCCCGCCGAAGGCCCGCTGAACGAGGGTCAGCTCGCGGCGCCGCCTTCCCGCAGCTCAGCCCAGCGACCGACCGGACCTACGACCAGGGCCCGATACCGGCGGGCCGGACCGGGGACTACCGTGCGGTACGTGTACAGCACCCCGCAGTCCCCCGCCGCCACCGCCGCCGCCACGCCCGAGGAGTTCCGCGCGGCGCTCTCCCAGCTGGCCTCCGGCGTCTCGCTGGTGACCGCCCACGACCCCGAGGGCGGCGCCGACGGCGAGGACGTGGGCATGACCGCCACGTCCTTCCTCTCGGTGTCGCTGGAGCCGCCGATGGTGCTGGTCTCGGTGCGCGAGGACTCGCGGATGGACGAGCTGCTCACCCGGGTCGACACCTGGGCGGTGTCGCTGCTGGCCGAGGAACAGCGCACGCTGGCCTCGCGGTTCGCGATGAAGGGCCGGCTCAGCGACCGGCTGCTGTTCGCCGACGCCCCGCACACCCGCGGCCCGCACTCCGGGGCGCCGCTGATCACCGGGGCCCTGGCCACCGTCGAGTGCCGCACCGAGCAGCGGGTGCCGGCCGGCGACCACGTCCTGGTGCTCGGCCGGGTCCTGGAGGCCCGGGTGACCGCCCCGGCGGACGGACCGCTGCTGTACTTCCGCAGCGGCTACCGCAAGCTCGGCTGACCGTCCGTCAGCAGGGCTGGCGCGTCACTCCGGACGGATCCGGCCCCGGCCCTGCTTCAGCGAGGCGCGGTGCTTCTTGCTCTCCAGTCGCCGCTCGACCATGCCGCGGCTCGGCTTGGTGGCCCGCCGGGCCTTCGGCGGCGGTGCGGTGGCCTCGCCGAGCAGCGCGGCCAGCCGGGCCGCCGCCACCTCGCGGTTGCGCCACTGCGAGCGGTGCTCGGAGGCGCGCACCACCAGCACCCCGTCGACCAGCCGGGATGCCAGCCGCTCCAGGGCGCGTTCCTTCCACACCGGCGGCAGCGCGGCGGAGGCCGCCAGGTCGTACAGCAGCTCGACCCGGCTGTCGGAGGTGTTCACGTGCTGCCCGCCCGGTCCGGACGAGCGGGAGAAGCGCCAGACGAGCTCGGCGTCGGGGACGACCACCGAACCCCGTACGCGCACAGGCTCAGTCATGCGCCCATCATCCCGTCCGGCCGCGCCCGCGTCACGCGGTTAACGCCGCCCGCCCGCGAGGGGAGAATGGCGGGCGTGATCGAGCTCGGCTACTCCCTCTCCACCCGTTTCCCCGACCCCCCGCAGACCGACTACCGGACCGCACCGGTGCGGGCGCTGCGGCACGACCTGTTCGCCGGCGACGTCTACCTGGAGGCGGACGGCTCGGACGTGGAGACCCGCTGGGGCTGGGTGCCGGTGCTGGACTTCGCCTGGGCGGTGTGCGACATCGCCGACCGGCTCGACGACGACCCGCGGGGCAGCCGCTCGGCCCGGGTGGTCACCGAGGACCTGGACTTCACCCAGAACACCGAGCTGCTGCGCTTCACCCGCCGCTTCGGCTGGGTCGAGATCACCGCCACCTGGCGCCCCGACGACCCGCCGCTGGTCGTCCGACACGCCGAACTGCGGCGCGAGGCGCGGGACTTCCTGCAGGATGTGCTTGCCGATCTGTTCGATCTGCACGAGGGCCTGGCCGACAACCCGAACATCTGGACCGTCCAGGGCCGCTACCCCAGAATCTGACGGCCGACCGGGGGAGGAAACCATCCGTCCACCAAGCGATGGAACCAACGGCCGCCCGTCCGGCGTTCTCCCCGCAAAACCGACCGAAGGGACACCACAACCATGCCCGTGAGCCTCTCCAAGGGTGGCAACGTCTCGCTGACCAAGGAGGCCCCCGGCCTGACCGCGGTCACCGTCGGCCTCGGCTGGGACGTGCGCACCACCACCGGCTCCGAGTTCGACCTCGACGCCAGCGCGATCGTCCTGAACGGCGAAGGCAAGGTGTACTCCGACCGCCACTTCGTCTTCTTCAACAACACCAGCACCCCGGACAGCACCGTCGTCCACACCGGCGACAACCGCACCGGCGAGGGCGAGGGCGACGACGAGCGGATCAACGTCAACCTGGCCGCGCTGCCCGCCGACGTCACCCGGATCACCTTCCCGGTCTCGATCTACGACGGCAACAACCGCGGCCAGAACTTCGGCCAGGTCCGCAACGCCTACATCCGGGTGCTGAACGCGGCCGGCGGCGCCGAGATCGCCCGCTACGACCTCTCCGAGGACGCCGCCACCGAGACCGCGATGGTCTTCGGCGAGCTGTACCGCAACGGCGCGGAGTGGAAGTTCCGCGCCATCGGCCAGGGCTACGCCTCGGGCCTGGTCGGCATCGCCCAGGACTTCGGCGTCAACGTCTGACCCCGCGCGGCCGCCTGACGCCGCGCCGGCCGCGAAAACGCCCCGGCCCCCTCCGTGCGGAGGGGGCCGGGGCGCATCCGTGGTCAGCGGGTCAGGAACGGCCGGCCCGCAGCTCGGGCAGCTCCAGCAGCTCGGTCTCGTCGTGCGGGGTCAGGTCGACCACCTCCGGCACGGTGTCCGACTCGGCGTGCTGGTGGCTCGGCGGCTGCTCCACCGCCAGGTGGTCGGGCTGCTGCGCGGCGTCCACCGGCCCGGCGTCCACCACCGCGTACTGCTCGCTGGCGGCCAGCGCCTCGTCCCCGACCACGTCGGCCAGGTCGCCGACCGCCGGGGCCGGCGCGGCCGCCCGCAGCGCGGCCCGGGCGCTGCCCGGCCGGCCGAAGAAGCTGAAGTTCGCCGCCCGCGGGCGCTGCCGCCCGCCCGGGACGACCGCAGCGGACTGCTCCGGGACGGCCTGCTCGACGGCGCCGGACGCCTGCGCGGGGACCACGGCGGCGGTCGGCGGCACCGGCTTCGGCAGCGCCGAGGCGACCGTGCGCAGGGTCTGCGCGGTGGGCACCGGCTGCGGCATCTTCGGGCGCAGCTCGACCTGGGCCCGCTCGTCCACCTCCCGGTTCGCCTCGGCGGTCGCGGCCTGCCGCTCCAGGTGCCGCAGCGCGGCCGCCGCCCGGACGTACGCGGCCGGGGAGGCCGGGTTCCTTGGGCGGGACGCCTCCAGCGCCTGCTGGACCGCCTCCGCCTCCTTCAGCGCCTGCTCGGCGACCATCACCGCGCGCTCGCGCAGCAGCCGGGCGATCTCGGTCTCCGCCTTCGCCAGCCGGGACTTCTCCGCGGTCAGCCGCCGGCCGAAGCGGGTGGCCCGCTCCTCGGCGACCTCGGCCGCGTACTCGGCCTCGGCGAGCTGTTCCTCGAACCGCTCCTCGGCGCGCAGCCGGCGCACCCTGGCGAGCTCCGCGGCGGTCCGGGCCGCCCGGTCGCGCTGGCGCAGCACCAGGCCCAGGCCGACCACGGCGACCACGGCCGCCACGCCGACCGAGCGGGCCACGATCTGGTCCGGACTGGCCACCAGCGCGGCGAGCGCCGCGAGCACGAGCACACCGGAGGCGGCCGGTGGCAGCGACCGGCCGAGGAAGGAGGAATGACGGTGGCGTCCGCGAGACATGGCTAGAAACTAGCGTGCGAGTCAGGGCCCTGTCAGCCTCGCCCCCCATTCGGGCCTTGACAGTCCGCCAGAAACACGCACCGGAGTGGATCATTGGCCGAAAGTCACCGGTTTCTGACCCGTCGTCAGCGCATCGCGGGGTCCCGGCTCAGCGGGGGGAGGCGGCCGTCCCGCGCGGGCGCTCCGGGTCGTCGTGGTCCTCGGGGAGCCGGCAGATGTGCTGCAGCCAGAGCGCCACCGCGATCACCGCCGCACCGGCCAGCACCGCCCAGCCGGCGGTCTGCGCCTGCGCCCGGCGGGCTGCCACCTCCAGCTGGCCGAGCAGGAACACCCCGACGCCCGCGTAGATCCCGGTCACCACCGAGGAGACCAGCGCACTGGCCTGCCCCAGCACCAGCACCCGGGCCGCGTGCAGCGGGTCCACGCCCTTCGCCCCGGGCTGCCGCTCGCGCACCGCCTTCAGCCGGGACCGCAGCGAGATCGCCGCGGCCAGCAGCACCACCGCGATCGCCGCCAGCACGTACGGCGCGTAGGCGGGCACGCCGGGCAGGGTGCCCAGCGAGTCCCACAGCCGGGCCCCGGCCCAGGACAGCGCCCCGGTGATCGCGATGATGCCGAGCAACAGACGGAGACGGAGCGGCTTCACGCGGACGGGGTTCCTTCCCTGGTGACGGGCGGGGCGGCGGCCCCGGCGGGCCGGGACGGCGGCGACCAGCCCACCGTACCGGCCCGGCCGCACCCGCAGGGAGCTACGCCCGCGTGCGGCCGGAAGTTCCCGCCACCGCGGCGGCCGGCTACTCCGGCAGCTGCAGCCGGAGGTCGGCCCGCAGCCGGACGCCCTGCGCCGCGGCGCCACCGAGGCCGTCCAGCAGTGCGGCGACCTTCCCGTGGCCGGGGATCTCCGCCTGCCCGTCGGCGTCCTGCCAGGGCGCCAGGACGAACGCCCGCTCGTGCGCCCGCGGGTGCGGGAGCAGCAGGTGCGGGTCGTCGCTGGTGACGCCCTCGTAGTCGAGCACGTCGACGTCCAGGGTGCGCGGGCCCCAGTGCACGGTGCGCACCCGCCCGAAGGCGTCCTCCACCGCGTTGGCGCGCTCCAGCAGGTCGGCCGGCGGCAGTGAGGTGCGCAGCAGCACCACCGCGTTGAAGTAGCTCGGCTGGTCGGCGGGGCCGCCGACCGCGTCGGTCTCGTACACCGCGGAGACCGCGGTGATCCGCAGGCCCGGGGTGTCGCCGAGCGCGTCCACCGCGCCCTGCAGGGTCTCCAGGCGGTTGCCCAGGTTGCTGCCCAGGGCGAGGGCGGCGTGCCGGGATGAGTGCAGGGTGGACTCGGCTCGGTCCACCCGGCGTTCCAGGTCGAAGGTGGTCGGCGAGGCGGTCGGGTCAGTCGTCGGCAACGGAATTCCCTCTGCTCGGCTTCCGACGGGGCGTCAGGAGCGCCCCCGGCGGATGGTGATGGTGACGTCGTCGAAGGGCACGGTGATCGGGGCGTCCGGCTTGTGCACGGTGACCTCGACCTCCTCGACCACCTCGTGCGCCAGGCACCGGTCGGCGATCCGCTGGGCGAGCGTCTCGATCAGGTCCACGGGATCCCCGGCGATCACCGCCGTGACCTCCTCCGCGATCACGCCGTAGTGCGCGGTGCGGGTGAGGTCGTCGCCCGCGGCGGCCGGCCGGGTGTCGAGGAACAGCACCAGGTCGACCACGAAGGTCTGCCCCTCGATGCGCTCGCGCTCGAAGACGCCGTGGTGGCCCCGGGCACGCAGGCCCCGCAGGGTGACGCGGTCCAGCAAACGAATCACTGCTCCCAGCTGACGGCCCCGCACGGGCGGGGACCGGCGGGCACCGGTCGCCCGCCGCCCCTCGAATCTACCTTCGAGCACCGACCGCGCCAGACCGCCTCCCCGGCCGCCCACCCGTTCGGACTGGCCTCGGCGGCACTTGACGACGCCCGCCCGCGCCTGCTCGGCGCGCGGGCCGCGCCGTCACTCGTCCTCGTCGTCCTCGTCGTCGTCGCCGCTGGTGAGCACCGGCGAGCCGTGGTGCGACCACAGCTTCCAGCCGTCCGAGGTGCGGCGGAACAGGTTGGTCGACACGACCTTCCCGCCCACCAGCGGCCCCAGTTCGCCCTCCTCCTCGGGCTCACCGCCGGACAGGATGTTCTCGGTGCAGGTGACCAGCGCCACATCGCCCTGCACGTCGACCTCGACGTCGGTCAGGAAGAACTGGATGTACTCGGTGTTCGCCATGATCAGCATGTACGAGCGGGTCACCTGGGCCCGCCCGATCAGCACCGGCCAGCCGGGGTGCACGCAGAACACGCCGCCCTTGTCGTCAGCCTCGTCCGGCCCCAGCCAGATCGACTCGACGGCCTCCAGGTCGCCGGTCTCCAGCGCCTCGTAGAGCGTCTGGTTGGCCGCCAGCACCGCCTCGCGGTCCGACTCCAGCGCCGCCCGGTCGTTGCCGCTCACTGCCTCCGCCACGCCTACCCCCTTCGCGCCGCCCGCTGCCAGGCAGCGACCACTCGTACGGCGTCAGCCGTGCCGGCCACATCGTGCACCCGCACCGCCCAGGCGCCCGCCCGGGCCGACAGCACCGAGACCGCCGCCGTGGCGTCGTCCCGCTGCCGCGCCGGGCGCAGCTCCCCGGTTTCCGGGTTGGCGAGCAGCGTACCCAGGAAGCGCTTGCGCGAAGCCGCCACCAGCACCGGCCGCCCCAAAGCGGTCAGCGCGTCCAGCCGGCCCAGCAGCGCCCAGTTGTGCTCACTGGTCTTCGCGAACCCCAGCCCCGGGTCGAGGATCAGCTGCTCCTCCTTCACCCCGGCGGCCAGCAGCGCCTCCACCCGGGCGGTCAGCTCCGCCACCACGTCCGCGACCACGTCCCGGTAGACCGCGAGGGCGTCCATGTCCGCGGACTGGCCGCGCCAGTGCATCACCACGAACGGCGCCCCGGTGGCCGCCACCACCTCGGCCATCGCCGGGTCGGCCAGCGCGCCGGAGACGTCGTTGACCACCCTGGCGCCGGCCTCGACCGCCGCCGCGGCGACGCTCGCCCGCATGGTGTCCACCGACACCACCACCCCGGCCCGGGCCAGCTCGGTCACCACCGGGATCACCCGGCGCAGCTCCTCCGCCTCGGTGACCCGCTGGGCGCCCGGCCGCGTCGACTCGCCGCCGACGTCGACCAGGTCCGCCCCGCGGGCCACCAGGTCCAGTCCGTGTGCGACCGC